>CAZIJC010000008.1:0-62150 GCA_964539385.1 uncultured Anaerolineales bacterium | reverse complement strand
AGCCACAGCCGCGCGATCCTCGGCCACGACGCCTGCGGCCAGGCGTCCAGCCCGACGCGGACCAACTCGAAAACGGGCGAGACCTCCAGCAGCCAGGGCAGCGACACGCCCATCGTTTCAGCGGCGGCGTACCCCAGGACCAGCGGCCCCGCGCACACCAACATGGCGGCAAGCATCAGCCAGCGGGCCGCGCCCGGGACCATTCCCGCGGCGGCCGTCCGCAGGCCCAGGCCGAAGATGCCGAGCCCGGCGACCGAGACCACCGCGGGCGCCACCGCCAGTCTCCCGCCGCTCACCGACCATGCCACGAGGACAAACGGCGCGGCCAGTGAGAAAAGGACGACGAACTCCAGGGCGCTGGCGCCGAGCCATCGGCAGACCGCGCTTGCGTTCTGCAAAAAGGGGACAGGCACCTTTTCCGAAAAGCAGGAAAAGGAGCCAGTCCCCTTTTTGCCTGTTCCCTTTTTCTGTCGGACGCGCCCCGCCAACGCCGGCCAGAACGGCCAGACCGCCGCCAGGAAGAATGCCATCGCAGCAAGCACCGCCGACGGGGCCGTCTCGCGCGTCAGCCACGGCCGTGGCGACAGAAGATGCGGAGCAACAAGCAGCGTGGGAACCAGCGACAGAAGCAGCCAGAGGCACCACACAACGGGCAGGAGCACCCAGGCGCGGGCCGGCGCCGGCGGCCCGGCCACACCCGCACCCGCGTCGCTGCCGGACGTGGCCATCGCCTAACTCCGGAGGCGGCTACCCGTATCGGCAGGGCGCCGCCGGACGGCCTCGTTCGGAATGTCGATGTACGCCAGGACGCCGTCCACCTGCCCGTTCATGTGCTTGTAGACGAAGTCGAGGTAGGCAACCTTGGCGTCGGGGCTTTTTTCCTGGAGCAATTCCGCATCGGCGGTGGGCGCCCTGCCCCACTTGATGCGTGTCCCGTTGGCGGTGAACAGGGCGATCTCGGTGTCGCGCGGGTCGTGCCGGCCGCCCACGTTCGAGACGTCGATCGAGACCAGGCGGAACACCTGGCGCCTGGGCCCGACGGCTTCGGCCACGCGGACGCCCGCCTCCAGGCGCGCATCCGACCACACCTGCCCGACGTTCGGCGGGCTCGACGTCACGCCGCTGATGACGAGCAGCGCCACGCGGCCGAGGCGCGGTTCGCTATACACGCCCGGCAGCCGCACGCCGCAGGAATCGACCAGGCAAAACCCGCCCCGCGATCGGACGAACGCCGCAGGACGGCGGAACTTCAGGTGGACCTCAAGCGGCGGACGGTCAGGATCCACACGCGGATCGTGCTTGACGATCTTCCGGACGCGCTCGACCCACACGCACGCTTCGTATGCGGCCGCAATCCGCTGCGAGACACCGTCATCCAGCAGGCTGAACCGTTGGGGGAACTCCGGGTCCAGCAAGCCGACGTCCAGTTCCGCCAGGATCGCCGGGGTCATCCAGGCGGGTCCCTTGACCAGGCGCAGACTCGCTGCCGACACCTGATGGGTGGGCGCCTCCCGGGCGTGCCCGCGCAAGAGGCCGAGACCGTACATCGCGGCCACGCCCACCAGCGCCGTCGCCACCGCGACGAGCGCCGCCTTGGCGACGCGGCGGGCAAACCGTCGCTTGGAACCCTTCACCACGGGCTTGTTCCCGGTGCCTCTTGGCAATCGTGCGCCTCCCATACGATCCTAATCTCCCACGTACCGAGCGCGCCGGGCAAGGCCGGCGGCTAACGTCATTCCGGCCGGCCTCAGTCCGGGCGGTCCGCCCGCTGGCGGGCCATGGCAACGATCCGCTCGCACAGGCGTCCGAACGCCAGCCCGGCCTGCGCGGCGGCCTTCGGAACCAGGCTGTGCCTCGTGAAGCCCGGAATCGTATTCACTTCCAGAACCTCGGGTTCGCCCTCCGGCGTGATGATCATGTCCACGCGTGAGAGGTCCCGGCACCCCAGCACGCGGTGTGCCGCCAGCGCCGCATTCACCGCACGCTGCTCCACGTCGGCCGGCAGGCCGTGGTCGAAGATGTACCTGGTGCTCTTCGCCAGGTACTTCTCTTTGTATCCGTAGCGGCCGCTCGGTGTGCGTATCTCCAGCGTCGGAAGCGCCGAGTCCCCGAGCACGCCGACCGTAAACTCGCGGCCGACGATGCGGCGTTCGACCAGCGCCGGCTCGCCTCGCACACAGACCTTCTCGACCGCGCCGCGAAGCGCCCGAAGCGAGTCCACCGTGTACACGTCGATGCTCGACCCGCCGGCGACGGGTTTGACGACCAGGTCGGGCCCGATCCGCTCCATCGCCTCCTCCAGCATTACTTCATCGCCGCTCGTCAGGACGCGGAACGCCGGCGTCGGTATCCCGTCGCCGGAGAATCGCTCCTTGGCGGCCACCTTGTCCATGGCGAGTCGGCTGGCCTCGGGCCCGCTGCCCGTGTAGCAGGCGCCGAGGGTCTGGAGTTCCCGCTGCACCCCCCCGTCTTCGCCCCACGTGCCGTGCAGCGCCAGGAACGTCACGTCCATGTCGCAGACCAGTTCGGGCGTCACGTCCCCGGGGCGCACGTCGGCCGGGCGAACCTCGTGACCCAGCCCCTCGAGCGCCTCGGCCACCGCGCGACCGCTTTCGAGGCTGATCTTCCGTTCGCGCGACGGGCCGCCCATCAGGACGCCGATCGTCAGCGTGCCCGGCTCGATGAACTTCGCGGGTTCGAGTTGCGGCACCGGGACGGTCATGGCCAGACCTCGATCTCCAACTCCAAGTACACGTCAAAGCGGTCCTTGACGGCCTTGCGCACCAGTTCGATGAGGGCGAGCACGTCGGCGGCTTTCGTTTTCTTCTTGTCCCTGATGACGATGAAGTTGGCGTGCTTGCGTGAGACGGCGGCGCCGCCAACGGCGGTTCCCTTCAGGCCCGCCTGCTCGATGAGCAGCCCGGCCGCCAGGCCCCGCGGGTTCTTGAAGGCACAGCCCGCCGTCGCGGCGCTCATCGGCTGGCTGTTCTTCTTGGCGATCCAGATCTTCTTCATCCGCTTGTTGATGGCCGAGACGCTATCGGGCAGCAGCCGCAACTCGACCTCCAGGATGAACCGGGCCGAGACGTTGCTCGTGCGGTAGCCGAACGCCAGGTCCTCTCGCTCGCGATAGAACGTCTCGCCGTGGGCATCCATGACCTTGATGCGCTCCACGGTCTGGCCGATGTCGCCGTAGGCGCCGCCGGCATTCATGCGGACGCCCCCGCCGGCGGTTCCCGGGACGCCCACCAGGCACTCGACCCCCGAGAGGCTGTGCCGCGCGGCCTCGGCAACCACCTTCGGCAGGGGCGCGGCGGCGCCGGCCCGCAGGAGGTCCTCTTCGATCGTGATGCGTCCAAACGCTTTCGGGTCGAGTTGGATGACGGCGCCCTTGACGCCCTCGTCCCTGACCAGGACGTTCGAGCCGCGTCCGATGGCGTGGATGTCGAGTTTCTTCTTTCCGCACCGCTCGATTGTCTCGCGCAACTGATCCTCGGTCCGAGGCCGCACGAAATACCGGGCCTTGCCGCCGACACCGAACGTGGTTATCGGGCCCAGGGGAAAGTCCTTCTGCACGATTGTCTCGAGGCCTTTGAAGATCGTCATCGCGCTTCCTCTGCGTGCGCTCAAGCCTGGGACCGACCCCGGCCAGGCGCCCCGACAAGGTCTGCCAGCAGCGGCTCCGCCAGGCGCCACACGTCGCCGGCGCCCATGGTCATGAGCACGTCGCCGGGACCCAAGCCCTCAATCAGGTGCCGGCGGATGGAATCGAAGTCCTCGACGTACCGCGCATCGGCGCCCAGGCCCCTGATCTCCTTCACCAGGTCCTGGCTGCAGACGGCCTGACGCTCGTTCTCGCTATCGCGGACGAAATAGATATCCGGGACGATAATCTTATCGGCCACCTTCAGCGCCTGCGCAAAATCTTTTAGCAGGAACCGCGTGCGGCTGTGCTGATGCGGCTGGAACACCACCCACAGGCGCTGCGGCGAGAACCGCTGGCGTGCGGCCGCGAGCGTCGCACGGATCTCCGTCGGATGATGGGCGTAGTCGTCCACGACCGTCACGTCTGCGACCCGGCCAAGGACCTCCATGCGCCGCGATGCGCCCTGGAACCGCCCGAGCGCCCCGCCGATCGCTTCCGCCGGCGCACCCGCCCACGCGCTGAGCGCCGCTGCCGCCAGGGCGTTCAGGACGTGGTGCTCGCCGGCCAGCGCCAGGGTGACCGAGGCAAACGGCGCGTCCCGGCGGTACACGTCGAACGCGTATCGCCCGGCGTCGGCGTGCAGGTTCTCGGCATGCCAATCCCACCCCCCGCCGATGCCGAACGTCTCGACGCGGCAGCGGGCCCGGGCGGCAACCTCGTCCATGCCGGGGTCGGCCCCATTGACGACGAGCAGGCCCTCGGTCGCCGTGCGAGACGCAAAATCGGCAAACGCATCCCGAACGTCCGCCAGGTCCCGGAAGTAATCGAGATGGTCCTCCTCGACGTTCAAGACGGCCGCCGCATGCGGCGCGAAGTTCAGGAACGAGCGGTCGTACTCGCAGGCCTCGACCACCAGGTGCGGTCCGTTGCCGACGCGCGCCCCGCCCTTGAGTTGCGGCACGTCGGCGCCGACGACGAAACTCGGATCCAGCCCCGCCTCCGACAGCACGTAGGCCGCCAGGGCGGTCGTCGTGCTCTTGCCGTGTGTCCCGCTGACGGCGATGCCCAGCCTGAGCGTCATCAGTTGGCCGAGGAACTCGGCGTACTTCAACGTGGCAGTGCCCCGGCGACGGGCCTCGAGGAATTCGGGATTGTCCGCCTTGACGGCAGCGCTATGGACAACGAGGTCCGCCCCCGCCGGGACGTTCCCCTTGCCATGCCCGACGTGAATGGTCACGCCCCGTTGTGCCAGGCGCTCGGTCGCAGCGCCGGCCTTGATGTCGGACCCGCTGACCCGGCCGCCTTCGGTGAGGACGAATTCCGCCAGGCCGCTCATGCCGCATCCGCCCACGCCGATGAAGTGGATCGAGCGTCCTGCGTAAGGTCCGGACGGCGGTCGTGCGTTTGATGGGGTCATCCGTTTCCGTCTCCGGTCCGAGTGTAAGATGCGTGGGCGGCGGTGTCAACGTCTCGCCCGGCGGGGGCCGTCTCGGATTCAATCCGCGCGTGGCGGCGCCGTGTGACGCCGTCGGCGAGTTCCACGACCCGGCGTGCGACGTCCTCGGCCGCATCGGGGCGGCCGGCCGCGCGGGCACACTCACGCATCCCATCCAGACGGCCGGAATCCGTCATGAGCGCCGTGACCGTTTCCGCCAGGCGCTGCCACGTGCCGGGATCCTCCGGACGGTCTTGGACGACGACCGCCGCGCCGGTCGCCTCGACGGCCCGTGCCTGCCGCATCTGATGCTGGTCGCGATGGAACGGGTACGGCATGAAGACGGCCGGGACGGCGGCCGCCAGCAGTTCGGCGATGGTGGACGCCCCGGCCCTGGCCACGGCCAGGTCGGCGGCGGCGCAGGCGAGGCCCATCTTCTCGGCATACGGCCGGACGGCGGCAGGAACCGCGAGCCCCTCGTAACTTGCCGACACGTCCTCGTACTCGGCGTGACCGGTCAGATGAAGCACCTGCCAGCCGTCCGGCAGGCCGCGCCCGCGGAGCATCGCAACAGCCGCACGGTTGACGGTTCGGGCGCCGAGGCTCGCGCCCGTGACGAGGAGCGTTTGCCGCTCGGCGTCCAGTCCGAACGCCCGGCGCCCCTCTTCGCGGGTGCAGGCGAGGAGGCTCGGCCGGACCGGGCACCCGGTCAGCCGGGCCCGGTCGCCGAGCAAGTCGACGGTCTGCTTGAACTGGCAGAAGATGCGGTCGGACCGTCTCGCCAGGCGCCGGTTCGCCCTGCCCGGCACGATGTCCGGGTTGAGAACGGCGGTGGCGGCACCGTATTTTTGGCCGACCCGCACGGGGGCGTAACTGCCGAATCCGCCGAGGCCGAGGACCACGTCGGGACAGAACTCACGAAGCCGGCGGCGGGCCTGGTTGCCGCTCCGCACGAGGCTGACCACGAAAGCCGGCCACGTCCATGGGGCCCTCCGGAACGGCCGGGCGTCGATCGGCGTCACGGGGAAGCCACAGTCGGCCAGGACCTTCCGGTCGATGGGCCGGCGCGTGCAGGAGAAGGCGATGGCCGCTTCGGGCTGGAGCCTGCGAATCGCCTCGGCCACGGCCAGGCCGGGATACAGATGTCCCCCCGTGCCGCCGCCTGCCATGAAGATTCGCCGCCCCGTTTCGCGCATGGCGATGGGTGTCCTCAGCCTCGTCTGGCCGGCACGTGGACCAGCGGCCTGGTGCCGGCCGCCTGCGCATCGCGCCGCCTTGCGATGGAGGCCAGCAGCCCCGCCGCGAAGCACATCATCAGCAGGCTCGACCCGCCGTAACTGACCAGCGGCAGGCCGATGCCCTTTGCCGGCAGGGCGCTCGTCACGACGCCGATGTTCATGATCGCCTGAAGGCCGATCACGAGCAGAATGCCCGATGCCAGCAGGAACGCGAACCGGTCCGGCGCCGACCGGATGATCTTCCCCGCACGCCACACGAACACGCCGAACAGGCCGATGACCATGATGCCGCCCAGAATGCCCATCTCCTCACACAGGACCGCGAAGATGAAATCGGTCGCGTTGTCCGGGACGTACAGTTTCTGGATGCCGGAGCCCAGGCCCACGCCGGTCAGGCCGCCGCTGCCGAGGGCCATGAGGCTCTGGCACACGTGCCACCCGGCGCCGGTGAAGTACTCCCACGGGTCGAGCCATACCCTCAGCCGGTCCAGGCGGTAGGGAACCAGCCAGACGGTGACGTAGGCGCCGACGGCGGCCGGCGCCAGGATCAGCGTCGGGAACCACCACCGCCACCCGGCGATGAGGCACAGGATCACCGCCACCGCGCCCACCAGCGCGGCCGTGCCGAAGTCTTCCTTGACGATTAGTCCGCAGACCACGGCGATGACGGCGATGGCGGGCAGAAAACTCCTGACGAAGTTGCGCGCCCGCGCCTTCGACCGGCCGTAAAACCAGGCCAGGAAGATCACGACGGCAAACTTCGCCAGTTCCGACGGCTGGAAGTGCAGCCCGAGCGGCAGTTTCAGAAACCGCCTCGCGCCGCCGCGCCCGCTTCCGATAAACAGAACCAGCACCAGAAGTCCGACCGCCAGGCCCAACACCCCGATGGCCACCCACCAACGGTTGAGCCGATGGTAGGGAACGATCGCGCCGAGGATAAACACCCCCAGCCCCGCCAGGGCAAAGTACGCCTGCTTCGGAAAATAGCGGGTCGTGTCGGCGGCGTCGGCCGTCCGGCTGGCGCTGTAAACGAGCAGCACGCCGAGCGTCACGAGCGCCAACACGATCAGGAACAGGATGCACGGCTCGGTCAGCGGGCGGCCCATCGCGTCGGTCGGCACGTTACGGGCCCCGCTGCGTGCCACCGGCTGTGCCGCTGTGGTCATGTCATGCCTCCCGTGCCTGGCACGAACCGCGCCGGCCCCAACCGATGGCCCGTCCGGCGATGGCGGCGGCCGGCTCCTGTCATCTCAGTTTCAGCGTCGCCAGGGCGAGCGCTGCAAACATGGCGCCGAGAAGCCAGAACCGGACGACGGTCTGCGTTTCGGTCCATCCTCCCAACTGGAAATGGTGGTGGATGGGCGACATCCGAAAGATCCGCCGCCCGCCCGTCATCTTGAACCAGCCGACCTGGAGGATGACGCTCATCGCCTCCATGACGAACAGCCCCCCCGCCACCAGCAGCATCACCTCCTGCCGCGTCGCCATCGCGACGTATCCGATGGCTCCGCCGAGGGCGAGACTGCCCGTGTCGCCCATGAACACCTGGGCCGGCGAACAGTTGTACCAGAGGAACCCCAGGCACGCGCCCAGCACCGCCCCGCAGAAGACCGACAGTTCGCCGACGCCCGGCACATACGGCACATACAGATACGCCGAATAATCGACCCGACCGGCGATGTAACTGATGATCAGAAACACGACGGTCGGCGGCACCATGCTGCCGACGGCCAACCCGTCCATGCCGTCGGTCAGGTTGACCGCGTTGCTGGTCCCCGCCACCACCAGAACGCATACCACCGCAAAGATCCAGAGCGGCAGGGGTATCGGGAACTTGTAGAAGGGCAGGTTCAGGGCGATGCCCGTGCCGTTCTCCGGCAGACGGATCGCGTCGCGCATCTGGTAAAGGAAGAACGCCAGCAGAAATGCCAGGCCGATCTGGAAGAGCAGTTTCTCCCACACCCGGAGGCCCGACCGGCTCTTCTTGACGAGTTTCAGAAAATCGTCCACGCCGCCGAGCAGACCGAGCCAGACGACGGTCAGAAGCCCCAGGAAGACGTGAAAGTTGAGGATGTCGGCCCACAGGATCGTCGAGACCAGCACCGCCGGCAGGATCAGGACGCCGCCCATCGTCGGCGTCGAGGCGCGCGAGGCGTAAATCTGGTCGATCGTCTTGTTGCCGAAGTCCGTCCCTCCCCGCACCTTCAGGTACTTCAGGATGCGTATGACCGCCGGCGCCAGCGCCATCAGGAGGAAGAAACTCGTCACGATGGCGAACATCATGCGGAACGTCTGGTAGCGGAACACGTTGGCGTACCGCCAGAGGCCGGCCTCCCGGAGGAGTTCCTGGAAGCAGAATAACAACTGGTAAAGCATCTATCTGACTCCATGATATCCCACGGGGCCCTCGAGTTCGGGTGCGCCCGTGACCCAGGTTTCCGGCGCCCGACCCGAGGGCCCGACTCATCCCGCTCGCGCCTGTCGCGGGACCGGAGGACCACCCTCCGGGTGTGGGATATCCGTTATGGTTCGTGCCCTGTCACTGCTCATTTGCGGGATGCCACTCGCCGGGGCGAGTGCCCTGCGGCCTGTCGCCCAGTACCCGCCGCCCGGCGAGAATCACTTCCGCCACGGTCTCCATTCGCACGGCACGCGACCCTTTGACGAGAACAACATCGCCGTCGGCAACCACGTCTGAAGCCATTGCGGCTGCGGCGTCGGCGTCCGGCACGCTCGTCACGTTCTCGGCCGCCAGACCGGCCGCGACGGCCGTCGCGGCGGTCGCCTTCGATTCGGCGCCGACGCAAACGAGCCGTACCACGCCGGATTCGGCGATCGCCCGTCCGAGTTGCTCGTGATGGGTGCGGCTCTCGGCGCCCAGTTCGAGCATGTCGCCGCAGAAGAACACCTTCCGCCGCTCGGGCCAGAGAGCCAGCAGCCCCAGCGCCACCGCCGTGCTGCTCGGGTTGGCGTTGTACGCGTCGTTCACAACGACCACGTCGCCGGCCTCCTCGGCGACCAGCCGCATCGGCGGCGGCTTGAAAACGCGGAGCGCCGCAGCCGACTCCTCGAGCGACACGCCCAACTCGCGCGCCGCGGCGGCCGCCGCCAGCGCCAACACCGCCTGGTGCTCCCCCAACACGGGAATCTCAAAGCCCGCCGAGCCGGTCGTCGTAAAGTACAGGCCGTGGTCCGTCTGGATCACGTGACCCGCCTGAAAGTCGGCCTCCCACGTCAGGCCGACGGTCACGATGCGGCCGCGGCACCGCTCGGCCATAGCCGCCACACGCGGGTCGTCGGCGTTCAGGATAGCGGCGCCGTCCGGCGGGATGGCCTCGACCAGCGCCGCCTTCTCTTCGGCAACGTCGTCGAGCGTACCGAGCCCTTCAAGATGGACCGGCGCGACGAGCGTCACAATCCCAATGGTCGGCCGGGCGATCTGTGCCAGGTGCGCGACCTCGCCCGGGGCGTTCGTGCCGATCTCGCACAGGACAAACTCGTCCTCGGGCTCGGCGTCAAGCAGCGTCAGCGGCACGCCGATCCGGTTGTTGAAACTGGCGCGGGGCGTGCGCCCGCGCAGGTGACGGATCAGGATCTGACCCAGCATGTCCTTGACGGTCGTCTTTCCGCAAGACCCGGTCACGGCAACGACCGGGCAAGCGAGGCGCGCCCGGGCCGCGCGGCCGAGTGCGGCCAAGGCATCGAGCGTGCTGCCGACAACCACCATCGCCACCGTCGGCGACAGGGCAGACTCCGGCAGACGGTTCCGGCGGTCCACAACCAGGCACGCCGCCCCTCGGCCGACGGCATCCGCGAGAAAATCGTGCCCGTCGAAACGCTCACCGCGCAGGGCCAGGAACGTCTGGGCCCGGGCGAGCAAGCGCGTGTCCGTGCAGACGGTTCCCGCGTCCGCCTCCGGTGGCCCCGCAACCAGGCGGCCGCCGGTCGCGTCCACGATTTCGTCAACTCGAAACTTCATCTCGCCCCGTCTGTGACACGCCGGGCCCATACGCGCCGGCGCTCGGACCAAGCCGGCGGTCAGTGCCGGTCGGCCTCCAACGTTCGCAGGATCTCGGCGGCGACTTCGCGGTCGTCGAACGGCCGTGTCACGTCGCCGATGATCTGATAGGTCTCATGCCCCTTGCCGGCGATGATGACAACGTCGCCCGGCTCCGCCTCGCCGAGCGCCAGTCCGATGGCCGCACGCCGGTCCAGTTCCACGTTAACGGTCTTCATCGAGGAGAAGCCGGCCAGAATCTCATCGGCAATCGCCTCGGGCTGTTCGGTGCGGGGATTGTCGCTGGTGACGAACACGCGGTCGGCAAGTTGCTGGGCAACGGCGGCCATCGCCGGCCGCTTCCCCCTGTCACGGTCCCCGCCGCACCCGAACACCACGGCCAGCCGTCCCTGCCCCGCGACCAGCCGCCGCACCGTCGAAAGGGCATGTTTGAGCGCATCTGTCGTATGTGCATAATCCACAAGGACGTTGACCGGCAGCCGCGTCGGGACCGGTTCGAGGCGGCCGGGGACGACCTCGACCGCCCTGATCCCTTCCGAGATCGCTTCCTGCGGCACGTCAAGGGCCTCGGCAATCGCCGCGGCGGTCAGACAGTTGTACACGTTGTGGCGGCCGAGCAACGCCGTGCGTATCTCGGCCCGTCCGCGCGCCGTCACCAGTGCGAACCGGCTGCCGTCGACGTCGCTCCGGATGTCCGCGGCCCGAACGTCGGCGGCCTCCTCGATGCCGTACCAGAGCACCTCGGCCTCGGTCGCTTCCGCGAACGAGGCGCTTGCGTCCTCGTCGGCGTTGAGGACCGCCCGCGAGCCCGGCGCCAATCCGGCGAAGAGCATGCCCTTTGCCTCTCGGTAGGAGTACATATCGGGATGATAATCTAGATGTTCGGGATAGAGATTTGTAAAGGCGCCCACGTCGAACGCGATGCCGGCCGTGCGGCGCTGGTGCAGGGCGTGGCTCGAAACCTCCATGACGGCCGCCTTCAGCCCGGCCTCGACCATCTCGGAGAAGTAATCGGCCAGGTCGTCGGCGTCGGGCGTCGTCAAGCGGCTGGGAATCTCGCGCCGACCCATGACGTAGCCGATGGTGCCGAGGACGCCCGTCGGCCAGCCCGCGCACTCGAAGATGCTGCGGACCAGATATGTAGTCGTCGTTTTCCCGTTCGTGCCGGTTACGCCGCAAACGATGAGTCGCCGCGTCGGGTCGCCGGCCAGGGCGTGCGCACCGAAGGCAAGGGCCTCGCGGGCGTCGCTGACGAGAAGCAGCGGCGGGCTGCCGGGAAGGTCCACCGGCCGCTCCACCACCGCCGCCCGGGCGCCGGCCTCCAGCGCCGCCTGGACGAACCGGTGACCGTCAACCTTCGTGCCGCTGAGCGCCACGAACAGGTCGCCGGCCCGGACCCGGCGCGAATCATGAACCGCACGCACCACGTCCACGTCGGCCGGCCCGATCAAACGCGAGCCGGGAATGCGGTCCGCTAACTCGCTGAGCCTCATGACTCATCCCCTGACAAGGCACAACGGCCGAAGCGCCGGTCAGTGCCCCACGGTCTGCCCGGCCAGATACGTCTCCCGGCGCCCGGACACCGGCTCGCTCGGTGGAATGCCCAGGTAGGTGAGCGTCTGCTGGAGGATCTGCTTCGCAGCCGGGGCCGCCACCG
Organism: uncultured Anaerolineales bacterium; assembly: GCA_964539385.1. GTDB lineage: Bacteria > Planctomycetota > Phycisphaerae > FEN-1346 > FEN-1346 > JAUVZF01. The sequence goes on along the minus strand of CAZIJC010000008.1, from coordinate 50,156 downwards.
TCCCGCCGTAATACCCGAGCGACTTGTCCGGCTCGTTCACCAACACGAGCACCACCATCCGCGGATTCTCGGCAGGAACCCCCGCCAGAAACACCCCCACGTAGAGCGTGTGGCTGATACTTTTGGTGTCCGGGTCGATCTTCTGTGCGGTACCCGTTTTGGCAAACACCTTGTAGCCCGGGATTTTGCACCGTTTCCCGGTGCCGCTCTCGACGACACCGACCAGCGCGCGGTCGATCATGTCGCGGGCCGTCTTCTCGGTCATGGCTCGGCCGACGACCTGGGGCTGCGACAGGTCCACGGCCACGCGTCCGCGGTTGTCCAGCACGCCGCGCAGTATCTTCGGCCGCATGATCCGTCCCCCGTTTGCGAAGGCCGCAAACGCCGTGATCAGTTGCAGCGGCGTAACCATGTACTCCTGGCCAAACGGCACACGGGTCGTGCTGAGCCGCGTCCATCGGGCCAGCGGAAAAACCAACCCCGGCACCTCGCCGGGGAGCCAGACGCCGGTCTTGCGGCCGAAGCCGAAGGCCACCAGCGCGTCGCGCAGTCGCCGGTTTCCGAGTCGCGTGCCGATCTTGCCCATCATAATGTTGCTCGACTTCTGGATTCCCTGCTCGAAGGTCAGGTTGCCGTAGGCGTGTCCGGCGTCGTGCAGGTTGGCGGCAGGCCAGTAGCCGTTCTCGCAATAGATGACCTCGCCGAAGCGGACGACGCCGGCCTCGGCCGCCGCCGCCGCGGCGAACGGCTTGCCGCTCGAGCCGGGCGGAAACATGTCCGTAACCGCCCGGTTCCGCCGTGCGTCGGCAGAGAACTCGCCGTAGCGAGCGGGATCGTATGTGGGAACGTTGGCCATGGCCCATATCGCACCCGTCGTGGGGTCCATGACGATGGCGGTGGCGCTGGCGGCGCGATACTTCCGGACGGCCTCGGCGATGGCCCGTTCGGCGGCGGCCTGGATCACGGCGTCGATCGTCAGAACCAGGTGCTGACCGTCCCGGGCCGGGGTGAAGTCGTCGGGCTCCATCCAGATGGGCCGGCGCCGGCAGTCGGCCAGAACGCAGGCCTTGCCCGGCCGTCCGCGCAGACGCGCATCGAAAAGGCGTTCCAGGCCCTCCAGGCCCTGCTCATCGACGCCGACAAAGCCAAGAAGGTGAGCGGCCAGCGATCCGTTCGGATAGTGCCGCACCCCTTCGGTGGCCAGCGAGACGCCCCGAAGTTTGAGGCGGTGGATCGCGTCGGCCGTTTCGGTGGGGACTCGCCGCTTCAGCCACACGAACCGTTTGTCGGAGGCCTCGGCGAGCGTTCGGTACACCTCGTCGCGGTCGAGGCCGAGAACCGGCGCGACGCGGGTGGCCGCCTCCGCCACGTCCTGGACCACCTTCGGGTCCGCGAAGACGCTCCGGATCGCCTGGCTGCCTGCCAGCACGCGAAGTTTCGCGTCAACGACGTTGCCGCGCATCGGCTGCATGGGGATGCGCATATGCTGCTGCCGCGAAGCACGGGCCGCCAGCGCATCCGACGAAGCGGCGTAGATGTACACCAGGAACCCCGCCAGAGCCGCCAACAGCAGGGAGAGGCCCACCGTCAAGATGGCGGCAACGCGGCGTTGGCGGGGCTCCGGCGTCACAGGGCGGTCTTTCCCTTCCTTCGCGTTGGCGTGCGCTGTTACGGCGGACCCGGCAGGTTGTCGTTCGTCAGGCGCGTGCGCCAGCCGGCGCTTCCGGGCGGCGCGGCGGGGCCGCGGTCATTCGGTCCATCGGTTGACTCGTCTTCGAGGTCGGCAACGTGCTCGTGCAGGCGCTCCTGGCTCTTGAGGCGAGCGATCTCAATTTCAAGCCGGCAGCAGTCCCCCTCCAGTCGTCGCTTGTCGCGAAACAGCAAGTGGAGCCGGTTGCCGGCCTGATGCGTGTCGGTCCGCAACGCGATCAGCCCGATGGCCAGAGCCACCAGAAACGCCGTCAGCACAACCAGCCGGATGCACAGTCTCATCGCCGAGCGATCCTCAAATCGGGCGCCGGGGTCGCTCGCGCGCCATCCAGCAGCACGATTCGCTGGCCGATTTGCAGTTTCGTCTCATCCGCAACCAGATGCCTGTTCTTGAGGAAGAGCAACCGGGCAAGACGGCCGTCGCCGTACAGGTTGGTGGCGATCCGATAGAACGTGTCGCCCTTGCGCACCTCGTACATAGCCGGCGGTTTGGCCTGCCGCTCAAGCAGGTCCGATCGATTGCCGAGCATCTGGCCCAACTCGTCGGCGGTCACGGCGGGGACGCCGTCGCGACCGGACACGTCTGACGGAGCGGCCTCGGGCGCCTTGGCGATGGCCGCTTCGCGCGCTGCCGGCCGCAGACGGACCGGCAGTTTCGGGATCACCAGTTTCTGCCCCTGTGCCAGACGGTGCGGATCGGGAACCGCCTCCTTGTTGGCCTCCCAGATCCGCCGCCACAGGCGCTGGCCGTCCTTGCCGTAATGCTCGCGAGCGATGGCGGTCAGAGTCTGGCCGCGGCGCACCGTGTGGACCGGGCGGGACGCTTGCTCGGCCGGCGCCGGTGGCGGCTCGCGCGTGAAGGCGACCTTTCCTCCGGCATCCCCGGCCTCCCCGCCGCCGGGCGTCGGGTCGCCCATCGGCGTCTTCACCGTTTCCGGCAGGAACGCCACCAGGCCGAAATCGTCGGTCCCGGCGGGCTCGGCGGGCTCGGCGCTGTCATCAAACTCCGGTTCCTTGAACGGCAGAGACTCCGGCACGGGCAACGACTCGTCGCCGGTCACGACATCATCGGAAGCCGGCGGCGTATCCGGACCGTGTATATCCAGTGGCCCATCCTGCGCAAACGGGTCAATCGTGCGATGAATCGTCTGGGCCAGCGCGCCGTGGACCTCGCTCTCGCCAACAGGCAAGGCCGCGTGCTCCTGTGTAGCCGACCCGGCCCGACCACCCAGAATCAGGCCAAAGAGTCCAATAAAGATGATACCTACCAACAGTCCAACCTTGGTTTCTCTCCCCACGGTCATATCCTCACCTCTTCTATGCGGCGTGCCCCACGGATCCCCACGTTCGACGCCCCCGCAGCCCCGCGGGCCGGCAACGCTCCGGGAAGGCGTCCTCTCTATGCTCAACCGGCGGCGGCGAGGCGGACGGCAACTCTTAGACGACCGCTGCGCGAGCGCGGGTTCGCCTTCACCTCCCGTGGCGTAGGCGTAATCGGCCTGGTGACGGGCAGCGTTACCAGGCCCCTGCTCGCCGCCTCGCGAAAACGGGTCTTCACGATGCGGTCCTCTCCGCTGTGGAACGCGACGATGGCCACGCGGCCGCCGGGTTTTATGTAGTCAAATATCTTGTCAAGGAACGTGTTCAGGCTGCCGTATTCATTATTAACGGCGATTCGAATCGATTGAAAGACGCGAGTTGCCGGATGAATCTTCTGCTTTCTTCGCCAGGCCGCCGGGACCGCCGCAGCCACCGTCTCGGCCAACTCATCGGTCCGGCGGATCGAGCGGCGGCGCCGCGCCCGGATGATGGCCTTCGCGATCCGCCTGGCAAACGGCTGGTCGCCGTAATCGCGGAAGATCGAGGCCAGGCGGTCGGCGGGCCAGTGGTTGACGATCTCGGCGGCCGTGAGCGCCTGGCTCCGGTCGTAACGCATGTCGAGCAGGCCGGGCGCCTCGAAACTGAATCCCCTGTCCGCGTCGGCCAGTTGCGGACTCGAAAGTCCCAAGTCAAGTGTGGCACCGTCGATTTGCTCCTGCTCGATTTCGGACAGCACCTCGTCGAAATCGCAGAAGTTGGCGTGAAAATACCTGACATCCCCGCAGCGCCCGAATCGGGCGATCAAACGCTCCAGGGCCCCACTATCCCGATCCAGCAAGACGAGTCGGCCACCGGGCCGAATCCGCTCGAGCAACGCCGCCGCGTACCCCCCGCCCCCGGCCGTTCCGTCAAGGATAACCTGACCGGGCCGGGGCGCCAGATGCTCGATCACCTCCTCGAGCATGACCGGCACATGCCCGGCTTGCGTCCCCACGCGGACCCCACCTTACAGTCAATGCACCAATGTGCTCAGCGCGGCCCCTGCTTCCAGGCGTGCGAGCAGTGCGCCGACGTCGTCGCTGAGTTCCACGCCGCGATACGCGCCGCCGCGCGACTGGAGCTGCCGCAGACGCGTCTGGAGCCGGCGCACCTCGCGGTGCCGCCCGCCCTCTGCCAGATACGCCTCCGCGTTGGGCGCTTCCATCGCCTGTCGCAGCACGTCCCAACCTTGTGCGTCCGCATGTCGTTGCACGTTTCACCTCCCGCGCCTCGTGCCGCAAGGTGCCCCTCGCTGGACCTCGCCGGCATCGGATCCGGTCGCGGCGCCGGCACGAGTCCGACCGGCGCCCTCGCTCTCGCAGCCGTTCACTTTTCAATAAAGGGCCGCCCGGGTCGCCTAAGCGACCCAGGCAACCCCCAAGGGGGCTATGGGGAACCTTCTTCCGCCGGCGGCGGCGCCTTCTTCTTCTTGTGCATCAGCACCTGCTTCGCCAGTGCGGCCCGCTTCGCCTTCTGCTCCTTGATATGCGACTCCCACCTGTCGCTCGGCCATACCTCAATGTGATCCTTGACGCCAGCGACGACCACCTCTCTAGCCGAGAGGCCGCACTCCTCCATCAGGTTGTCCGGGATCAGGACGCGGCCCATCCGGTCCATCTCAAGGTCTACCGCCAAGCCATAGGTTATCAGTTCGAAGTTCCGCACGTTGGGGTCCGTTCGCGAACTCGCGTCGAACTGCGGAGCGATTTCCTCGTAGCGGCTCGGCGTATAGAGAGACAACGCATTATCCAAGTTGCAGATGGCGACGAAGCCGTAGCCCTCTCTCCTTCGGTTAATGCCCGCGCGCAGTCTGGCCGGGATCGTCAGCCGAGACTTGGCATCAAGCGTGTGAAAGTAGTGCCCGTTCAGGTCTGCCACGCCTGACTCCCCACTGCTGGGCTTCCCCGCCCTCACGCCCCGGGCAACAGGGCGACCCGCGCCGGCTCGGCGTGGGTGGGGCGCACGACTTGTTTTGCAGCAGTTTTCATCGTCTTCATCACCCACCCTACACCACCAGAAAAACGAGTCAAGACCTTTTTTCCGGCCCCCCAGGTCAGCGGATAATAAGCAGGCTGGATCAGCATACTACAAACGGTAGGTCCGGCCGCGTCCGCCCACTATCGGTTGAGCATTACGGCCAGTGTCGAAAGGAAAGAAAATATTTTCTCGATCCACCTTTTGGGAACTTGTTGCGCCGACTCCACGCCCATCAGCGCGGAGCACCCATGGGGAGGGATCAGGATCCGGCGGCGGGCTCGGTACGTTTCGACACGACTACGACGGTGTGGGCAAGACGATCGCCAAGACGCTGGCGCTTCGCGCCGCTCAGGATCAGGACCAGGCCCACCAGGTACAGGGCGGGCAATTCATCGACGGGGCGCAGCAGCGTTCTCACGAGCGCCTGCCACGCCGAGACGGGAGCGCCCGACTCGCTGCGGACCTGGAGCCTCATCAGCGCCTTGCCCAGTGTCCGGCCCGAGACGGCCTCGGCGAGCGTGAAGTAAACCAGGATGACGCCCAGCCGGACGAGGTGCAGCACCGCCATCTCCCGCCAGGGGATCGGCTCGCCCCGAAGCAGTTGGTCCGGCATCTCCGGCAGCAGTTCGACCATGACCGGCACGACGAGCAGGCTGACCGCCAGGTAGTCGATTCCGATCGCCACGGCACGCCTCAGCAACGGCGCGTGGACGAGGTCTTGCCCTTCGACGGGCGGCGGCGCCGCCGCTCGCCCTCGGCGCCAACTCGCCAGGATCAGCAGTGCGGCAAACGCCGTAAAGGTGAACAGCAGAAGCGGCCCGTAGCCGGTCCCGTCCCCGTCGGCAGCGCGCGCCCGGGCACCCACCGGCGTGAACGCTCCGACCCGCGCGCCGGCCACGTCCAACGGCGCAACGACGGGCTCGGCGTCGGCGATGGCGGCAACGAAAAAGTGCGGGCCCGACCGCCCCAGCCCGACGGGCCCCCGGGGCACCGTCCCGGTAACCGGGCCTATCTCGTGCCAGTCCTCGTCGGCGACCGCGTACGTGGCCAGCATCCATTGCCCGGCGGTCTGGTCGGGGGCGTCTTTCAGGAAGAGGCCCACCATCGTCTCGTCATCGGCCGCCACATGCAGTGCCGACCCCACGCGCAGGCGCGACGTAATCGGCCCGTGCCAGCCGTCAGTGCCCAGTGTGAGGAACCGAAGGCGCACGTCCGGCGCCGGCCCGGTCAGCGTCGGCACTTCCTCGCGCCAGAGCAGAAAGAGCCTGCCGCCGAAGCGAACGGCCCGGGGGTCCATCATCTTCTCACGTTCGACGCCCGCCTCCACCTGCGCCGCCGTCCACGTGCCGTCCTGGTACCTGGCGTAGAACGGGTCGCCCGCGCTGTTGTAGCCGAAGGCGTCGGCGCTGGTGCCGTCTTCGCAGGCCGCAACCGGCGTCCAGGCCTGGACCGGCGACGGCTCGATCACGGGCCGGCCGAGGCCGAACCGTCCCCAGCGGCCGCTCGGGAAGAAGACGAGCAGGTCCTCGCGCCAGGCGGCCACCGCCGCAGGGCTGCCGCGGGCGAATCGTCCCTCGTGCCACATCCCCTGGGCGTCCCTCTGCCAGTATCGAAAGCCCGAGACGTCGGCGTCCCGCCCCGCGACGGCAACGTAGAGGTTGTTGAGGTTGCCCGTGACCAGGATCGGCGGCGCGTCGGCGGTCGGTTCGGGCACCGGCTTCTCGCATGGCCCGATGGTGAAGGCCAGCAACCCGATGACGAGGGCGGCCTGTCGCATGGGTCGATTACCTCAAAGACAACCCGCCGTCGGAGGCGGCGGGTTCGGACGATTCGCCGGACGCCTTCGCACCCGTTACCATTGCTTCATGAGCATGAGGCCGCCCGCCCCCGGCCCGCCGTACGGCAAGACGTGGAACCCGGCGACTTCGGGCAACTCGCCCTTGGCAACACTGTGACCGACCACCCATCCGAGGGCCGCCCCGAAAACCAGATCCGACAGATCGTGTTCCCGGTCCTCCAGGCGGGTGGCGGCCGAATAGCCGGCCAGCAGGTACAACGGCACGCCGGCCTTCCACCCGTAGTATTGGTGCATCACCGCCGCGAAACAGACCGAGGACGACGTATGGCCCGACGGCCACCCGTACCTCTCGCCGTTCGGCGACCGATCGTTCATCGACACCTTGAGCAGGCCGGTCGTGAGCGCGTTGACGGCCAGGGCCTCGATCATCGTCTTGCTCATCGCGTGGTGCCTGGCGTCGCCCTGACGAACGGCGCCGAGGTACCACGCGCCGGCGATGCCGAAGTGGAGGGCCGGGTTGCCGATGACCGTGCCGAAATCGCCCGTCTCGTCAAGGCTCGTGTCGTCGTGGCGGAAGTCGTCGCGGATGCGGCTGTCGAGGTTGTGCCGGACGATGCGGTCGGCGCCGAACGCCGCGCCCAGGATGAGAAGGTTTTCGGGTTTGGCGAAGGCGTGTTTCGTCCCGCTCCAGATTTGTCGCGGCGTTTCGCGAAGGTCGCTCTTAAGGACGTCGCCGAAGGAGGCCGCCTCAATCGACGCCGGCGTCGCGGCCGGCCGCTCGGGCGCCGTCCTGGCGGCAGGCGCCGCGTCGGCGGCCGCCGGGGCAGCGGGCGCCTCGCGCGGCGCAAAGTAAACGACCGACCTGGGCCGGTCGGCCGAAGGCGCCGGCTCGGCGGGGCCGATCTCCACACGCGGCTCGCTGCGGCGAGCGGCCGCCAGGTGCCGGCACGTCGCCTCCGCCTCACGGCGCAGCGCCGCGGCGCCGCCGCAGCCCGCTAAGGCCGGAACAACCGCCAGGGCAACGAGCCAGCCAAGACGCTTCGGCATCGGCATGGAACCTCTCCGTTCAGGGCGTCGGCCCATCATCGAGCAGGGACTATCGGGCCACCAAGTCGGTCGAGCACCTCGCCTCTATACTCTTCATCGGCCACGCGGCCGCCGCAGCCCCGATATTTTTGTTCGACGATTCTACGGATGCGGCCGGCGCGGCTGCCGGAATCCGTGATGCGAGCGGCAGGCACATCGGGCGCCGCGCTCCGCGCCGGAACCTCCAGAAAGGCAACCATGCCGGATGGATTGTAGCCTGCGGCAACGAGGTAATCCAGCCCCAGGCGGTCGGCCGCCGCCTCGGTGTCGGCCTCGTACTCGTGTTCGTGGATCACCTCGGCCAGACGGGCAAGCGTCTCGGTGCGCCGGCGGGCATCGCTGCCGGCGGTCGTCGGCTGGGCGGCGGCGACGGCGTCCAGCAGTAGCGCCTTGCCGCACTTGCCGCACTTGCCGCACAGCGACCGAACCACGTGCCGCGCGTTGATGTGAGCCAACTGATGGGCGAGCGCGGCCGCCAATTGGCTCTCGGTCTTGAGGCTCGCCAGAAGGCCGCGAGTCAGGTAAACCAATCCGCCGGGCAGCGCGAAGGCCCGGACGTCGGCGGTGTCGAGCACGGCAAACCGGTACGGCAGTTCGCGCCTCGGTGTGGACCGGGCCACGCGCTGGCCGATGGTGCGAACGTAGGCCTCGACGGCGAGATTCTCAAGCCGCCCGCCGGCGAGCCGTTCGAGATGGGGGGCCGCCGCCCGGCCGATCTGAATCTCCTGCTCCGCGGTAAGCAACGGCCGCTCGGCCCGGTCGGCGGATTGGCCGTCCCCGCAGCCGGCGAGCAGCCCCGCCAGTGCCGCCACCGTTGCGACGGCGACGTGCGCAGTCTCCTCGCGTCTCATGCCCTGCCCTTCCGGCGGCATGCACCGCGCTACGACTTGCCTATATGGCATCGACGTTGACGCCGCAAGCCTACGACGCCGCGCTCACGTACATCATGCGCAATTCATAGAGCAGGCGATCCAGCGCTTTCTTCTCGTCGTCGGTCAGGTTGCCCCTCGTCTTTTCCTCCAGGACACCCAACAGGTCGATGTTGTGCTTCGCCAGGTCAAGGTGCCGGAGCGGCTGGCCGGTTTGCGGGTCCCGCTGGTCGGACATGAAGATGGCCGCCTGGGTCGCAAGCATCTGAATGAGCCCCGCGAACGAGGCTGCCGGCAGCGCCTGCTCGGCCTCCGGGCCGCCGGCCCCCGACGGCTCGGCCGTCTCGGCTTCGCGTGCCAGGCGCTCTTTCTCGGCCTGGGCCTCCTGCTTCCAGTCGGAATCCACGTGAATCTTGGGTTCCTCGGTCGGGGGCTGATCTGCGCCCGACGGTTCGGGGGGTGTTGTGTCTGCGTCGGTCATGTGCTGTCACCTCCTGCTTGGGTTTGCATCGACCGGTCCAACGGCATTTCGTCCCAGGGCGGCGGCGACCAGGCCCGTGTAGAACGGCGAGGGCCTGAGCGGCCGGCTCGTGAACTCCGGGTGCGACTGCGTCGCGACAAAGTACGGATGGTCCGAGAGTTCCAGAATCTGCATGATCGGCTGACCGGGCGCCTTGCCGGAAAAGACCAGCCCGGCGCCCGTGAGACGGTCGATGTACTCCGGGTTGACCTCGTACCGATGGCGGAACCGGAGGCGGACCGTCTCGGCGCCGCCGAACATCTTGGCGGCCAGCGTGCCGGGGGCCACCTCGACGTCGCTGCCGCCCAGGCGCATCGTCCCGCCCAGCCCCTCGACCTCGTATTGCTCCGGCAGCAGGTCGATGACGGGGTGCGGCGTGCCGGCGGCGATCTCGGTGGAGTCGGCGCCCTGGAGGCCGCACACGTTCCGCGCGAACTCGACGACGGCCATCTGGAAGCCGAAACACAGACCGAGATACGGCACGACGTTCTCGCGCGCGTAGCGGACGCAAGCGATCTTGCCCTCGGCGCCGCGGACGCCGAACCCGCCGGGCACGATGACGCCGTCGGCACCCTCCAGGGCGGTGGCGGCACCGTCTTCGGTCAGGTCGGTCGTATCGACCCACCGGACGTTACAGTGGGTCTGGAGGCGGGCGCCGGCGTGCTCGACGGCCTTCAGCAAACTGGCGTAACTGTCGCGGACGGCGGTGTACTTGCCGGTGACGGCGATCGTGACCTCGTGTTTCGGGTCGCGGATACGGCGGCAGAACCCCTCCCACGTGCGCGTGCCCTTCTGCTCGGCGCGCGGGTCCACGCGGTCGTTCAGGTTCAGAATGTGGACGACCTGCCGGTCCACCTGGTCGCGCTGCAGGCGCGTGGGCAGCAGGTAGATGGACGACTCGTCGTGCATCGAGATGACGCGCGACATGGGCACGCTGGTGTAGATCGAGAGTTTCTCGCGAATCTTGTCGGTAACGGGCTTGGCGGCGCGGCAGGCGATGATGTGCGGCTGGATGCCCATCTCCAGCAGGCGCTTGATGCCGAGTTGAGCGGCCTTGGATTTCTGTTCGCCGAGGATGCTGGGTTCGAGGATGAACGTCAGGGCGACGAAACAGACGTTCTCCGGTCCTTCCTCGTAGGCCAGTTCCCTCATCGCCTCGATGTAGCAGGCGTTCTCGAAGTCGCCCGCGGTGCCGCCGATCTCGACGAAGACGACGTCGGCCGCGGTCTTGACGGCCAGGTCGCGGAGTTTGCGTTTCACTTCGCCCGTGACGTGTGGCAGGATCTGGACGTCGCGTCCGAGGTACTCGCCGCGCCGTTCGCGTTCGAGGACGGCCCAGAAGATCTGGCCGTTCGTCACAAAGTTGTCCCGCGTCAGGTCCTGGTCGAGCATCCGCTCGTACGTGCCCAGGTCCATGTCGGTCTCCATGCCGTCGTCGAGAACGAAGACCTCGCCGTGGCGGTACGGGTTGAGTGTGCCGGAGTCGATGTTGAGGTAGCCTTCGAGTTTGATCGGCGCAACCCGCAGGCCCCGGTCCTGGAGCAGTTTGGCCAGACTGGAGGCGAAGATGCCCTTGCCCAGACCGCTCATCACCGTGCCGAAGACGATCACGTACTTGGTGCGGCCGGGCTGGTAGCCGTCGGGCACCGGCGTGAAGAACTCCGTCTCCCCGGTCTGATTGGCGATGTCGCGGAACAGTTCGGTTGCCGGCATCAGGCGCCTCTCACGTCGGGTTGGCCTTACGGTATCGTGCAACGAAAGCGGCGTAGGACTCGGGCGTGTCGATGCCGCCGGGACGCTCGCTCGTAACGATGACGCGCATGCGGCGGCCGTTCTCGAGCCACCGGAGTTGCTCCAGTTTTTCGGTCACCTCCAGGGGCGTCTGCGGCATGGCGGCGCAAGCGCGAAGCGCCGCCGCACGGAACGCGTAGATGCCGAAGTGCTTGAGCATCGGCGCTCGCCGTGCGGCCTGGCCGTCTCGGGCCCAGGGAATCGGGGCGCGAGAGAAGTAGAGGGCGTCGCCGCCTGCCCCCACGACGACCTTCACGGCGTTCGGGTCGGTCGCCTCGTCGGGTACGAGCGGGCCGGCGAGCGTGGCGGCCTCAAGCGACGGGTCGGCGTCGAACGCTTCGACCAGACGGTCGAGCAGCGCCGGGTCGAGTTCGGGCTCGTCGCCCTGGAAGTTGATGACGATGCGTGCGTCGGGAAACGCCTCGGCCGCCTCCGCCACGCGGTTCGTCCCGCACGGGTGCCCGGAGGCGGTCATGACGGCGCGGCCGCCGAAGGCTTCGACGGCGTCGCGGATGCGCTCGTCGTCGGTGGCCACCAGGACGGCATCGACCCGCGTCGCACCTGCGGCCGCCTCGCAGACGTGCTGGATGAGGGGCTTGCCGGTGTCGGATGCGAGAGGTTTCCCGGGGAATCGTTTGGACCCATATCGGGCGGGGATAACACAAATAACCATGCGTCTGGCGCCAGCAAGACGTCCCGGGAACGTGGGCTCAGGGCTAGCCCTTATGGGTGTATTACGATACCCGGCCGGCGAGCGGAAGTCAAGGCAAAGGTTGAAGCGGGCGATGACCTTGTTCCGAGGCCCCCCCCTGCGGCTGGCGGCGCGAGGGGGGGAACCCCGACACACCTGACTTCTGACCTTTTCGTTCCTGAGCGTCCTCTCTGCATGGCCGAAAGAAGGGCGACGACGCTGTGGGCTGCCGGCGGTAACGTTTGCAGGCCCGTTTAGCGCCGTCGCCCGACCGCGCTTGACGCAGACCCCCTCGCTTGGGTAAAGTAAGCCGATGCGGAGGGCGTTCTGGAAACGGGTTCCGGCAGTCGCCGCTCTGTGAGAAGGATTCGGGAACTGGGAGGAGCATCCTATGAGTATGCGTCGCAGGACATTTGTGCGGTTCATGGCCGGTTCTGCGCTCGGCCTGCTGGCTGGTTGTGAGCCGAAGACACAGCCCACTGTCGAGAAGGGGGCGTGCAGCGACAAGCCGCCCTATCCGGACGTCACGCTGTGCGGCAAGTGCGGGCAGGTGAAGGGCTCCGATTTGTGCTGCTGCAACAAGCCCGACCAGCCCCGGTGCCCGAAGTGCGGTCTCTTCGCCGGGTCGCCCGGCTGCTGCCGCATCAAGAAGGGAGAGCCCGTGACACTGTGCGGAAAATGCGGACAGGTGAAGGGCTCCGATCTGTGCTGCTGCAAGAAGCCCGATCAGCCACGTTGCGCGATGTGCGGCCTGTTCAAAGACTCGCCCGGCTGCTGCCGGATCAGCAAACCCGACGTTCAGAAGGCGGCCGCCGCGCAAGCCGTCTGAGCGCATCCGCACGCACACGATTCCGGGGAGATTCCGCGCCCCCAGAGTCTAGCGCTTGACTTGGCTGAACTGCAAGACGAACATGGTGACGTTGCCGGGAGAGGTTCTCGGCAACAAGGGCGGTGGTTTATGTCCCCCCTGACCGCCGCCCTGTTTTTTTCGGCAAGCGCCCCGTCACCCCGCGCGGCGGCGGATCAGCAGCAGCCGTAGGGTGGGTGTTCTGCACCCACGCCGCCCGTGATGCGCCGCCTGACATCGCAGAACCATGAGGGACGCTACCAGAATGACCGTGGGTGCGAAGCACCCACCCTACAGACTGGAGACGTAGCGCGAGGGGGAAGATCGGAACATGGTCACCCTGCGGGATGACCATGCCACCCGGGCCTATTTCGAGGACCGACGCCCGATCGCGTCACCGTCCTTCACCACCGACCGGCTGCACACCAGCGCACCCGCCACGACCAGGCCGCAGGCGGCCCACAGGTTCCAGCCGACGGCCACGCGCAGATACACGGCGCTGACTGCCGTCGAGAGGAGCGGCGTCAGGTACGAGAGCGAGGCCACCAGCGTCAGGTTCCCCCGCCGCACGGCAACGTCCCAGAGGACGTAGGCCAGGAGCGTCGGAAACAGGGCGATGAGGACGAGTTCCGCCACCGCGCGAGGCGTCCACACAGACTCCTCCGGAAAGACCAACCGCAGCGCCGCAAGGACCAGGCCCGTGGCGAGGACGAAGAGCGGCACGGCCCCGCCCTCGGCCTTGCCGGCCCACCGGCGGCTCACGCTCGAGTAGAGTCCCCAGAGGATCGCCGCCGCCAGGGCCAGAAGGTACGGAACCGGATGCCCTCGCAGGTTCGCCGCCAACGCGTCCAGCGAGTACTCCCCCAGCCTGAGCGGCGCCAGCGCCGCCCCGGCCAGCCCCAGGACCACGCCCGGCCAGAACGCCGCGCGGACCCGCGCGCGCAGAATCGGTATCGCAAACACCAGCGTCAGCGCCGGCCACAGGTAGTTGATGATGCCGACCTCGATCGCCTGCTGCCGGCTCGACGCCAGGCCCACCGCCAGGTAGATGCACGCGATGTACCCCACGAACAGCAGGCCGCTGCCCACCAGGTACGGCCGCGGCAGACGCAAGGCGGGCACCAGCCGCCCACTGGCCGCCAGGTAAAGGCACGCGGCGGCCCCGCTCGCCGTGTTGGCCAGGGCCCCGGTGGTCAGCGGTCCGACGGTCTCGGACAGGCTCCTGGCCAGTGCCATCATGCTGCTCCAGAGCACGATGGCCACGATGCCGAGCCCCGTGTTAACTCGCTGTTGACGTGCCGCGTCCATGGGCTGGTCCGAGAGGGGTTCTGCCGGTTCGACCTACGGCTTCATCGGGCCGATGGGCTTGCGGGAGATCGCCACGTTGTCGATGTAAAGGTGGTGGTCGCTGGCGGCGGTCCACGAGCCGCCGTGATAGACGTTGAGCCAGACCGTCTCGATCTTCAGCGCCGCGGTATCGCGCATGCGGACGTCGGTCTTCTCGAAGGCGAGGCGCCCGTCGACCCAGGCGCGAAGGATGCCGTCGTTCTTGCCGGGGGTGCTCATGCGGGCGTACTGCTCGACGGCGTACCACCGATTGTTCTCGAGGTATCCGAGGCCGTCCTTGTCCCACACCCAGTTGGAGCCGTAGCGCCCCTTCATGTCCGCATGGTAGCAGTAGAATCCGACCGGTGTCTTGCCGTCCTTGCGCCCGCGGAACAGGCCGCGCGCCGACCACCCGTTGCGTCCGTCGGACGGCCGCCCTCCCCATCCCGCGCGGCCGTAGGTGCCGGCGATGCCCGGCAACTTGCCGCCCCTGGCCGGCGTCCAGTCGTCGGCGAAGCGCAGGTCGTAGCGGAAGTAGATCTCCTCGGGCTCGGCGCCGAGTTGTTTCTTGAAACGGAACTGGAGGCTCGCGCCGTAGTGCCCGCCCTCCTCGACCTTGATGCGCAGCGCCTTGCCGCGCAGCGGCTGGAACTTCCGCTCCGTGTCGGCCGCCACGGTGTCGGCGCGATCGGGGTTCTTGCTCAGTCCCCACTGGCGATACCACGCGGGCGACTCGAAGTCGCAGCGAAAGACGACGTCGCCGGGCGATGCGGCCGCGTGCAAAACCGCCGGAGCGGCGACAAGCGCCAGACACCCCAGACGCGAGAGGTTCCGCATGGCCACCTGCCCTCCTTCGTTCTCCGGCATTCGCCGGGCCCCGGCCACAGGTCTCACCGGCCCCGTGACAGCCGCCATTTGACAGGCCGGCGCGGGTCAAGTCAACGTTTCAGAACCCGGTCCGCGGCTGCGGACATTCTGCCGGCCGCCGCAGGCAAAGATTCTGGTGAAACGCCGCCGTCCGCACTACAATCGGGCCGAGCGGCATCCCGGCGCGCCGGGATTGGGAACCGGGAGGTGTGTTGTGCCCACGGAAGCGACGACGGTTGTCGTGGTGTTGCTGGCGGCGCTCGCGGTCTGGGTCATCGTCGCGTTCAACCGTCTGGTGCGGGCGCGGAACCTGATGCGCGAGGGCTGGAGCGGTATCGACGTTCAACTTCGCCGCCGCCGGAAGATGATGCCCAACGCGCCGGCCGTCACCAGTGCCAGCGTGGCGGGTTCCGGCACGGCCTTGTGCTCGACAATCGTCATCGCGAGGTCATGGCTTGTGGCCACGCCGCCGCGGTAGGCCGTGCCGTCGGCGAACCTCTCCCACGGCTCCATCGTGTAGGGGGTGAAGCCGTCAGGGCACAGGACATCGACGTAGTACGTTTCCCCGGGAGTGAACACAATCTCGCCGGGGTTGAAACTGACGCCTATGAGGTCGGTGCTCGAAGCGAAGTAGGCCCCGCGTGTGCGCTTGGTCGGCCCGATCTGCAGGCCGCTCGGACCGCCTTCGCGGACCGTCCACGTCAACTCGATGTCGGCCATACCACTGGCGGCAAACAGATCGACGGCGGCGAGCGACCGGCCCGTCGCGGCGAAACTCTGCCCCCACTGCGTATCGTTCAGCGATCCGTCAAACGCGCCCGGCCCCGGCGACTTCGTCGTGTGGGTGACCATCTCGTCGCGGTCCACGAAGACTGTGACGTTCAGGTCGAAGTTCTGCGGGTTGCCGTTCTGGTCGTACGCGCGACCGCCCTGATAACTCTGGGCGTCCTTGTTGCGCTTGTAGACCGCCATCCCGCCGTCGATGTGGATGTTAACGGCGTAGTTCCTGCCGGCCACGAGCGGCACCTCGCCCGAGTTCCATCGCACCCACTCGTCGGAATCGGACGCCAGACTGCCGTCGGTGGCCGAGCCGATCGGGATCCAGTTCCGCACGTCGCCGCCGCCGGTGTCCTCGAGAATCCGTATCCGCGCCGTCTTGTCGCTGTACTGGCCCCACCCGGCCAGCATCCACGATACGCCGCGCACCGAGGCGCCGGCCGCGGTGAACGTCTGGTACCAGTCCCATTGCCAGTCGGTCCACTGGCCGCTGTCCTGGAAGTACGTGGAGTAGTCCACGTCGAGGTCCACGTTGCACGTCGTGGTCTGGCCGTTCTGGATCTGGACGTTCGAGACGACCCTGGGCGAGGCGAAAAAGTCGGGCTGGTTCACGTACACCGAGTAGGTTCCGGCGGGCATGTCGTCGATGCGGAAGTAGCCGTCGCCGCGTGGGGGCTCGCCCGGCGGTGCGCCAAGCCGCCGGGAGGGCCCGACGACCGAGTCATCGCCCGGCGAGAGGAACAGGTCCCACTCGTACAGATACTGGTATCCCGCCGACTGGTTGCCCGCAATCCTCTCGAACCGTCCCTGGCCGGTGATCGATCCGGAGCCGGCGACCCTCTGCGCGCCAACCGCGACGAGCAGAGCAGCGCACACTGCGAGCGCAAGCCACATGATCGCGCTTCTCATGACTACCCCTCCCCGTATAGGTGCCAGGATTGGCTGCGGGATAATGTCCCCGCCGACCTCAACTATAGCACAGAAACGCCAAACGTCAAACGAGTGCGGGCCGCCCGGGGGGCAGGGTCTGGTACAACGGCCGCGTGGGCATTACAATCCTGTCCGGCCAAATCCCGGGCGGCCGGGAGCGGGGGAGCGGGAGGCGTCTGATGCCCACCGAAGTCATGGTCGCCATCCTGGTGTTGGTCGCGGCACTGGTGGTCTGGGTCATCGTCGCGTTCAACCGTCTGGTTCGCGCGCGGAACCTGATGCGCGAGGGCTGGAGCGGTATCGACGTCCAACTTCGCCGCCGGCGCAACCTCGTGCCCAGCCTCGTCGAGACGGTGAAAGCCTACGGGCGCCACGAGAAGCAACTGCTCGCGGAGATCGCCGAGCGGCGCGGCGAGGCGCCCCGTCCGGAACGCCTCGGCGAAACCCAGGACCGCGAGAACGTCCTGACGGACCAGTTGAAACGGTTGTTCGCGCTGGCCGAGGCCTACCCCGACCTCAAGGCCGACACCAATTACCTCGAACTCCAGAACCTGCTCACCGAAATCGAGGATCACCTTCAGATGGCCCGCCGATATTACAACGGGGCCGTCCGCAACTACAACATCCGCGCCGAGTCGTTCCCGGGCAACCTCGTGGCGAAACTGTTCCGGTTCCGCCAGGGCGAGTTCTTCCAGGTTGAGACGGCGACCGAGCGAGCCGCTCCAAAGGTGGAGATGTAAGCGATGCGAATCAGACCGGCCTCTCTTGTCAGCCTTGTCGTGCTCATCGCCGGGACGGCGGCCGCCCCGGCGGCGCAGACACCCGCCGGCGAACGAATCCTCGGATTCCACAGCGCCATCACCGTCCACCAGGACGGGGCGCTGACCGTCACCGAGACCATCAAGGTGCGGGCCGAGGGCGGGAAGATCAAGCGCGGCATCTACCGCGACTTCCCCGTCCGCTACGCCGGACGCGACCGCCGCCGCGTCATCGTCCCCTTCGAGGTCCTGGCCGTCCGGCGCGACGGCAAGCCGGAGCCCTGGCACACCGAGAGCAACGACCCGTACGAGCGGGTCTACATCGGGCACAAGAACGTGCACCTGAAGCACGGCGTCTACACCTACACGCTCACCTACCGCGCCGGCCGCCTCCTCGGCTTCTTCGCCGACCACGACGAACTGTACTTCAACGTAACGGGCAACGACTGGGACTTCCCCATCGACGAGGCCTCCGCCACGGTCGCCCTGCCCGAAGGCGTCCCTGCCGAGGCGATCGGCCACGAGGCCTACACCGGTCGCAAGGGCGAGGCGGGGAAGGATTACGAGTCGTCCATCGACGATTCGGGCCGATGCCGCTTCCGCGCCACGCGCCCCCTGGCGCAAAGCGAGGGGCTGACGATCGTCGTCACCTGGCCGAAGGGGTTCGTCACGGCCCCGACGCTTGCCAACGAGGTCACCTGGCTGCTCCGCGACAACCTGATGGTGCTGGCGGGCCTTGCCGGGTTGATCGTGGTGGGTGCGTACTTTCTGGTGGCCTGGAGTTACGTGGGGCGCGACCCGCCCAAAGGCATCATTATCCCGCTGTTCGAACCGCCCGACGGGCTGAGCCCCGCCTCCGTGCGGTACCTCATCCGGATGGGCTTCGACAAGGTCTGCTTTGCCGCAACGGTCGTCAGCCTGGCCGTCAAGCGGCGCCTGACGATCGAAGACGAAGACGGCGACTACCGCCTCATCCGCACCGAAGACGCCGGCGGCCCCGACCTCGGGCCGGCCGAGCAAGAGGTCTTCGACAAACTTCTCGGCAGCCGCGACGAGATCGGCCTTACCAATAAGAACCACAAGACGTTCGGGAAGGCCGTCGATGGTCTCAAGAAGTCGCTGGCCAAGGCCTACAAGGGGCGGTACTTCGCACCCAACGTCAAGTGGTTCGTTCCCGGCCTCATCCTGTCGGTCCTGACGCTTGCCTCGGTTACGCTGATTGCGGCGTTTGGCGAGGGCAACCCGGCGGTGGCCTTTCTGTGCGTGTGGCTGACGTTCTGGACTTTCGGCGTCTTCGCCCTGCTGAATGCGGTCATCCGTGCCTGGAAAGGCGTCGGCAGTGGCGGGGGCATCGGGCGGTTGGCGTCGGGCGGCGGCGCCGTGTTCATCACGTTGTTTGCGGTGCCGTTCGTGGTTGCCGAGATCGTCGTCGCGGGCATTCTGGTTTACATGACCTCTGTCTGGCTGGTGCCGATCCTGGTGCTCCTGGCCCTCGCGAACGTCAAGTTCCATCACTTTCTGAAGCAGCCGAGCCCCGAAGGCCGCCAGGCAATGGACCGCATCGAGGGGTTTCGCATGTATCTGGGGACCGCCGAGCGCGACGTGCTGATGAGCGCGGCCGCCCCGCCTCACAAGACGGCGGAACTGTTCGAGGCGTTCCTGCCGTACGCGCTGGCACTCGGCGTCGAAACGGCATGGGCAGAGCAGTTCGCGGAGGTCCTGGCGAGCGCGGCCGCCGACCGCGATGGGTACACGCCCGCCTGGTACCACGGCCGCTCGTGGGCGACGGGCGGCGCGGGGGCGTTCGCCTCGACGTTCAGCAGTTCGTTTGCCTCGGCGCTTTCGTCGGCGTCAACCGCTCCCGGCTCAAGTTCCGGCTCCGGCGGGGGCGGCTCATCGGGCGGAGGCGGTGGCGGAGGCGGGGGCGGAGGCTGGTAACCACACACGACGTGCACCGCGCCCCGTTCGAGCCCGACGCGGGAGCGGCGGGTGGCATGGTCATCCCGCTCGTGCTTCGCAGCGAAGCGCTGCTTCGCGCCCGCTGTTCGGGCGGCACGTTGCGCGGGCATTCTCGTTCGTGAGCGAAAGAGAGGATAGCATGTCAAAGTCCAAACCTGTCAATCGTCGCGATTTCCTGAGCGGCACGCTGGCCGCCGCAGGGGCGATCGGCGCCATGGCGGGCGCAGGGGCAGAAAGCGCCGCGCCGGCCGCACCAACGCCGCCCGGCGCCACCGCCAAGCCCGCGCCGGCCGACGCGGGCGCGATGCCTTGCGGCAAGATCGGAAAGGCCAACATCAGCCGCCTGCTCCTGGGCGGCAACCTGATCTCAGGCTGCATGCACGCGCGCGACCTGAAGTACGTGGGCCAACTGTTCCGCGCCTACGCCAACGACGAGAAGATACTGCAGACGCTCAAACGGGCTGAACAGCACGGCATCAACACGGTCTTCGAGACCGGCGCGGCCTACATCCGACGCTACAACCGCGAGTGCGGCGGGCACATGCAGTTCATCCCGCACATCCGCGTCGACGTCGGCCAGAAGGAGGGCGACCTGGAGGACCACATCCAGCAACAGGTGGACTCCGGCGCCGTCGCGCTGTACGTCTGGGGAGTGTCCGGAGACAAACTCGTCCAGGCCGGCGCCGTCGACCGTCTCGCCAGGGCCGTTGACCTGGCCAAGGCCCACGACCTGCCGGTCGGCGTCGGCAGCCACTCGCTCCTGGTGCCGATCGCCTGCGAGAAGCACAACGTGCCATGCGATTTCTACGTCAAGACGTTCCACAGCGACGACTACCCGTCGGCCACGCCCAAGGAACTCCGCAAGGAGTTCATCTGGCTCGACGGCGGCAAGGGCTGGTACGACAACATGTGGTGCATCAACCCCCAGGAGACGATCGCCTTCATGAAGACGGTCGCCAAGCCCTGGATCGCCTACAAGATCCTGGCCGCCGGCGCCATCCCGCCGGCCAAGGGGTTCGCGCACGCCTTTGACAACGGGGCGGACTTCACCGCAGTCGGCATGTTCGATTTCCAGATCGAGGAAGACTCCAAGTTGGCACGCGCCGCCATCCGCCGCGCCCGCAGCCGCCCACGACCCTGGCGGGCGTGAATCGTGCCGCTAGAGCAGTTAACGCTTGTCTGTAGCACTTTGCGCGGCGGGCAATCCTGCCCGCCGCGCGATGGAGGTGCCGCGCTACGCGGTGGGCAAGATTGCCCACCGCGCGAGGATCCGCTACATGCAATCGTGAATTGCTCTAACCGGGACCAGGTGAGTTTTGCGCGGCGGGTCTCCGCACCCGCCGCGCATGCGCGAAATCGCCGTTTTCGCCGCGGTGAGTGGCACGGCATCCGCAAAGCCGCGGCCGTGCGCCCGAAGCCGAACGGCAAACGCAGATAGGGGTTATGTTGCCCGGAATCTCTCAGCCATCGAGCGTATCTGCGAATGCGGAGGCGTGGCCACGCAGGGATGCGGCAAAGGTCTGGAACCGCAGATCTGACGCTGGCTCTGCGTATTCGCCCTCGCGCCCTCCTTTGCTGTCAGACAGGATCAGACACGCGGCGTCATACAGCCGCTCCCGCACAAGCCTGCGGCACAGCAACTCGTACCTTTTCGCGTAGGACGCACCTCGAAACTCGTCAAACACGCGGAAGTGGGGCTCCCTCACGTCAACGGCTGTGAGGGAACCCTCGGCTTCCTCAAGCAGCATCAGATAGCCCAACCACGGGCGCGGCGATTCCACGAACGCGCCTTCTCGGTATGCTGTCCACAGGTCCGTTGCACTGCCCAGGGCTTCCTCCGTCCGGTTGTTGAAGTTGTTGCCGAAGGACGGCCCAACTTGAGACTTGAACTCGACAGAGGCCAGAAGATGTCCGCTGGCGACGGCAAGCAGGTCCCACTCCTTGGTCGCGCGGAAGAATCCGGGCAGTACAACTTTCGCCTTTGTGTAGAAGATCGTCTCTTGTGGCAAGCCACTTTCCATCAGCAACTCGCAGACCAAAGAGATGAAGCCATCCATCTGTTTGGCTCCGGTGACAGCGCCACGGCTTCCATAGTCACGTTTCCCCGTTACAGCTCCCTGCTTCTCTTTCTGCTTATCTCGGGACGCCCAGAAGAACCTGATGGCTTCCGCAAGCCTGTCATTCAATCTGCTCATGACTTCTGTCCGTGCACGCGCACAGCCTCGACAGCAGCGCCGCTGAACAGCCCCCGTGTGCCCTCCACAACGCGCCTGTGGGCGAACTTGAAGTAGGCGGGATCGACCTCAATGCCCAGGCTGTTGCGTCCCCACGTTGCGGCCGCCAGGTTCGTTGTACCCGTGCCCATGAACGGGTCCAAGATGGTGTCGCCGACGAAACTAAACATTCTCACCAACCGCTCGCAAAGTTCGAGAGGGAAGGGAGCTGGGTGATCCCTCGTAGATGCGCCAGTTAAGCCTGACCAGATCTGCTGGAACCACTTCTGGTGGTTATCGGTTGATATCAGGCTAAGGGTCCGCGCGGCCACAGTCGGTCGGCGGTACCCGCCGGGCTTGCGTTCCATGAGGATGAACTCGATGTCGTTCTTGATGACAGCGTTGGGTTCGTATGGTTTGCCCAAGAAGCCGGAGCCACCCTCCACTTCGTAGGCTGCATTGGCGATCTTGTACCAGATAATGGGAGCGAGATTGTCGTAACCGATCGTCCGGCAGTGCTCCTGAATAGACGCGTGCAGAGGTACTACTGTGTGACGGCCATTGTTCTTGCGTCGGGACAGGCAAACATCACCGACGACACAGACCAGCCGTCCGCCAGGAACCAGCGCCCCGTAACACTTATGCCACACCTTGTCCAGTTCTCTGAGGAACTGGGCGTAGTCGGCAACGAAGCCCAGTTGCCCTTCACTTCGACGGTACTTCTTGAGTGTCCAGTACGGCGGTGAGGTGAGAACAAGGTGAACGCTTTCGCGGGACAGGAACTGCACATCACGAGCATCAGCCAAGTGGAGGGTGTGTGTCGTGGGAACGCGCTGCACGGCCTCGGCGATGGCTGCCATCAACCGGCTGTCCTTCGCGATCCGCGGCAAGTCCTTCTTCGGATTCTGCAATTGCCTCAGTTCTTGAGGAACCAGCGAGTCAAGATCGGCCGTCTCGATCTGGTGCGCGGTGTCTTGCATGAGTTCCCGCCTGAAGCCCAGCCCCGAGCCTCCTGAAGTCATTCTGCGCCGCACAGCCAGGGATGTCAACTGCCGAACACCCGTTTGTTGGCTCTCTCCGCGGTTGGTGCGTGGCACGGTCATCCCGGGCATAGCGCGGTCCGTACGGACCGCGATGGGATGGTGACCTTCCCGCTCCTGCGGGCGCGGCGGCTCGGGAGACCCGCCGCGCTATGTGCTACAAGCAATCGTGAACTGCTCTATCGCATGTACTTTCGCGTCAGACACACGACGAACGTGGCCAGCAGGGCCGCGCCGAGGGCGGCTTCGACGCCGGCCAGGACCTGGGGCCATCCCTGCCTCGGTTGGTAGTCGCCATAGCCGAGTGTGGTGAAGGTGACGACGCTGAAGTAGCCGTACTGCCACCAGGCAAGCGAGGTCCGGGGGGAGTCGGGATCGGGCACGACCCCATCGATGCAGCCGAAGACCAGGGCACAGGCCATGATGACAGCCAGCCCCAGAAGGAGCGGATGCGACACCTTCTCGCCGTAACCGAAGACGACGCGGCCGAAGAGGAGGCGCCCCAGCCAGTACCAGAACGACCGGCGCTTATGCTCCCGACGCCACTCGTGCTTGCGGCGGTCCTCGATGGCGCACTGTTCGGCGTAGTGGTACCGTCCGGCCTCGGTATAGTCGCCGCGCTCGCGGGCCGCCTGCTTGGCAAAGCGATATGCCGACTCACCGTACCGAGGGCGCCGGAAGGGACGAGGATGGCTGGTGTTGAACAAGATGTTGCAGCCTGGGCCAAACCGGCTGGAATTGAACCCGGCATCCGCCGCGAAGTGCGCGCTCCTAAAAAGCGTATTAGCATTGAACTGCGTGCGGTCAAACCACGCGGTCTTTTCGAACGTCGCGCCCCGGAACCTTGCGTCCCCGCTGAACGTCGCGCCCTTGAACCATGCGCCCCCGCTGAACGTCGCGCCCTCGAACCATGCGTCCCTGCTGAACGTCGCGTCCCAGAACCGTGTCTCCCCGCTGAACGTCGCGCGCTCGAAACATGCGTCCCCGCTGAACGTCGCGCCGTCGAACGATGCGTACCCGCTGAACATCGCGTCCCGGAATGCTGCGTACCCGCTGAACCTCGCGTCCTTGAACCGTGTCTCCCCGCTGAACGTCGCGTCCCGGAACGCTGCGTCCCCGCTGAACGTCGCGCCCTCGAACCTTGCGTCCCAGCTGAACGTCGCGTGGACGAACCCTGCGTACCCGCTGAACGTCGCGCCGTCGAACCGTGCCTCCACGCTGAACGTCGCGCCGTTGAACCATGCGTCCCCGCTGAAGGTCGCGCCGTCGAACAATACGTAGCCGCCGCTGAAGGTCGCTCCGAAGAAGCCTCCTTGACGCCAGACGGGATCAAGGTCAGGATCGGGCGGGAAGTGCCAGCCGCTGAAATGACAATGGCCAGCCTGGGCCATTTCGCGGGCGGTCACCCAGACGATCCGAGCCGCCGCGTCGAGGCGTCCGTTGTCGGGCGAGTGGAAGAGGCAGAAGCCTTTGGGGCAGGAGAGCCACGCGGGCCGGTCGCAGTCCTTGTCGGCACACGTGGTTTCAGCAGCCGGATAGGGCGTGTCCGGGGTTTCCATGGCACAAAAAATAACAACATGCGTGCCGGTCTGTCAATGCACTCGTCCTGCAAGCAGACGGGCCGGCGCGCGTACATGATGGAACTCCACCCGCTGTACTGCGACGTGGTTGTCCAGCGGTTCGAGCAGTTCACGGGCCGCAAGGCGGAAAGGGTGCCGCAATGACCGTTGCATTGCTCGTTCAAAGTGCGGCGGCCAATCGCGTGCGGCATTGGCTGCAGCACGGGTGCGCCATGAGGGCGCCCCTCGATGCAGTTATCGCTCCGGACCGTGATGGGCGATCAAGGACCGTCAATGGTTGCTTTGGGCAGTGCCTGCTTCAGATCTTTCAGCCCGGCGTCCGTGATTTGGGTGTAGCTGAGCCAGAGCTCCTGCAGGCCCTTGAGTTCCTTCAAGTTTTTCAGATCGGAGTCCGTGACTTTGGGGCCTTCCAGATGAACCTCGACGACTGGCCGGCCAGGGAGTTTCTCGTCCCTCTCTACAGTGCCGCCCAACTTGAGGATCGCGTTGACGACCTTTTCTTCCGGGTCCGCCTGCTTCTGGTCGCACCCGGCAAGACACACTGCCAGCGACAGCAGCAAGGCAATGACGCGCATCGTGGTCTGGCCTCCACGAAGGAACCTGCTGCGTGGCCCAACCGCAGCGCGGACGCCGACACGCTCATACATTTGGATTCTACTGGTTCCGGGGGCGTGCCGCAAGGTTCTGGGAGACAAGGGGGTTGCGGCACAGAAGCGATGTTGCCCGAGGAGGCGCCGGGGGCCGCGTGATGACCTACCACATCGAACCGATTCCGCGGTCGCTCATGGCATCGTTCGTCGCGGTGCACCACTACGCCGTGCGTGCGCCGCCGCCCCGAAGCCCTGTTCCTCGCCACTGACCTTTCGGGTGCTCGGCGACGGGAAACTGCTTTGGCAATCTCGCCCGGTCCGGCAACCGCGGAAACCGGCGCTCTGCCGCATCTCCATCGGACGGGTGCGCGTCCTCACGCTTGAGGTCGATTGCCCGGGGCCGAATGCCTGGGCGTTCGCCGTCTGGATCGACCCGCGTATCGAACGGTAGGCAGCCGGCCGGCCGAATTCCTTCACGTAGCGCCGCGGCCATGCCCCGGCGACTCTTCACGCCCATGTAGCCGGGGCGCGCCCCGGCAATCAGGCTTCAAAACAGCAGTTCGAGCCGGGAGCGCAACCTCCCGGTGACCTTCCCCACCGTGGGCCCACCATGTAGGCCGCGGCGCGCCCCGGCAATCATGCTCGAGCCGGGAGCGCAACCTCCCGGTGACCTTCCCCACCGTGGGCCCACCATGTAGGCCGCGGCGTGCCGCGGCAATCTGCTCGAGCCGGGAGCGCAACCTCCCGGTGACCTTCCCCACCGTGGCCCCACCATGTAGGCCGCGGCGCGCCCCGGCAATCATGCTCGACCATCCGGAGACCCCACGACCCCCGCACATCACGCCCGCGCAACCATCCCACCGTCCTGGAATCCCCATGCGTCGTTGACCTTGACGCGCAGAACCTTTCGTGTTAGGTTATCGGTATGGTACCGTCGGCGCGGGCCGTGCTTGGCGCGTATCCGAATCGCATCACGTCGCGCGGCAGTCGCCCGCTGCCGAAGAGGAGAAAACAGTATTGGAAACCTCGCGCGATCCTGGCGTCAGAGCCCAAGCCCCCTCAGTTCATCAGGCCAACCTTCGACAGATCAATCGGGACAATGCCCATTTTCAGCGCGGGTGATCCCGGCTTGAACCTGAAGTCGCCATTCTCCGGATCAACAAAGAGCGGATCGACGGCCTGGCTGTGGGCGTCGATTCCGTCGCGCTGCGCCTTCTCAAGCGCTTCCTGACCCAATTTGGGATCTCCTGCGCAATAGTAAATGTTGTAATCCGTATCGCCTTCCTTGGCCCACGCCGCCGGAAGCCGAGGATTCTTGCCTTGATCGACAAATCCGCCACGACTCCCTGTATGATAGAGGATGTTCCGCTGGATCGAACCGCCCGTCATCGGCCCTTCGCGCAGTTTGAAGAAGCAGACTGGGGCTTTCTTACCCCTGTGCATGGGTTCGATGAGATCGGCGATGATGTTATTCACCGCGCGGTTATTCAACTTAAGAGTGATGCCGTGCGAAACACACTTGTAGATCACATTCTCAGCGATCAGCGTATCGCGCTGCCCGCCGTCCGTTCGGATGGCGGACTGCATAATAACAGGAGCGAGAAGATGGTGAATATAGTTGCGGCGGATCACGTTCCCCGCACCCGCCCCGCGAATGTAGATTCCGTTGCCGTCGCCGAGTTGCTCCATCGCATGGTGAATCTCGTTGTATTCAATGACATTGTCGTGTGAATGCAGAAACGGCCTGACCTGATCCAACGTTCGTTCACCCGGCTTGCCGCCTACTTCATGCCACCGGATCGTTCGAGCCAACTCCCGCCCTCCACCTCTCTTTCCGAAAAACCCAGTCATGACGCCGGAAACGATGATCCCTGCGTAGGGCGTGTGGTGGATTAGATTGTTTGCCACGCGGTTCTCGCCGCTCTGCCACACAAACACGCCCGGAGAATGCGAATAGACTGCGCCGGTATGATGAATATGGTTGTTATAGACCACATTGTGATGGTTGACATCTTTGGTTCCCGGACCGTAGCCGCACAACAGAACGCCGGTCCCCCCGATATATTCAATATGATTACCGATAATCCGGTTCTGCTGCCCATGCAGATCCACCCGGATCGCAGTCCCACCGCTGTGAGCAAAGCGACACGTCTCGATGACGCAGTTCTCAGCGCCGCGCAGACGCACCATGGCGTTGGCCTTGTCGTGCATCTCCCAATCGTGTTGAAGACCTTTATCATCCGTCGTCAACGAATCGCGCTCACCATGCACAAACGCAAGGCCGCGGAAGCACAGATTGCGCACAGGAATGTCCTTCGGCCCCTTTTCATCAACATGGCCTTCCACGCGGACATATTCTTGCAACAAGGGCGCCATGATGCCCTTGGGCGATGTCTTGCTTCTCGGCCACAGGTAGAGCCTAGCCTCCTTCGTATTCAAAACCCACTCGCCCGGCTTATCGAGCGCCTCCAGCACATTCTCAACCCAACACGACTCAGTCCCTTTCAAATACTTGAGCTCATCCATCGCATAAGTTGCCGGGATCGACGTGCGGGCGATCTGCTTCTCCTCGTCAACCGAGACCAACGGCAGGATATTGACAACCCATGCGTGATGCGGACGGACAACAATCTCCACATCGTCCACATTCGGCCAGTTCTTCAATCTGCCCTCTGGGAAGCGAAGCGTGTTGCGACTGCCGCCCTCCAACGGAATGAAACCGGCCGACCGCGCGCGCGGCAGCAGCCCCTCAGCATCATAGAGTGTGAAGAAGCGATCGGAAACGTCCGCCGTCCACACCTCTCCGCGCGCCTCCTTAGGCAGACCCGGAAGCACGCCGATCGCCTTTTTCCAGCCTTTGATCTCCCGACTCGAACTGAACACAGGCTTCTCGCCGGAATAGGCGGCATAGGTGACGGTCGAGTCGCCCTCTCCCGAATCCTCCAGACCGAACACAACGGTCTTCTCCAGTTGGTAGGCTCCCTCGCGAACCACAACAACGATGTCCGTCGACTTGCTCTTTTTCAAATCCCGAACTGCGTCGCGCGCTCGCTCCAGCGTCGCGAAAGGACCATCAGTCCCCTGTGCATCGGGCTCGGGCAATGTTCCGGACCAGTCGTCGGAGCCTTTAGGGGACAGGTAGAAATCAGCCTTCGTCGGTGCGCCGCTGCAAGCACTCCCAACCATCAGGGCCAACATGACACTCAACAGTTGATTCATCTCATCCTTAGCCGATGTTTCCTGGATACCGTCTCTTCCCGCGACCGTCGCGGGGCTCTACACCGGGATTTCCCGGATGGATTCCGGCCGACGACCGCCGTCGGCCATTCTGACGAGTCTACCACCGACGGCGAGGTCAGCAAGCATCTTCTCTGCTCGACAGCGGAGGGCCACGGGGACAGCAAACGCCGCCCTGCATCCCAAACTGCCGCCTCCCGCGCGCAGCGCATTTGCGGGGCGCACTTGCCCCCGTATGTCATCACCTGTCATCACTTGTCAAGATCGGAGGATCGGAGAAAAAGGGAGGCGAGTGGCCGCAAGTCGGCCACTTGTCAACACTTGTCATCACTCGCCATCGTATGTCAATGGTGGGCCACCAGGGACTCAGGTCCCCGGACCCGCTGATTAAGAGTCAGCTGCACCAGATCCGTGACGTTCGGGCGTAACACCGTTCCGCAGTTCCGGCAGTTCCGCGGACACCCATCACCGCCATCATGTCAAGGGTGCTCCGGTCCGATCTCCCCCGGCAGGCTGCCTGCCGTCACGCCTCGCCCGGTTGGCCCGGTTTCTGGGACAGGTGTCTGCGGACAGGATACGGTTTTTCATGCCCTGACGAGCAGCGCGAGGAGAAGACGGTATACTGTCCCCGGGAGCGCCAAGCGTAAGCCCCAAGGCCGCTCACGTCTCCCGCCGCGGTTGCGCCGAAACCACCTCAACGCCCTCGCCACAGCGTCCCACCTCCATCCCTCTCCGCAACGTTTACTGCTTGCCTTCAGCATCGGCCCGTGGTGCAATGGCCGGGCCGAACAGGATTGATACGGTTCCCGGAATCCCTCGTCCCCCGGAGGCCATCCGGAAAATCCCGGCTGAGGCTGTTGGCCCACAGATACGGGCATTGTGTCAGACCGGTTCAACCGAAAGCAGATGAGCAATGCATCGAGTGGTCCTGTTCACGTCACTGATCGGCGTCATGCTGGTGGCTGGCGGCTGTGGAGGGCTTGTTGACAGGAATGGCCAGCCGGCGAGCGTACGGGACTACGACTCGGTCATCATCGAGGACGTGCGGCTGGCTCCGTCCATCCCGATGAAGCACATGGCCGAACTCGTGAAAGGGTTTCTGCAGGTGGAACTTCTGACCAGCACAAAGTGGCTGCGGGGCGACGAGGTCGATGTTGAGGGATTCGCTCAGTACGTCGAGACCTACGCCACCTCGGCCGGTACACTCCAGGGGAAACCAGTCAAACCCGCCATGACGCGCCAGCAGTACGCCAAACAGTACGCCGAGCAGAGGAAGGAACTCGAACCCCACCTGAGGAAACCCAAGGGAACCCGACCCTTGCGGCTCCGCGTGGAGATCACCAAACTGGACTTCCCCGAGGGCGTGGGCCAAGTGGTCTTGGGGACCAAGGCAGAGGCCCGGGCGGCAGTCCACGTGTACGGGGGGAGCGGCCTGACCCCGATTGGCAGCACAGAGGTCAAGGTCATCGATGGCCTGCCGGGCATACCCCTGTTACCCATCGCCGTCGTGACGCGCGCGGCCAGCAACGCGATCTTCGACCAGTACACGCGGAAGCACGTCATGAAACTGGCTCTGGAACTGAGCCAGGAGATTGTCGAGAAACTCGACGAAGCCAAGACGCGCTGACCCGGATCTCGTCTTCCGGGGTCGTCTTCCGGGCTTAACGCACCGCTTCAACTGTCCAGTCACGGTTTCCGGGGGACCGGATACGGTCCTTCATGCCCCGGACGAGCAGCGCGAGGAGAAAACGATACTGTTCCCGGGAGCGAAATGGGGGGGCCCGTGCCACGGCCGGTCTTGTCCGGCCGTGCGTTGTTTATGTAGGCCGTGGCGTGCCCCGGCATTGTCAGCGAGCCGTGTGCCACGCTGTCACCCCGAGCGTAGCCGAGGGGTCTCGCCGTTGCCGTTGCTGTTGCCGTTCATTCCGCACTCCGCATTCCGCGTTCCGCATTCGAACGGGCTGTTGCCGTTCGCCGTTCATCCCCCGACGTTCCTTCATGTCCTCCCCCTTGACGCGCATGGCATCCGGCATTACTGTATACGCACGATGGGAAAGCCTTCCGGACAAGGGCTTCGGAGGAGTTAAGTGTCGTGTCCTCGGAACTCCGCAGGCGGTGAACACGCGGGGATGTGCGAACTGAGCGCGTCGGCCTGAAAGGCAGGGAGTTTATGAGATCCTTCGTGTCGGCCACGATGATTCAGCAGCGGCTCTGTTCTCCCAGCCGCGACGGTCAGGAACTCCTTCCTCAACTGGTGGGAAAGCTAATTACTGCCAGCATTCCCGTAGACGCGATCCGTGAGTACCGCTTTCCACATGGGGACCAAGTCTATCTCCACGGCGAAGATGGCATCTTGGCCGTGGAAACGGCGGTGCAGCACCTCTATGTCCCTGGCGGCATTTCCGTCTGGGAGATGGGCACAGAATCGCCTCCGCGAGCCAAGGCGAACAAAGACTTCGCGGGCGCTGCAAAGAAACTAGCGAACGCCTTTCCCAATGTGACACCAGCAGTTACGCCGGACAAGGCAACGGCTGTGTTTGTTACCTCCGCGACGTTTCAAGATCACGGGAAATGGGTCAGGAAGAAGCGACAGAACTCAGCCTGGAAGTCTATCAAAGTTATTGATGCGGTTACGCTCGCGAGTTGGCTTGAGCAGTGTCCGTCTGTCATGCTCTGGTTCGCTGAGGTGTGCAGCCTCCCCGCCGAGGGGCTCTTTGACGCCGAGCAGTACCTCCGGAGGCTGGGCGTGGCCTTCGGCTTGCCGGCCGTCTCGCCGGAACTCGTTGTGGCGGCTCGAGAAGACGAAGTGGGACGCCTACGCGACGCAGTTCTCCAGAGCAACGCAGAAGTCCATGTCCGTGGCGAATCCATAGAGGAGGCGGCGGGATTCCTAGCTGCGGCGGCCCTGAAGCAGGCAGACAAATTCGGGGAGAAGCCTCCGTTGGTATTCGCCAACTCTCACGCAAACCTAACGCTGCTGGCCACATTCGGCGCGGAACTGACGCTCGTTCCTCTAGACTCTGAGGCGATTGCGCGGGCCAAGTCCATCCCGGGACAGAAGTGGCGGCTGATCGTTCCCGACCTCAAAACCCCTTCTCCGGCCAGTACTTCACAGGTGAGCGTGACTCTTGGGCCGTGCAAACGAACCGCCATTGAGCAGCACCTGACTCAGCATATGAAAGTTCCGGAGCACAGAGCCAGGCAGATTGCTCGAGACACCAAGGGCTCGTTGATTGCACTGTTGTGGCTTGTGGGCTCTGGCCCTGTCGGCGCTCCGCGTTGGGCCAGTCGGAAAGACGCGACCACACATGCGTCACTGATACTGGCCGGCTCGTGGACAGGGAACAACGCAAGCGACACGCGCGCTATCGAGCGCCTGTCCCGAAAGGAGTACCGCGACATTGAAACGCTCTTGCAGTCTGCTCTGATTCCAGAAGGCCCGTGGATTCATAGAGGCACGGAGTGGCTATGCGCGTCTCGGGAGTTCGTCTGGGGCCAACTCATCGGCAAGGTAACGGAGACGATGCTGACGGATTTCCGCGAGGTGGTCCGCGAGGTCGTCGGCGAGGAGGACCCTTCGCTCGACGTCTCGCCATCGGAACGGCACATGGCGAGTATCCTCGGCAAGACACGCAAGTTCTCTGGCTCTCTGCGAAAAGGGCTGATGGATTCCGTTGCTCGGCTGGCCCTCCTTAGAACGGACGGCCAGGCTTGGGCGGATAGGATCGCCCGGGATCTTCTCGATCCCGACAGCCCGAAGGCACTCAACCGCTGGCTGTCACTGGTGGACGTATACTCGGAGATAGCCGAGGCGTCCCCCGTTGTGTTTCTGGATTGCCTGGACGCGATGGTTCGGCAAGGCAACGGCGAAAAGTTCTTTCAGGACATAGAGACTCAAGATTTCATGTTCGGCCCTTTCAGCGCGCATGTCTTCCTGCTGTGGGCACTGGAGCGCCTGGCTTGGCAGAAGGAGTGCTTCCCCCGGGTCTTGAGCATCCTGGCGAGGCTTGCTGAGCTCGACCCTGGGGGGAAGACCAGCAACAGGCCCCAAAACAGCCTGATCACGATCCTGCTGCCGTGGAGCCCTCAGCATTCGGAGACCATGGACAACGCGGCCGCAACCCTCGACATGCTACACACGACGTCTGCTGCAGTTGCATGGGATGTTGCCGCGGCGTTGCTGCCTACCTCCTGGGGTACTACTTCGGGAACGCCTACTCCGACGTATCGGCCGTATGGCGGCGACCGCAAGGTCACGGGCGCAGAGTATTGGGACTTTGTCCGTACCGTGGTTGAGAAGATGACGGAGTGGGCGGGAGACTCCCCGGAGCGGTGGGCCCGCTTGGTCGAGGCCTATCCAGACGTCCGACGAGGCTACCCCGAAGTTGGGGTCCTCATTACTGACGCTCTTGGGCGAATTGACACCGCTGGGCTAGCGGAAGACGGCAAGGCCGTCATTCACGATTCTCTCAGGAAGTTGGCCACTCGCCACCGGGAGCATGACGATGCTGAGTGGGCTCTGCCCGAATCAGACCTGAAGCTCCTGGAAGGCGAGCGCGACAGGTTTGCGCCTGATGACGCAGTCTTGCGGTGCAGGCACCTCTTCTCTTGGGACCCGGACGTGCCAGACGCGCCGATGCGGCAGTATGAGAGCGGATGGGATGAATGGATCGGGGAGAAGCGGGCGCAAGCCGCCAAGGCAGTCTACGAAGGGGAGGGCATATCAGGCCTCTCTCGTCTTGCCGAACACGTCGTGCTTCCCGAGTGTGTCGGCCAAGCGGCTGCGAGAGTAGGGCTTTCACCAACGGAGGAGGCCGAACTGGTCCAGAAAACGCTCTTTGGAGACCCGAGCCAATACGGTGACAGCCCGCTGATGCAACTCGGCAGGGGATACGTGTGGGCCAAGTGTCGAGAGGCTGGCGAGGAGTGGCTTAGGGGTCTTCTTGGCCAGCAAGGGATTGGGTGGACACCCGAGGGCTACGCCAATCTGGCGTTAGCCTGCGCTCCCTCCCCCGAGCTGTGGACGCGCCTCGCGGCCTGGGGAGGAGAATCTGAAAGGCTCTACTGGGGCAACGTAGAACTCAGGCTCATGTATCAAGAGCAGTGGCCCTGGATACTGGACAAGTGGAGGGAGGTGAACCGACCCTGGTCCGCGCTGGAACTCATCGCTGACTTGGTTGACGAGAGGCACGCTGACGAGGGAGCGGACAAGCCGTCTGCCGATGTCGTCATGGGTGTTCTGGAAGAGGCGCTCGACCGTGGTGAGACTGTAGAGCCGCAGCGGCGGAAGGGAGCGATGCTAGGCCATCATGTCGAGGCGGTGTTCCTTTACCTTGATACCCAAGACGTGGATCCGAAAAAACTTGCGTCGCTGGAATGGGGTTGGCTCCGAATTCTGGAAGACACAAACCGCGGAGCCAAACTCCTGCAAAGCCAAGTCACCTCCTCGCCAGAACTCTTCGTTGAGTTGCTCAAGGCGGTCTATCGTGCCGAGGGAGAGCCGGATAGCGAGGTATCTTCGGATGAGCAGGGGAAGGTTGCAGAACAGGCCTTCCATCTCCTTGAGCGTATCCACACTGTTCCCGGATTCGGTGACGTAGGCGCCAGGGTGGACGCTGCCGCGCTGTGGGAATGGGTGCGTGAGTCCCGCAGGCTCGCGCAGGAAGTGGGACGGCTGCAGGTATGCGACAGCAAGATCGGCCAGATTCTCTCGCATTCTCCGAAATCGCCCGATGGATCATGGCCGTGCCAGGAGGTTCGCGACGTGATCGAGGAAGTCCAAAGTCCGCGCCTCGAAAACGGGCTGCGCATCGGCAAGTACAACCAGCGTGGTGCATTCTTCCGAGGCAAGGGCGGTAAGCAGGAGTGGGACTTGGCTAAGGAGTACAAGACGTTTGCGGACCAAGTACGGGTCGGCTGGCCACGAACAGCTGCTGTTCTTGATGGCCTTGCCAAAGGGTACGAGGCCGAAGCAAGGCACTGGGACGAGCAAGCGCAGTGGGAGCAGTATGAGTGATGCTCGCGATTCTGCAACCCACCAAGCGGCAAGCCGTTTTCAGGCTGTAGTCACCAGCCTCCAACCTGCCGCCCGTCGACTTGTCTCGCCCTTTCAGGGGTTGATTTGGGGGTTGGGCTGGCGTACCTGGCGACCTGGGGCGTTGCCCCAGGCTATCGAATCCGAGCCTTTCAGGCTGTCGCCGTTGCCGTTGGCCGTTGATGCCTGAAAGCGGTGCCAGGGCACCGCACTCCAAGGCGGCCGCGCCTGCTGCCGCAGCGGGCTCGCCGTTCTCAGCGTTCTCAGCGGTTAGCGCCGATGCCGTTTGCCGTTCATTCCGCAATCCGCAATCCGCAATGCACCCGCTCCCTTGCGGTCGCGGCTCGGAAATTACCTATTCCCCATCCCCCGTTCCCCATTCCCTGCCTTTTTGTTAGAACTCTAACAACTTCCCGCCCCCTCCCCGGATTTTGTTAGAACTCTAACAACTTTTCGGCCCCTGCGCGGCCGCGCGCGCCGGCTGCCATTTTGGCATAGTGACTTACGTCAATTTTGCCCCCTCAAAAACCCCTCCAAAACGGAACAAAAACGGAACAAAACCGACCAAAACGGACACCAAAACCGCAAAAACCGATCACAAAACAGCGCGTTTTGCCTTACCTATCTTAACATTCGACCCCCAAAACCCCCCTCACGACCCAGAATCAACGATCCGAGCCAAAAAAAGCGCGCATTTCGGTGTTTCGGCAACGTCAGAATTGACGTAAGTGTTATAGAGCGAGCCGCATGTGTGGGCCGCCCAAGGCGAGCCGGCCGGCCGGCACGCTCGCCAATCGAACGGATCCCCTGTCCTCAGTCCCTTATCCCGCCTCCCCCAGCCGCACCTTCGCCCAGATACTTCTTGATGATCGCCGCCGCCGCATCGTCGCAGGCCTTGGGGGCCACGTCGCCCGCCTGGTTGGTGGCGACGACGACGGCGAAATTGCGGTGCGGGGCCATCCAGACGACGGCGTAATTCATATTGTTGCTTCCGGCGTGCGTATAGACGCGGCCGCCGCCCCATCCGCGATGGGCCGTGCCCCATCCGCCGGCGTAGATCCCGCCGAAAGCCGGCGTGTGCAGGCGCGTCCAGTTGGCGACGGGCAGCGGCGTGGGTTGGTCGCGGGCGCCTTTCAGGTGTGCCTGGACGAACTTGGCCCAATCACCGATGGAGCAGTGCACCGTCCCGGCGGGGGCGATGGCAGGCGGGTTGTCGATCCGGGGGCCCGGCTCCATCGGAATCGCTTTGCCGTCCTGGACGCGGTGCTGCCACGGCTGGTCGACACGGCCCGGCGTGCCCATGGCGCCGAAACCGGCCGTCGTCATGCCGAGCGGCTTGAAGAGCACCTCGCGCATCAACGTTTCGTACGCCGTATCGGTCACCTTCTCACACGCGGCGCCCAGGACGGCGTAGCCGGCGTTGGAGTAGATGAACTTTTCGCCTGGCGGCGCGGCCGGCTCCTGCTTCAGGACGCGGCGGACGAACTCCCAGCGGGCCTTGCGCGGCGGGCCGGGCAGGCCGTGCACGTCGAGAAACGACATGCCTTTCGGCCACGTCTCGTTCGGCACGCCCCCGCGATGGGCCAGCAGGTGCAGCAGCGTGACCTTGCGGTAGCCGGTGTGCATTTCCTTGGCGAGTTCCGGGAAGACCTCGGCGAGGGTCGAAGACCACTTGAGTTTGCCCCGCTCAATGAGAATCGCCAGGAGCGTGGCGGTCATCGCCTTGGTGCAGGAGCCGATGTGGAACTTATCCCAGGCGGTGACCTTGACGTCGCTTCCGAGTTTGCGGGCGCCGACGGCGGCATAGTTGATGATGCCTCCGTCGTAGATCGTCGAGGCCGCCAGGGCCGGCACGTTGTGCCTGGCGCGGATCTCTTCGAGCAGCGGCTCGATGTTCTTCCACTTCGCAAAGTTGACGTCGATCATGTCCGGCCCCGCGCGCTCGGCGGCCCGTGCGCCGGCGCCCCAGGCGAGTGCCGCGGTCGCAAACCATAGGATGAGCGTGATTCGCATCGTGTTTCCCCACCATAGCCCTGCGGACAGGCACCCCCTGCCCGTCTCATATTACCGTCGGCGACCGTCCGGCGTCCTAGGTTTTCCAGTGATGCGCTGCAGGAAGAACGTCGGAGCGTCTGGCAGAATGCGCGATTCCAACCGGCGGTCGCAGGGTTTGAACCCTTGACGAAACACACGGGGAGGCTCGGCAGAATCAGGCTGCCACACGATGGTTGTCCTGCCACCATGTACCGGTCCAGGAAAGAAAGGGTCCGTCATGTCGAAAAACCATCTGACGCGTCGTGCGTTTCTTGAGGCCGCCGCCTCGGCTGCGGCCGTCACCGTGGTCCCCAGGCACGTGCTCGGTGGACCGGGCCGGACGGCGCCCAGCGGCAAGTTGAACGTGGCCTGCATCGGCATCGGCGGCCGGGGCGGGGCCAGCGTCGGCGGGACGAGCGGCGAGAACATCATCGCCCTGTGCGACGTGGACCAGAGGCGGGCGGGCAGGACGTTCGAGAAGCACTCCAGCGCCAAGGCCTACAAGGACTTCCGCAAGATGTTCGACGAGATGGAGAAGAAGATCGACGCGGTCACCGTGGCGACGCCCGACCACACCCACGCCGTGGCTTGCATGGCGGCCATCACGCGGGGCAAGCACGTGTTCTGCGAGAAGCCGCTGGCCCACTCCATCTACGAGATCCGCCAGATTATGGAGGCCACGAAGAAGCACCGCGTCATCACGCAACTGGGCAACCAGGGCCACTCGGCCGAGGCCATCCGCCTGTTCTGCGAATGGATCTGGGACGGGGCCATCGGCGCCGTCCACACGATCCACGCGGCGTGCACCGCCGTCCACTGCAAGATCGACCAACTGCCCAAACTGAAGGAGAAACACGACGTGCCCTCGACGCTCGACTGGGACCTGTGGCTGGGTCCGGCCCAGTTCCGGCCGTACAACCCGGTGTTTTTGCCGGGCAGTTGGCGCGGGTGGAGTCCGTTCGGCAGCGGCACCATCGGCGACTGGGTCTGCCACGTCGTGGACCCGGTGTTCTGGGCGCTGGACCTCGGGTCGCCCGTAACGATCCAGGCCCGGGCCCAGGACTACGACCCAAAGAAGCACGCCATGACGTTCCCGAAGGGTTCGATCATCAAGTTCGAGTTCCCGGCGAAAGGCAAGCGCGGGCCCATCACGCTGTACTGGTACTCGGGCGTGGAGAGAATCCCGCGGCCGAAGGGATTGGGGAAGGACCGCAAGGTGCCCGGGACCGGCGCCGTCGTTCTCGGCACCACAGGCGGCATCACGTACGGGTCGCACGGGGCCAACGGCGTCCGCATCTTCCCCGAGGCGAAGATGCGGGCCTACAAGCAGCCCGACAAAACGATTCCCCGAGTCAGGGGGCACCACAACGACTGGCTCGAGGCCATCCGGAAGGCTCGCCTGGCCGGGTCGCACTTCCACTACGGCGGACCGCTGACGGAGATCGCCCGGTTGGGCATCATCGCGATGCAACTCCTGGGCCAGAAACTCGTGTGGGACGGCGTGCGGATGCAATTCAAGAACAACTCGCTGGCGAACCGTCTCATCAACCCGCCCTACCGCGAGGGATGGAGCCTCTGACGCTTCCGCGGATGCGGGCGCGGAACATCGGCCATTTGCCGCCGCGACGGGCGAGCGGCGACCAAGGTCGCCGACTAACAGCCGGCTTCTCGAGGCCGGCCCGCCGACCTCTACGGCCGGGCCGTCGGCGCGTCGAGGTCGCGCTCCTTGGCGCCGGGGGGAAGGCGGTAATCAAAGACGCGGATGGGGGGTTTCTTTTCGAGGCTCACCTTGCTCAGGCGCAGGACGAGGGCCACTTCCTCGTCGCCGTAGAACCGCGCGCGGTAGGCGGTGCACACCTGCGTGTCGCCGACGGGTTCGTACGTCAGGAGTTCGGCCATGACGAGGCGGCGGCCGGTTTCGTCGAACAGGTCCACGCGCACCGGCCGCAACGTCGTCCGGTCGAACCAGATGCGTCGGCTGGGAAGGCGGGCGTCGCCGGCGCGGCGTTGCTCCGTGAGGACATAATGCCGCCGCGCGGCGACGAACTCGGCCTCCGCGCCGCGGGCCAAATCGATCCGAGACGTGCCGCACGCCGCCATCAAGTCGGCCGGCGAGAGGATGAGGTCGCGCTCGCCCTTCCCGCCGCGCCGGCCCGTCCAGACGGTGTTGACACCCGGCCGGATCCACAGCCAGAACCGCTCGGGGTTCATGCCGATTCTGAAGACGTCCCGGCCCAAGACCTGCCCGTGGACGAAGAGGCGGTCGGGCTTGACGAGGAAGAAGTGGCCGTCGAGGTCATGCTGCTCGCGCTTCTTGCCGACGGGGAAGTTGATCGTGACGGCCGCCCGCGACCAGACGTGCCGGATGGAATCGGCCCAGGCGTTGTGTGCCGCGAGGACCTCCGCCGGGGTGGAGGCCGCCCGCGCCACACTGCCGGCCGCTACAAGGAGCACCACGACAGGTATCAATGCAATCCGTGACATCGGGCAGGCTGCTTTCGTGCAACCCCCGGTGTGTTGACCGGGGGCTAAATGTTCGCTTCGTGAGGCTCGTCGGCCTCATCGTGGGCCGGGGGCGCTGGTAGACCGGCCGCAGCGTCCTGGTCGCTCTCGCCGGTCGGAATCTGGTCCCACTTTTCGGGCATGTCGAGCACGTCGCGGAGGCGGTCGGAGACGGTGCGGATCTCGTCGTCGGAGATGCTGGGGGCGCGGACGACGTGCCGGCGGTCGGTGCCGGTTTCGCGGAGGGTCAGTTCCTCCCCCCTGCCGCCGGCCAGCCGCCGCGACGAGACGACCTTGAGCCGGCGCTTCCGCATCAGCACCAGCGCCAGGACGTACCGGAACCGCAGGGCATGGTCCTCCTGGGCATCGTCCAGATGCTCGAACAGTTGCATGAGGCGCGCCAGGTCCACGAGTTGCGGTCCCCTGCGGCGGGGCTGCTCGGGTTCGGGCACGCGGGTCTTCCAGAAACTGAAGTAAGCCGCGGCGTCGGGCTTCCAGCAATCGGGGCAGAAATCGTGACGGGCAAAGACCTGCTCGCCCTCCACTTCGACGACGGCCGAGTAATACTCGTCGCCCACGCCGAATTGGCGGTCGCAGGCCTGACACACGTGCGAGGAGGCAGAGATCTTGTAGTCGCGGTCCAAAGCCATGCGACGTCCTTGCGGCTTGAAGCAGCGCGATCCCCCTTTCCGCCTTCGCCGAGGCTTCCGTCTTCGCCACGGCTACGGCGGACAAGCGGGTCGCGGCTAGAATGGCGCGGCGGCTGGAATGGCGCCCCGTCTACTTGCTTAGCGCCTTCAAGACGATCTCGCGGGTCTCGGCGGCCAGGCGCCCGGCCTCGGCAAGGCGCTGGTCGGTCCGCTCACGAACAGCGTCCGCGTCGTCGGAATCCCTGTAGCCGATCAGGTTAACCGCCACGTTAATCCGCACCGCCATCGCCGCCCCGAGCGCCAGTTCGGCCGCCACGCCGACGTCGCTGATGAGGTTCGGGTTTGCGATGTCGGCCAGGCGGCGTGTGACCCGGAGCGCCTCGCCGACGGCTTCCAGAACGGCCTCAACGACGTCGAGCGACTCCCGCGTGGCCTTCATGATAGCGGCGGCGCGGTCGGCCATCTCCTCATCGCTATCCCTGGGCAGCCGGTATGCCGCCATGATCGCGGCGTAAGCATCCATGTCGCGATGGGCCAGGTCGAGCAGGTCGGCTCGCAGGGTTGCCAGGCTGCCAAGCGCCTCGTCAATCTCGGCCTGGACATCCTTGTACTTCTCCTTGCCGGCGGTGAAGGCAGCGGCCATCGACGCCATGGTCGAGGCCAGGGCGCCGGCCATGGCGGCGACGCTGCCGCCACCGGGCGTTGCCTGGGCGGCTGCGGCGTCTTCGAGGTACGTCGTCAGCGGCTCGGTGCGGTAGTCCACGGGTTCCCTTTCAAACAGATACGCGCGGGCCAAGGCCCGCGGCTAACGCAGCCAATGCGCCGCGTCACTCTCGTGGCGTCAGCGGGGCAAGCCCCGCGGCTAACGTGGCCAATGCGCCGCGTCACTTTCGCGGCCAACGCAGCATCGCGCGGCCGGGCGCCTTACGGGGCCGGCTCGTCGAACACGATGCGGCAAACGTAGGCGACGGCGTTGCCGTCGGCGTCCTTGCTCGATGCGTCGAGACTAACCAGGACGACCGGCTTGCCGAGTTGGATCGGCCCTTTGTGCCCCAACGCGATGCTTCGGACCGTGGCTGCGCTGGCCTTGTCCGAGATCTTCGTCCCGCTCTCGGTCAGGGCCGACATCTCGAACCCGACCGTCGCATCCAGACCGCCGGCGGTCGGGGTGCCCGCGACCTGGAAGATGACACCGACTTGCTGGTACTGGACGGTGTTGATAGACGGCCCGCGCTCGCTCCTCCGCGTGTTCGTCACGAACGGTTCGCGTTTGCCGATATGGATGCGGTCTTCGGCCAGGTTGACAGTCTGGTCCACCTGGTACAGGACCTTCGTTTTGCCGCAGGCTGCCAGGGCCTTCTGAAGGTCGGCGGCGGTGCCGGCCTTGGCGGCAAGCAATTTGGAATCGAACGCGCCTACGCCCTTCTCGGGCACGCGCGTCTCGTACACGGTGGCCTGGAAACGGGCGGACTTCAATTCACAACCCATCGCCACAGCCAACGTCAATGCCATACAGCACACAGCGATCGTCGGGCGAGTCATGGGCGATCTCCTTTCGTATCAACGCGCGGGGCAAGCCCCGCGGCTAACATGGCGTCAGCGGGGCAAGCCCCGCGGCTAACGTGGCCAATGCGCCGCGTCACTTTCGCGGCGTCAGCGTATACGCTGCGCCGGCCTGGGTGGCGAATTCGACGACGCCGCCGGCGACCGGTTTAACATCGACGGTCTTGCCGTCGCACGTGACGGCCACCGGCGCCGGCGTCCGGAGGCGGCACGGCCCGCCGACCTTCGAGCGGATCGTCGCCTCGGTCAGCCTACCATCCGTCCACGCGATGTCCACCACGAAACCTCCGCGCGCGCAGAGGCCCGTGACGCTGCCGGCAGGAATCGCCTTTGGCAGCGCGGGCAGTATCTCGACCTCTGCGGCATGCGACTGGAGGAGCATCTCGGCGATGCCGCTCGTGCCGCCGAAGTTGCCGTCGATCTGGAACGGCGGATGGGCGTCGAACATGTTCGGGAAGGTGTTGCCGGTGATGGCCTCGCTGACCATCTTGAAGGCGTGGTCGCCGTCGAGGAGGCGTGCCCAGAAGTTGACCTTCCAGGCCTTGCTCCAACCGGTGCCGCCGTCGCCGCGATGCGAGAGCGTGACCTTGCAGGCCTCGGTGAGTTTGGGGGTTCCGCGTGGGGTGATCTCGCGGCCCGGATGCAGGCCCCACAGGTGCGACGTGTGGCGGTGGCGGTTCTTCGGATTGTCCTTGTCTTCGAGCCATTCCTGGAGTTGCCCGTGCTGACCGATCTGGTTGGGTGCGATGCGGCTCTTCAGGTCGATGAGTTTCTTGCGGAAGGCCTCATCGACGCCGAGTATCTTGCCGGCCTCGATGCAGTTGGTGAACAGGTTGCGGATAATCTGGTGGTCCATGGTCGGACCGGCCACGAGCCCGCCCTGCTCGGGCGAGTTGGAGGGCGTTGAGATAAGCCACTTCTTGTACCCCGGGCGCGGGTCCTCGATGAGGAAGTCCGCGAAGAACTCGGCCGCACCCTTGATGACAGGGTAAGCACGCTTGCGGAGGAACTCGGTGTCGCGCGTGAAGTCATACCGCAACCACAGGTGCTGGCTCAACCACGCCCCGCCGGTGACCCAGATGCCGTGGTTCGAGGCGTTGATGGGGGCCGTGCCGCGCCACAGGTCCGTGTTATGATGGAGCACCCAGCCGCGGCAGTTGTAGTGGGCCTTGGCGGTGCGTGCGCCGGAGACGGCCACCTCGTCGAGAAGGTCAAACAGGGGGTCGTGGCACTCCGAGAGGTTCGTGGCTTCCGCCGGCCAGTAGTTCATCTCGGTGTTGATATTGCAGGTGTACTTGGACTCCCACGGCGGGCGCGTGCGTTCGTTCCAGATGCCCTGGAGGTTGGCCGGCTGCGTGCCGGGCCGGCTACTTGCGATCATCAGATACCGGCCGAACTGGAAGAACAGCGCCGCCAGTTGCGCGTCGTCCTGCTTGGCGAAGTTCTTGATCCGCTGGTCGGTCGGCTGTTTCGACGCTTCGGTCGTGGGCACTTCGAGCGAGACGCGGCGGAAGAGGCTGCGGTGGTCACGGACGTGCGCGGCGCGCAGGGCGTCGTACGGCTTGGCCGCGACGGCCTTCAGGTACGCCTCGCAGCGCCTGGCCGGGTCGGCGGAGACATCGCGGAAGTTCTTGTAGTTGGTTGCAGCCACGAGTTTGAGCGTGGCGGCGTCGGCGCCGGTCACCTCGACGCCCTCGGCGGTGACCTTCACCCGGCCGCCGTCGGCCGAGGCGTGAAGGCGCGCCTCGAACGCCATGGCGTTCTGAATCTCGGTCTTCGTCCGCTTGCTGGTGTACTTGCCGAGCCGCCCGCGCATCGCCAGGACGTCTTTGGCGGCGGCAGAAACTGCCACGTTGGGGTGCGGGCTGGCCAGAGACGCCTTGAAATCCACCTTGCCCGGCGTCTCGGCCGTGATACGGACGACGATCGCCTGGTCGGGGTAACTCGCGAACAGTTCGCGGGTGAACGCGACGCCTCCGACGTTGTACCGGACGGTGGCGACGGCCGAATCGACGTCGAGTTCGCGCCGGTAGTCGGTCGCCTGGTCGTGGCCGGGGAAGGTCAGTTTCAGGTCGCCGAACGGCTGGTAGGGCACCTGGCGAAGGGGGACGCTCATCATGTGCTGGGCCGCCAGGCGTTCGGCGTCCTTCTGTTTGCCCTCGAAGAGCAGTTGGCGGACCTGGGGCAGGTAGGCGGCGGCGCCCTCGTGGCTGTAGTCGTGCGGCTTGCCGACCCAGAGCGTGTCCTCGTTGAACTGGATGCGCTCCTCGGCCGTGCCGCCGAATACCATCGCGCCGAGGCGGCCGCTGCCGATGGGCAGCGCTTCGGACCACTTGGCGGCGGGCTTCTCGTACCAGAGCGTCATCCCTTCGGCAGGGGTTTCGAGATCCATGGCATCGGCTCCCGGCGCGTGCGCGGCACACCCGGCGATAACCATCACAAAAGCAACTGACAGCAGCAAAGCGGAAACGTTCATCGGTCCTCCTTCCCCAAAAAAGGTAGCTGGTACCTTTTTTACTTTCGGATCGCCTCGGCGGCCTTCGGGTCGCTCGTGACGACGACGATGACAGGGTCTTTCAGGTAGCGGCGGGCGACGCGCGAGAGGTCGGCGGGCTGCGTCCGACGGATCCGCTCGAGTTCTTCGCGGGCGAAGCCGTGACCCAGACCGAGAACCTCATCGACCGCCGCCTCGAACGACCAGCCGTCGATCGTCTCGCGGCCAAGTTCCTTGGCCGTGATGACGCAAGCACGGGCGGGGGTCAGTTGCTCCTCGGTGAAGGTCTCCTTCCCGGCACGCTGCATCGCCGTCTCGATGATGCCGACGACCTCGGGCACCTTCTCGGGCTGGCACACGGCCATCGCGGCGAAGTATCCGGGCCGAAGGCCGGCCATCGACCACGCATGGACCTCGTACACGAGTCCCTTGCCACGGAGTTCCTCGTGCAGCCAGCCGCTCGGCATCTGGTAGCCCGAGACGACCGTGTCGAGCAGTTCCACGGCGAACCGGTCGCGAACGTTGAAGATATCGAACCCCGGGTACGCCACGTACACAACGGCCGACCCTTTGCCGGACGCCTTGATATAGACCTCGCGGCCGGCGGTTTTGCGGGGCTTCAGGTCCTTCGGGAAGATCAGGCGCGGGCTCTGCGGCAGGTTCTCGACGGCGTCGGCCACGTGCCTGGCGGCCTTGACGAGGTCGATCCCGCCGAAGACCGCCACCACGAGGTTGCTGCCCACCACGTACTTCCTATGCCAGGCCACCAGATCGTCGCGCGCGAGCGCTCTGGCCACCTCCGGCGTCCCCGGCACCGGGAAGCGGTACGGCGAATCGGCGAAGAAGGCGCGGTTGAAGTACAGCGACGCCTCGCCATGCGGCGTGTCGGCCATGTGCGCGAGTTGCGCCAGGGTCATGGCCCGCAGCCGCTCGATCTCTACCGGCGGGAACGCCGGCTCCAGCAGGCACTCGGCCGCCAGGTCGAACGTCTTCTCGAAATCCTCCGCCAGACACCGGGCCGACAGATACATCGTGTTGCGGCCGCTCGTGGCGCTCATCTGGGCGCCCATCGCATCGAGGATACGCGCGATGTCGGCCGTCTTGTGCCGCCTGGTGCCTTTCATAAGCATGCGGCTCATGAACGAGGAGATGCCGGCCGTCTTCTCGGATTCGACCGAAAGACCGCCGCGCATGAACATCTTGATGCTGACCGTCGGGTGCCCCGGAACCGGGCACAACAGCAGCCGCACGCCGTTCGGCAGGAACCGGCTAATGATGCGCGGCCGCACGGGCGGCGGCTTGACAGGCTTCTTCGCCTCGCCCTCCGTCTTGGCCTCGCGCTTGGGCCGGACCACCGTAACGGTCACCACTTCGGGCCGCAAGTACTTGGCGGCGACGCGCCGCACGTCGGCGGCAGTAACCCGCTGGATGTTCCGGACGTAGCGCTGGGAGAAGTCCGGGTCGCCGACGAGCAGCGCGCTGGTGCCGAGGTCGGTCGCAATATCCTCGCACTGCTGGAGCGCGAAGACGTGCTCGCTGATTTTCTGGCGTTTCGCGCGGGCGAGTTCCTCGTCGGTCGGCGCCTCGCGGACGGCCCG
This sequence comes from uncultured Anaerolineales bacterium, assembly GCA_964539385.1. Taxonomy (GTDB): domain Bacteria; phylum Planctomycetota; class Phycisphaerae; order FEN-1346; family FEN-1346; genus JAUVZF01. The sequence continues at coordinate 5,356 of CAZIJC010000008.1, read as the reverse complement.
TGCGAGTTGCTCCATCACGGCCCGCCGCGCGGCTTCGGCCTTGTCGGGTTCGGCCTCCAACATGACCGCGAAGCGGCCACCGTCGTAGCCGGCCGGCGTGTAACTGGAGACCGAGATCTCCTGGACCAGGCCGCGCCGGTCCCTGAGATCCGACACCATGCGCGACGCCCGTCCGTGCCCCAGGACAAAGGCGAGGATGTCGAGCGGATACAGGTCCGGATGGGTGAGGCGCACCGTCGGGAACTCGATAACCGCCCGGGCGCTCTTAACGTCCAGTTCAACCGCCGCGCGCCGCGGGCCGGTCTGGACCTTGCGCGGCGGCAGGACGGTCGGCCGGAACCGCGTGCGCTGCCACGAGCCGAACGTCTTGCGGACCGTCTCTACACAAGAGCCGGCGTCGAAGTCGCCGACCGCCACGACCACCGTGTTGTCGGGCACGACGATGCGGCGGTAGAACCGCACGAGATCGTCGCGCGTCAGTTTCCGGAAAACCTCCAGGTGGCCGAGGATCGGCTGCCGGGCCGGGTGGTCGGCGAAGAACGTCTCGTTGGCCAGCCGCCACAGACGGCGGCGCGGGTCGGCCTCGGCCCGCTCGATCTCGCGCTGGACGACCTCGAACTCGCGGTCGAACTCCTTCTGCTCGATCTTCGCATGGATCACGTAGTCGCCGATGACCTCGATGAGCCGCCCGATATGCTCCCCGCTCACCTGCCCGTGGTAACAGACAAACTGCTTGCCGGTGTGGGCGTTGGTCTGGGCGCCGATGGCCTGGAGGGCTTTGCGGATCTCCTCCTCCGACCGCGTCGGCGTCGTGCCGCCTGAAACCAGATGCTCGAGGAAGTGCGAGACGCCCGCGCCGCTGTACTCGGCCTCGTTCAGGCTGCCTGCGCCGACGTACACGCGCAGCGCCGCCATGCCGCCCACGTGCCGCTCGCGCACGATCACGCGGAGACCGTTCTCCAGCCGCTCGATACGCTGACGCGGCGGCGGAGCCGCGGTCAAGGGCGCCGCAACGTCGGCCGCCACGGCGCTCTCATCGCCAGAGGCACCCATGTGACGCAGGCCAAACCGTTCGCAGCCGACTAACGCAACGACGCCGACAGCCACGGCGATGCCCAGGGAACCAAGTAACCTGCGGTCGGTCATAACTACCTCCTGTGACGGCGTAACCCGCCGCTTCCGCGGCGGGATCGAACGACGCAGCAACCTGCGCGGCGGGCAATCCTGCCTGCCGCGACGCTGCGCGCGGTGAGCAAGACTGCCCACCGCCCTCCTCCCTGCAAGCGCGGCGGCTAACCAGTTGCCTCGGCCATCAGGTCAAGGACGGTGAGCGTCATGACCTCGGCGAATCGGGCAACGTCATCAAGGTCGATCCACTCGCCCGCCACGTGCGCGACGCCTTCCGGACCGCAGCAGAATCCGACGGCCGGGATGCCCTCCAGGATCAGGAACTTCGCGACCGTCGCGCCCGACTGGCCGTATCGTTCGGGCCGGATGCCCGTCACCCGCTCGGTCGCGCGTTCGAGCGCGCGGGCGAGCGGCCCCTGCGTGTCCACGAGGGTCGGCAACTGGTGGGTCGTGACCTCCAGTGCCATCCGGACGCCGTCAGAGGCGGCCTCGACCGCCGCCAGTTCGCTCCGCAGATGCTCGATGATGTCAGAGCCGTCGGTGCCGGGCAGATAGCGGACGTCGATCAGGGCCTCGCACCTGCCGGGGACCATGTTCGGGACAGCGCCCGCATGGACGGCCCCGATGTTGAGCGTTGCCGGCGTAAAGAGGTCGGTCGCCTCGCTTTCGGGCGGCGGGGGCGGCCGCCACTGGCGGATGCGGCCGAGAAAATCGAGGACCGGCCACAGGGCGCTCGCACCGCGTTCGGGCGTCGAGCCGTGGGCCTGGCGGCCGACGGCCACGACCTTCATAAACAGCGCCCCCTTCTCGCCGACGTCGATCAAGCGCATCTCGTGGCCCGCGTCGGGGACGATCGAGCACTCGGCCTCCAGGCCGCACTCCGCCAGAAGGTACATCATGCCCAGGGCGCTGCCGGCCTCCTCGTCGGCACAGCCGACCAGGACGAGTTGACCGGGGAGGTCGGCCTCGTGGTCCTTCAGATACGCCGCCGCAAGCATCATGGCGGCCAGCGGACCCTTGTTGTCCTTGGCCCCGCGGCCGTAGATGCGGCCGCCCGTTTCGACGGGCTCAAAGGGATCGGTCTCCCACCCGTCGCCGGCGGGGACCACGTCGAAATGGCACGGCACGAGAACGCGCGGTCGCCCGGAACCGATGCGGGCCACGACGTTCGTGCGGCCGACTTCCTTCTCGAAGGTCTCGCAGGCAATGCCGCGCGAGTCGCAGAAGTCCGTCAGGACCTTGGCGGCCAGATACTCATCGCCGGGCGGGTTGACCGTGCGGGCGCGGATGAGGTCGCAGAGGCAGGTCCTGAGGTCATGCTTGTGTGTCTCGATGAAGTGATGAAGGTCGTCGCTAGGATGAGTGCAGTCTGGCATAGGTCTCGATTGCCGACCCCCGATTGCCATCGGGGGCTGGTTCACACACCCCCGATTGCCATCGGGGGCTGGTTCCAGCGCGTTACTCCTCACCTTCCTCGTCGCGGGCCTTGTCCACCTCTTCGATGTAGGAGAGCGTGCGTTCGAGTTCGTTCTGAAGGTGGCGGACGCGCAGGAGGTTCCTGACCCGCGCGATGAGTTCCCACCGGTTGATCGGTTTCGAGAGAAAATCATCGGTGCCGGCCTCGACGGCCCGCTCGATGTCGCCGTCCTCCTTCAGGGCGGTCACCATGCAGATGGGGATGTCGGCCGTCGCCGGGTCCTCTTTGAGTTTGCGGCAGATCTCGTAGCCCGAGACCTTCGGCATCATGATGTCGAGGAGGATGAGGTCGGGCTTCGCCTCGGCCACCCTCTCAAGGGTTTCCGCGCCGTCGTAGGCAGCAACCGTCTTGCAGCCGAGCCCGTCGAGGTACGCCTGAAGCAGTTCGACGTTCTGGGGAGTATCGTCGGCGATGAGGATCGTGGAGTTGCGGACCTCCTCGTCGAAGTCGGCGGTCATCGCAGTTCCCTCCGGTGACGGAGTAACCCGCCGCTTCCGCTGCGGGCTCGACTCATCCGCCCCTTGTACTCTTGGCGTTCCATGCAGTTCAATAGCGTCACACCAGCCGCAGGCGCCCGAGCAGCGTCTGCGTCCGCCGCGGGATGTGCTCGTCCCCGACGACGGCAAGCGCCCGCAGGTGGCCGGCCAGCCGGTCGAGTCCGGCCTGATCCTCGACCTCGTACCAGTGCGGCTCGAGGCCGAGGATCAGGCCGAACGCGTCGGCCCGTTCCACGAGGGCGTCGAACGCACCGCCCGAGTTCCAGTCCAGGCCGAGGAACAGTTCCGGCCGCTCCAGGCTCAGCCCCACCAGGTACACCCCGCCGTCGGTCGTCGGACCGAGGACGACGTCGTCGATCAGCAAACGGTCGAACGCATCGACAACGAAAGCGCCAGGGACGGTCGGGCAATCGGTGAGCAAGACCACCGCCCGCTGATATCCCAGCCGCCATGCGTATTCGAACAGGCCGACCAGCGCCTGGCCGCGACCCCGGCCCTCCTGCCGCATCAGACGCCAGTGCCGCGACGCCAGCAAACTGACCGCTTTACGGGCACCGCTCGGGGCGTAGGCCAGAACACGGGTCGGGACCGACAGGTGTGCGAACCGCTCGCACAAGTCCATGATGAAACTACGGTACAGACGCGCCGCCGCCGGCGCACCGAGCACCTCCGCCAGGTCGGGTTTGACCTTCCCGGGCTCGGGTTTCCTCACCAGCATTCCGAACAGGGCGGACATGGCCTGCACCTGCGCCTACGTGCCTGCGGCCTCGGGTCCACGGCCTCGTGTTCACGGGCGTCCTCGCGGCGAACCAGCACGGCTCGTTACCCTACGGCGCTGATTATAGTTGACGGCGTCGCGGGGTGTCCATGAAAAACAGTGCGCTGCGCGGCAGTGCGAAGTCCAAAGCCGGTGACCGCCAAGGCGGCACTAAAGTCTTTCCACGTCCGAGGCCGCCCGCTTTCGCACTTTATGGTTGAGGCGCACGGCGCGCCCGGTTAATCTGCCGTTCCATGAGCGAGGCACTTCTACTGGGTTTCGACATCGGCGGAACCAAGTCGGCAGCCATCGTAGGCGACTTCGAGGGCCGCGCGCTGGCGCGCGAAGAGTTCGCCACCGGCGGAGCCGACGAAACCATCTCGCACCTAGTCGAGATCGGCCGCAGCCTGTGCGGCGGGGAGGCGCCGGCGGCGTGCGGAATCGCCTGCGGCGGGCCGCTTTCCAGCCGCTCCGGAACCATCCTCTCCCCGCCCAACCTGCCCGGATGGGACCGCATCCCGATCGTGGCGATGGTCCAGGACGCCCTTGGCGTTCCGGCGGCCCTCGAGAACAACGCCAACGCAGCGGCCGTCGCCGAATGGCGATGGGGACTCAACTGCGAACTCGACGACGTGATTTACCTGACCTGCGGCACGGGCCAGGGCGCGGGGCTGGTCCTGGGCGGCCGCCTGCTCCGCGGCAAGCAGGACCTGGCCGGCGAGATCGGCCACGTGCGCCTGCGCGAGACCGGCCCCGTCGGCTACTACAAGGCCGGCAGCGTCGAAGGGTTGACCAGCGGCCGCGCCCTCGGCGAACTTGCGAAACTCCGACTCGCCGAGGAACACCCCGAGACGCACCTCGACCAGTTCAGTCTCGATGAGATCACCGGCAAACAGGTGAGTGCCGCCGCCATCGACGGCGACGAGTTCGCCCGAGCCATCGTCCGCGAGCAGGCAGACTACCTCGGCTGTGCGTGTGCCGTCCTCATCGACATCCTGAACCCGCAGCGGATCAGCCTCGGCATGACCGCCCGACAACTTGGACCGCTCCTGATCGACGGCGTCCGCGAAGCCGCCAAGCGCGAATCCCTCCCCGCCGCCTACGAGGCCTGCACCATCGACCAAGCCGCCCTCGGCGACCAGATCGAGGTCCTCCGATCCCTGGCCATCGCCCACGACGCCGCCGAACAAGCGGGGTAGGCCGGGGCGCGCCCCGGCCAGGGTCGCTACAGCGCCCGCATGAAGGCCACCAGGGCTGCCTTTTCCTCGGCCGTCAAGCGCAACTGCTGAATCAGGTTGAAGAACTCGACCGTGTCCTCGAGCGTCAGCAGCCGCCCGTCGTGCAGGTACGGCGGCGACTCCTTGATGCCGCGAAGCGGGAACGTCTTGATCGGCCCGTCGCTGGCGGCCATGCGGCCGTTGACCATCTGCGGCTTGTAGAAGCGCTCGGCCTTCAGGTTGTGCATCAGGTTGTCCGTGTAATAGGGCGGCGCGTGGC
>CAZIJC010000007.1:0-67106 GCA_964539385.1 uncultured Anaerolineales bacterium | reverse complement strand
AGCGTCTGAACTTCCAGTTCGGCACCGAGATGTGCCGCGAGATCAAGGGCGGACGGCCGGGCCAGGTCTACAGGAACGCCACGTACACCGGCATCACGCCCGAGTTCTGGGGTTCGTGCGACGCGGTCTGCGGCCACGAGGCCTGGCGCCTGTGGGGTACGCCGAACTGCGGCAAAGGCCAGCCGGGCCAGACCGCGCGGGTCGGTCACGGCGTGGCGCCGGCACGGTTCCGCAACATTCAGGTAGGAGTGAAGGCATGAAGGCAGCCGACCGCGAGAAACGGCTGCTGGAGATCGGCAGCAAGGTCCTCAAGACCTCACGCGCCGACGAAACGGAGGTGCTCCTGTCGGAGGGCCGCGAGTTCCTGACCCGATTCAGCCGCAACCGCATCCACCAGAACGTCGGCACGGAGGAGGTCTGGGCGGTCGTCCGCCTCGTTAAGGGCAAGCGCGTGGGCGTTGCGAGCGCATCGAGCCTCGGGGCCGAGGCCCTGGAGACGGCGGTTGCGTCGGCCCTGGCCATCGCCGAGGCGTCCGAGCCCGACAGCCACTGGCCCGGCCTGCCCAAACCGCGCCCCGTCAAGGCGGTGGCGGTGTACGACGCCGAGACGGCCGAGGCATCGGCCGACGCGCGGGCCGACTTTGCCGCCGAAATCATCGCCGCCGCCACGAAGAAACGGGCCGAGGCGGCCGGAATCGTCGAGACCGCCGAGAGCAGCCTGGCAATCGTGAGTTCCGCCGGCGTGGCGGTGGCCTCGAGCAGTACGCACGCCGAGGCCAATACCGTCGTCACGTGTGGCGACGGATCGGGCTACGCCGAAGGCCTCGCGACGCGTCTGGCGTCCCTGAGCGGTCGCCGCATCGGACAGCGGGCGGCCCTGGAGGCATCGATCAGCCGCAATCCCCGCCCCCTGAATGCGGGGCGATACGACGCGGTTCTGGAGCCGGCGGCCGTCGGCGAGTGGCTTCAGTTCCTCGCCTACATGGCGCTCAGCGGCAAGGATTTCGAGGAGGGCGCCAGCCCGCTCTCAGGCCGCCTGGGCGAGAAAGTGACGGGCGAGCAGGTGACGATCTGGGACAACGCCCTCGACAGGCGGACGATTCCACAGGGCTTTGATTACGAGGGGATGCCGAAGAAGCGGCTCTTGCTCATCGACGGCGGCGTTGCAAAGGCCGTCGGGACCAACTATTATCGGGCACGGCGCCTCAAGAAGCGCGTCAGCACGGGCAGCGCCCTGCCCGCCTCCTCGAGCGCCGAGTGCCTGCCGCTGCACCTGTTTCTGAAGGGCGGCGCGTCGAGCGCGCGGCGGCTCGTCGGCGAGATGAAACGCGGCCTGCTCATCACGCGCTTTCACTACACGAACGTCCTGGACCCGATGAAGACGGTCCTGACGGGCATGACGCGGGACGGCACCTTTCTCGTGGAGAACGGCCGCGTGGTGCATCCTGTGCGGAACCTGCGATACACCGAGAACGTGCTGGAGGCGCTGGGGCGCATCGACGGAATGTCGCGCAAACTGACACTCGTCCCCGGCCCGTGTCTCGTGCCGGCCGTGCGGATCAAGGGCGTGCAGTTTACGGGAACGACCGAATTCTGATCCTTCGACAAGAGAAGCACTTGAGGGAGCGCTAGCATGGCCTGGTTGGGTTTGGAACGAAAAGCGGCAATCGTAACGGGCGGGGCGTCGGGTATCGGGAAGGCCGTCTGCCACACGCTCGCCGAGCAGGGGGCCAGCGTGGCCGTCGCCGACGTGAACCAGGAGACCGGCGCGGCAGCGGTCGAGGAACTGAAACGCCGGCACGGCGGCGACCACGTCTTCGAGATGGCCGACGTCACGGACCGTACGAGCGTCGAGGGCCTCGTCGCAAACACCGTGGCGGCCTTCGGCAAGATCGACATCCTGGTCAACAACGCGGGCATCAACGTTCCCAGGTTGCTGGTGGACCCCGCCGGCGAGGAGGAACTGACCGATGCGATCTGGGACCAAGTCATCGCCGTCAATCTGAAAGGCGTCTTCCTGTGCACCCAGGCGGCGGCCCGCAGCATGATACAGGCCAAGCGCGGCGGCGCAATCATCAACATGGCCTCGGAGTCCGGCCTGGAAGGGTCCGAAGGCCAAAGCGTTTACGCGGCCACCAAGGCGGGGATCTACTCGCTGACGCGATCCTGGGCCAAGGAACTGGGCAGGCACGGCATCCGCGTCACGGGGGTGGCGCCGGGCATCCTGGAGGCCACGGCGCTGCGCTCCGAAGGGTACGAGCGTGCCCTGGCGCATGCGCGCGGCATCACGGCGGAACAACTCCGGGCGGCCTACAAGAAAGTTTCGATTCCGCTGGGCCGGGCGGGCACGCTCCAGGAAGTGGCCGACGTGGTCGCGTTTCTCGCTTCCGACCGTGCCGGCTACGTCCACGGGACAGTCATCAACATCTCGGGCGGCAAGTCCAGAGCGTGAAAGGTGTACCGTGAAAGCACTGGTCTTGCACGGCATCCGCGACCTGCGGGTGGAGGATCTGCCGGAACCGGAGCCCGGACCGGGCGAGGTCAAGGTCCGCGTCCGTGCGGTCGGCATCTGCGGGTCGGACATCCACTACTACAAGCACGGCCGCATCGGCGACCAGGTCGTCGAAAAGCCGCTGATCGCCGGCCACGAGGCGGCGGGCGAGGTCGTGCAACTCGGCCCCGGCGTCGAGGGGCTGGCGGTGGGCCGGCGCATCGCCGTGGAGCCGGCGCGCTGGTGCGGCCGGTGCGAGTGGTGCAACGGGGGCAAACCGAACGCTTGCCCGGTGGTGGAGTTCCGCAGCACGCCCCCGTGCGACGGGCTGATGTGCGAAGTGGCGATCCTGGAGCCACGCCAGTGCATTCCGATCCCCGACACCATGACTTTTGAAGAGGCGGCCATGCTCGAGCCGCTCCAGGTGGCTGTCCACGCGGTGAACCTCATGGGCCTGCGCCGGGGCGAGACGGTGACCGTCGTTGGAGCGGGGGCCATCGGCCTGGGGTGCATGGACGTGGCGCGGATCGCCGGCGCGGGGCGCATCATCGTGACGGACAGGCTGGACTATCGGCTGGAGTTCGCAAAAAAACGCGGCGCCGACGACGTGGTCAACGTCGAGAAGGAAGACCCGGTCGAGGCGATCATGCGGCTGACCGACGGCCGGGGGACCGACGTCGTCTTCGAGTGCACGAATCGCGCCGCCGGGGCGCCCCAGGCCTACGACGTGGCCGCCATCTGCGGACGCGTCTGCCTGGTCGGCATTCCCGAAGAGGATCAGATCGTCCTGGGTGCGCACGACGCCCGCCGCAAGGAACTTTCTGTTCAGTACGTCCGGCGGTCGCGGCACGCAGCCGAGCAGGCGATGACGCTGCTGACGACCGGCCGCCTGGATGTGGCGAGTTGGATCACCCACCGCGTCGGCCTCGGCGACGGGCCGAAGGCGTTCGAGATGGCGGCCGAGTACGCCGACGGTGTGCTGAAGGCGATGATTGCGCCCGGCGAGTGATTCACCGAGTCAGCCGCCGCGCTTGCGCGGCGCGTTTTCGCAGCGATAGGCGGGGTACGGTGGCGCAAAAAAGAGGATCCGGGTTCGCCGCGGCCCGGACCCTCAAACATCAGGCTGTCCCCGCTTCGCGGGGTGACCCACAGCCTCACGGCATACATCGACACGGCGGGCAAAAGGCTTGAGCGAAACCCGGTAGCGTGAGTCGGTTTTTCGACGTGCGCCACAGTCCGGTTTTTTCTGGCATTCGATTGGCCTTTCGTGTAGGGTTCTGCAACGGCGCGAGCCCCGGGTTGGGCAAGCGCCGGTCGTTTGCGCTGACCGGCAGGCGCGAGGGCGGCCGCACCCCGCCAGCGAGGGCGGCACAACCGTGGGAGGCACACCGAAGGTGAGCGCACGCAACAGCACCTGCATCGTAGGCCTGACCTGGGGCGACGAGGCCAAGGGCAAGATCGTCGACATCCTCTCGGCCGAGCACGACCTCTGTGTCCGATACAACGGCGGCAACAACGCCGGCCATACCGTGGCGTTCGAGGGCGAGACGTACAAACTGCACCTTGTGCCGTCCGGCCTGTTCCATCCGAACGTCACGTGCGTCATCGGCGGCGGGCTCGTGGTGGACCCCAAGGTGCTGCTCGAAGAGATCGCGAACTACGAGGGCGTGGCCACGGGCCTCAGACAACGGCTGCTCGTCTCAAGCCGCGCCCACACCATCTGGCCCTGGCACAAGAAGCTGGAAGCGCTTTCCGAGAAGTACCTCGGCAAGGGCAAGATCGGCACGACGCTTCGCGGCATCGGCCCGGCCTACGGCGACAAGGCGAACCGCGTGACGGCCATCCGGATGGGCCGCTTCCTGGCTCCGCACGACCTGGAGAAGGCGGTGCGGCAAATCGTCGAGACCAAGAATCGCATCTTCACCGGCGTCTTCGGCGAAGAGCCGCTCGAGGCCGACGCCGTCTGGGACGAATACGCCGCCTACGGCCAGCAACTTGCCCCGATGATCGCCGACACGACCGCCTTCCTCCACGAGGCGCTGGCCGCCGGCAAACGCATCCTCTTTGAGGGCGCCCAGGGCACGCTTCTGGACATCGATCACGGCACGTATCCATACGTCACGAGTTCGAGCGCCTCGGCGGCCGGCGTCTGGCCGGGGACCGGCGTGCCCGCCCGCGAAATCGGCCGCATCCTCGGTGTCGTCAAGGCCTACACCACGCGCGTCGGCGAGGGACCGTTCCCCACGGAACTGACCGGCGAGGTCGGCAGCCAGATTCGCGAGCAGGGCAACGAGTACGGCACGACGACCGGGCGTCCGCGCCGCTGCGGGTGGCTCGACACGTTCGCGATCCGATACGCGGCCCGGGTGAACGGCATCGACGGCATCGTCATCACGCTGCTCGACGTTCTGTCGGGTCTTCCGGACGTTCGAATCTGCACGGGGTATCGCCTGGACGGACGGCGGCTCGAGGCGTTCCCCGTCTGTCCGCAGGCGCTCGCGAAATCTGAGCCGGTCCTGGAAGACCTGGAGCCGTGGTCGGACGACATCACAGGCGTCCGCAAGTTCGACGACTTGCCCGAGGCGGCCAAGGCGTACGTGAACCGTGTGGAGGAACTGGTCGGGGCGCCCGTGCGCATCATCAGCGTCGGCCCCGACCGCCAGCAGACGATCTTTCGCCAGTGAGGGCGATGACCAGCCCCCGACGGCAATCGGGGGCCGCACGCGACCCCCTGTTGTCATAGGGGGCTAATGAATCAACGCAAAATGGGCGAAGCCGAATACACCCCCGACATCCTCGCCGACGTGCCCCGGGAGGCATGGCCCGGACACATCGCCGTCATCATGGACGGCAACGGGCGGTGGGCGAAGGCGCGTGGTCTGCCCCGCATCGAAGGCCATCGCGAGGGCGCCGCCAACGTCTGCCGCATCACCGAAGAGGCCTGGCGCCTCGGCCTCGAGCAACTGACCCTGTTCGCCTTCTCCAGTGAGAACTGGCGCCGGCCCGCGGCGGAAGTCGCCCTCCTGATGGAACTGTACCGGGAATACCTGGTGCAGGAACAGCCCACGCTGATGAAGCACAACATGCGGTTCCGGACCATCGGCCGCCGCGACGGGATTCCGGACCACGTGCTGGAGGAAGTGGACCGAACGATCGAGATGACGGCGGCCAACACGAGCACCACCCTCTGCCTGGCGGTCAATTACGGCAGCCGCCGCGAAATCGTCGACGCCGCACGCGCCCTGGCCGAACGGGCCGCGCGCGGCAGCCTCGACCCCGCCACGATCTCCGAAGAGGTGTTTGGCGCCGCCCTCGACACGGCCGACATGCCCGACCCAGACCTCTTGATCCGGACGGCCGGCGAGATGCGGCTGTCGAACTTCCTTCTGTGGCAGATTTCGTATGCGGAACTGTGGGTGACCGAAACACGGTGGCCGGGCTTTCAGGAAGCGGACCTGCACCGGGCCATCCGCGATTTCGCCGGCCGCCAGCGCCGCTTCGGCGGTCTGCTGCCCCAGGACGAGACGCCATGAACAGTCCATTGACGCGGGTGACAATCGGCGCAGGGCTCATCGCCGGGACGGCGGCCATTCTGCTCGGCGACGTCGCGATCGCCGAATGGGCCGGCATGAACCTCGCACCCGGCTTTTGGTTGCTGCTGGCCGTGGCGCTGCTGACGGGGTGCCGGGAGTTCTTCCGGATGCTCCGGGGGCGCGGGCTGCCGTGTCGGCCGGTCATTGGAATGGTGTTTGTGGGCCTGATCCTCGCTGCCGCCAGGCTCGAGATCCACCGTCCGTCGCAGGTTCTACCGTGGCTTTACGGACACGGCCTCGAATTGTACCTGCTGCTGATCGTCGCGCTGGTGTTCACGACGTTCCTGGCCGAGATCTTCCTGGTGGAGCGCGCGGGCCGCGACACGTTGCAGGCGCTGGCAAGCGTCGGTTGGACCGTTCTGGTGGTCCTGGCGGTCGGCCTGCTGGGCATCTTCCTGGTGAAGGTGCGATTCCTCTCGGACAACCCCCTTGAAGGTGTCCTTTACCTGGCGCTGACGCTCGGCGTGGTCAAAAGCAGCGACATCGGCGCCTACGCCATCGGCTCGTCGCTCGGCCGTCACCGGTTGGTGCCGAAACTCAGTCCCGGCAAGACCATCGAGGGTCTGATTGGCGCCATGGCGGCAGGCACCGCCGTCGCCGTGGCGTTCGGCGTCGGATGGGGACGGTTCACCTGGGGCCAGATGCTCCTGTTCGGCGCCCTTGTGAGCATCAGCGGCGTTCTGGGCGACCTGGCCGAGAGCCTCATGAAACGGGCGTGCGGCGTAAAAGACAGCGGCGTGATCCCCGGTTTCGGCGGCGCGCTCGACATTCTCGATTCCATGCTGTCGGCCAGCCCGGTGGCCTACGTGCTGCTTGTGGTATTGACCGAGCAGGTTCCGATGGGATAATAGTCGGCAGGCCGCTCGGCTTCACAGTGGCCGCAAATACCATGGAACGAACGTTCAAACTGGCCAGTGATGTTCACCGTCGCCTGGTGTTCGGCCCTCGCGACAAATACCTGAGGCTTATCCGCGATGCCTTCGCCGTGCGGCTTGCAGCCCGGGAAGGCAAGGTCCACGTCTCCGGGGCCGCCCAGGCCGTCCGCTACACCCAGACCGTGCTGGAGGAACTGATGCGCATGGCCGGCGACGGCCAGGTCATCACCGAGCGTGAAGTGCGGCAGATCGTCGATACGGTCGGCCGCAGCGGCCGCACACCCTCGCTTCAGACCATCGAGGTTTACACGACGGGGCGGGCCGTTCGTCCCCAGACGCCCGGACAACTGCGCTACTGCCAGGCCATCGAGAAAAACGACCTGGCATTCTGCATCGGGCCGGCCGGCAGCGGCAAGACGTACCTGGCCGTCGCCATGGCGGTCCAGGCCCTCAAGAAGCAACAGATCAAGCGGATCGTACTCGTGCGGCCGGCGGTCGAGGCGGGCGAAAAACTCGGATTCCTGCCCGGAGACCTGGAGGCCAAGGTCAACCCGTACCTGCGGCCGCTCTTGGATGCGCTGCACGACATGATGGGCTTCAAGCAGGTCCGGGCCTATGTCGAGACCGACGTCATCGAGGTCATTCCCCTGGCGTACATGCGAGGGCGGACGCTGAACGACGCCTATATCATCCTCGATGAGGCCCAGAACGCCACCACCGCCCAGATGAAGATGTTTTTGACACGCATGGGTATGCGCTCCAAGATGGTCGTGACCGGCGACATCACCCAGGTGGACCTCGAAGAAGGCCACAAGAGCGGACTGGTGGATGCCTGGGAGAAACTGGCCGGCATCGACGGCATCGAACTGGTGGAACTGACGCGAGGCGACATCGTCCGCCACCGGCTGGTTCAGGAGATCGTCGATGCCTACGAGCACGGCGAGCGCGGCAGCGAGGACCGTTCGCCGCGGCGAACGACGCGAGGCACGGTCAAGGCCAACACCGCCAACCAGGAATGATCCATGGCCCTGTGGAATCGTAAACGGTCCAAACCGAGGCGCGTCGATCGGCTCCGGCCGGAGGGTGAGGTGCCGTGGTACAGGCATCTGAAGTCCTCTCAGGTCCGCTGGCAGGTGGGCATCCTGTTGGCGTTTTTCGTCGCCGTGCTGCTCATCGTCCAGATGCCACGGCCTCCCCTTCCCTTCCGCAAGGGCGAGCGGACGGTCCACCCGATTCTGTCCCGCGTTGACTTCCAGTACATCGACCGCCAGGTCACCGCCGACGTCAGGGAACTGACCGCCCTGCTGCGTGTGCCCGGCCTGTACAGCCCGGACGCGCGCCAGGCGATTGCGCTGCGCGAGAGCCTGCTTTCGCTCGCGGACGAGGTGGCCAAAGCCACGACGCTCCAGGAGATGCCGGCCGCGTCCCGCGACGCCTGGAACGCGAGCGCCGACATGTTCGGCGCGGTCAAAGCCGCCTTGGGCGAGAACGCGGCGAACCTGGCGGCCGTCCAGGAAGCCATCACCACGGCCACGGCCGCAATGGCCGATCCGCTCAATCTGCCGATCATCCACGAAGAGGACTACCAGCGTGCCTCGGCGCGCATCGCGCGGTTCCGCGACATCCGGAAACAACTGCCTGCCGGCCTGTCGTCGGATACCGCGCCCGTCCTGGAAGATCCGAGCGCCATGATCGTCGTCCAGTTGCCCGAGGGCGACCAGACCATGGCGCTCGAGAAGATCATGACGCTGACGCAGACCGACCGCATCCAGTCGCGGATCGAACGCCTCATCGATCCCGCGCTCCAGCCGGTGTTCGGCAATACGGGCGTCGGGCTGCTGGCCGTCACCATGGCGCCCCGCGTCGGTCCCACGCTCGCCTACGATCAGGCGAAGACGGAGAACAGCCGCGCCGACGTCAGACGTAAGGTCCAGCCCGTCCCGATTCTGCGCAAAGCCGGTACGACGCTTGTCGAAGCCAGCACGGCAATCACGGAAGCCGACCTGAAGGTCCTCAAACAGGAACAAGAGGCGCACTTGGCGCGGCTGGGGTGGGTGCGAACGGTCCTGGCCTGGGTCAGCGCCGTTGCGATTCTGGCCGTCCTGATTGTCCTGCAGGCAGGCCAGACCGCTCGGCTTCAGGTGAACGTTGCCCGGAGCATCCCACGGAGTCTGATGTTGGTCATCCTGTCGCTGGTGGTTGTGGGCGTTTCGAAACTGGCGGCTCAGGCGGGCGGCACGGCCGCCGGGCCGGAGGCCGTCGCCACGTTCCTCGTTACCGCCGCCGGTATGATCGTAACCATCGCCTACAACCAGCCGTTCGCCCTTGCCGTGGTGTGGACGCTGGTTCTGCTGGTCTCCGTCGCGGCGCGGGCCGATCTGGACTGGGCCTTGATGACTGTGGCAGGCGCCGGGGTCGGCATTCTGGCCCTGGGCAAGATTAGTAACCGGTCGAAACTCATTAAGGTCGGCGCCCTGGCGGGCCTTATCTTCCTCCTGGTGCGCAGCGCCCTGGCCTTCTGGCGGCTGGACTACGCTGACATGCCGTTGGGGATGGTGCCGCCCGCCGTTCTCTGGCCGTCGTTCCTGTGCTTCTGCGCCGGCCTGGCCGCCGGCATCGTGATGCTGGCGATCCTGCCGGGCATCGAACGGCTCTTCGGCATCGTCACGAACATCAGCCTGCTGGAACTGTGCGACGTCAACCAGCCGGCGCTGAAGCGCCTGGCGCTGGAGGCGCCCGGCACCTACGCCCACAGCCTGCTGATCGGAACGCTGAGCGAGGCGGCGGCCGAGGCCATCGGCGCAGGCAGCCTCCTGGCCCGCGTCGGCGCCTATTTCCACGACATCGGCAAGGCCAACAAGCCGCGATACTTCGTCGAGAATTACCAGGAAGGCGAGCAGGCGCACGGAGGCCTGACGCCCGCCATGAGCCGCCTCATCATCATGAGCCACGTCAAGGACGGCCAGGAGATGGCCGACCGCCTCGCCCTGCCGCCCGTCATCAGGGACTTTATCGGCGAGCACCACGGCACGACGCTGATGGAGTTCTTTTACCACGAGGCCAAACAGCAGGCCCAAGAGGCCGGCGAGGACCCACCCGACGAATCCGACTACCGCTACGGCGGCCCCAAGCCGCGCACCCCGGAAACCGCCATCGTCATGCTGGCCGACGCCGCCGAAGGTGCAACGCGAAGCCTCAAGGAGCAGACCGCCACCCGCATCGGCACGACGGTGCACGACATGATTATGAAACGGCTCCTGGACGGCCAGTTGGACAACTGCAGCCTGACCCTGAACGACCTTCACAAGATCGAGGAGACCTTGACGAAGACCCTCCTTTCGGTTTATCATGGTCGTGTCTCCTATCCGTCGCAGGATGAGGTCGGCGAAGGCGAAGCGACGCCAGCCGCTGGCAAAGCCGGCGATGAGCAGAACCCCGACGACGCAGGAGCCGATACCCAGATGCAAAAACCCAACGCTTCTGCCACCGAACGGGACTGACGCGCGGCCGGCGAGACGGCCACGGCACGAGCCGTACCCGTGCCAGGGACGTTCGCGGGATGCCGGAGTTCCAACCTAATGACCTGCTGACCGGGAGACACACGCAAGGGCGCGGGTAGCCATGGCCAAGATCGAGATTACGGATCTACAGGATCATGTCCGCCTGGATAAGAAACTCATTCTTCAAGTCGTTCGACACGTCATCAAAGAAGAGGGCCGATCGGCCAAGAGCCTCAGCATCGTCCTGACGGACAACCGGCACATCCGCGATCTCAGCAACGAGTATCTCGGCCGCGACGCCATAACCGACGTCATCAGTTTCCCCCTCCAGGACCTGGACTGGCCCGGAGGCCACACGAGCGACAACGGCGGCATCAACGGCGAGATCATTGCCTCGGCGGAACGCGCCCTTGACCAGGCCAAAGCCATCCACGGCAACCCGGAGGCCGAACTGCTCCTGTACCTCGTGCACGGGCTGCTGCATCTGATCGGTTACGACGACCGCACGCCGCAAGACGCCAAACGCATGCACGCACGGGAAGACGTCCTTCTGGCCGAGTTCGGTTTTCCGTGCGTGTACGCCGGCCAGCCGTTGATTCAGTAGGAGGACCCGTTTGCAGCCCTACCTATGGTTCGCACTCGGTGTGGCGGCAACCGGATTCGCCCTGTTCTCTGCGCTGACCCATAATGCCCTTCGCTCGTTTTCTCGTGCCCGACTCCAGGAGGCGCTCGAGCGGAAGGGCCGCCTCGCCCAACTCCCGCGCCTGTCCGAACATCACCACGACCTGCTTCAGATGACCCGCTTGATGCACCTGGTCGGCGTCGTGGCCCTGGTGGTGCTGGCGGAGGTGTGGGCGACGGGTCGGTTCGGCGCGGGCGCGGGCGGCTGGCTGATCGGCGGCGCGGTGGCGGCAATCGTGGGCGTGGTCGCCGCAGGGATCATTCCGCTCGCGTGGGCCGGTTGCGCCGCCGAAAGCGTCCTCGCCACGGTTCTGCCTGTTTGCCACCTCTGCCGCGCCATCCTTACCCCGGTCCTTGCGGCATCCCGGGTCGTGGACGGACTGGTGCGGCGGCTGGCGGGCGTGCCGAAAGACGCGGCGCCCGGCAGCGACATCGAACAGGAGATCGTCAGCGTCGCCGACGAGGGCGAACGCGAAGGCGCCATCGAAGAAAACCAGGTGGATATGATCGAGAACGTGCTGAAGTTCCGCCGCGCCGACGCCAGCCAGATCATGACGCCCCGGACCGATATCGTCAGCCTCGACGCCCACGAGAGCGTCGAGGCCGCCCGCCGTCTCATCGCCAAATCCGGCTACAGCCGCATCCCCGCCACCAGAGACAATCTCGACACCATCGTCGGCATTCTCTACGCCAAGGACCTCCTGGACCATGCCTTTGACGAAAAGGCCGAGCACCTTACCGTCGAGGACGTGATGCGCAGGGCGTTGTTTGTGCCGGAGACCAAACCGCTCGACGAACTGCTGCGCAAGTTCCAGGTCAACAAGGTTCACATGGCGGTTGTGCTGGACGAATACGGCGGCACGTCGGGCCTGGTGACCATCGAGGACATCCTCGAGGAGATCGTCGGAGAGATCGTGGACGAGTACGAGCCGGAGCCGCCGAAATCGATCCGCCGCGTCGGCGAACGTGCCTTCGAAGTCGAGGCACGCGTCCACATCGATGAACTGAACGACGAATTGGAGGTGCACCTGCCGGAAGACGACGATTATGAAACCGTCGGCGGCTTCGTTCTCAGCCAACTCGGCTACATCCCAAAGGCCGGCGAATCGCTCGAACACAACGAACTCCGTATCACCGTCTTGGAGGCCGAGGAGCGGCGGATTACACGATTGAGGGTCGAACTCGCCGCCGCAAAGGCGGAATGACAAATGACGAAATCCGAATGACGAATCAAACAACAATGACGAATGACCAATGGCGACGCGCGCCACGGGCAAGGGGGATGATCGGCTCAGCGCCTCTGTCATTCGTCATTGCCGTTTCGTCTTTCATTCGTCATTCTCTCCTTCGTCATTCATCATTGCTTTGCGAGAGGCGCCCGTGCCCGTCCATAAGTCAACGGTGCTTCTGCTAAGATGCCGCGACTGGAGCGAGACCAGCCAGGTCGTGGAACTGCTGGCCCGCGAGGTTGGCCGTCTTCGGTGTCTGGCGAAGGGCTCGAAACGCGGACAGAATCCGTTCAGCGGCCCGCTCGACCGATGGACGCTCGGAGAGGCCGTCTTCAGCATCAGCAACCCGAACCGCCTGGCCACCCTCATGGAACTGTACGAGACCGACCGCTTCGACGGTCTGCACCGAAAACTGCCGGCGTTCTACGGGGCGTCGCTCGCCACGGAACTCGTCATGGCGCTGGTGCCGGACCTCGACCCGCAGCCGCCTGTCTTCGACCTTGTGGTCCGAACGTTTGAGTTGCTGGCTGAGGCCGAAGCCGAAGCAAGCCGGGCCGTCACGTTTGCCTTTACGTGGCGGCTGCTGGCGCTGCTCGGATACGGGACGGACATGGGCCGGTGCGTCCAGTGCGACCGCCCGCTCGACAGCCACAAGCCCCTCCGGTACAGTGCCGGCCTGGGTGGTCCGGTGTGCCCACAGTGCCGCCCCGAGGGAAAGGGGAAGATCCATCGTCTGACAGCCAAAACCGCCCAGGCCATGGCGTTTCTCGCGGGCGCCGACTGGAGCGAGGTTCGGCGCGTACGGCTCAGCCAGCGCACCGCCCGCGAGATGCGGGACGTGCTGGTGGCAACCGTGGCGGAATTGGCCGGGAAAGAACTCTCGGCCGCCAGATACGTTTAACTACCCAGACGCCGTTGACGCGTTATAATAGGGAGGCTGCCGCGGTCACGGTGACCGCGACGGAAGCCGGGGATGCCTGCCGGAGGTGAGAGGACAACCGACGTGCGACGTGCTGCCACCTGGTTGACGGTCGTTGGATTGCTCCTGGGCTGCGCACTTACCGTCCAGGCGGGCTGGGTGTGGCGCAACGGCCGGTGGATGTACGTGGACCCGTCGGAGCCGCCTCTGCCTTCCATCAAGACGCCGCCCGCCAAGGCGCCGCCCAGGCCGCCGAAGGAACCGATTTCGCCGACTCCGAAACCGGAAGAGCCGCCGCCCGCGCCGAAACCCAGGACGCCCGCGCCGCCCAAGGCCGGGCCTGCTGCCCCGACGCCCGGTGAGCCGAAAAAACCGGCCGATGCCCAGACGCCATGGTGGAAGCGGCAGTGGTGGAAACGCGAGGCGAACCGGAACGCCGACAAGGTCCTTTTCGACCGGGCCGAAGACCGGCTCAGCGCCGGCAACCGTCGCTCGGCAGAGAAGGACTTCAAGAAACTCATCAAGGATTACCCCGGTTCGGCCCACCGCGAAGAGGCCATGTGGCTGCGGGCCGGGTCCCTCTTCGATCGGAAGGAGTATTACAAGGCGTACGATCAATACGAGAACCTTATCACCCAGTACGCCGGCAGCGTCCACTACCGCGCCGCGCTGCTGAAAGAGATCGAGATCGCCGAGTTGCTCCTCGGCCCCGTGCGCCGCCGCATCCTCGGCATACCCCTTCTGTCGGGCGAGGACGAGGCCATCGAGATCCTGCGCCGCGTCTACGAGCACCAGCCGGCCGGCGACTTGGCCGATGACGTCATCCTCCGAATCGCCAACCACTACTGGTCGAAGCACAAATGGACCGAGGCCGAGGATTACTACGACAAGTACTGCCGCGAGTATCCCAACGGAGACGCCATCCTCCACGCGGAACTCCAACGCGCAAAATGCGCTATCGAAAATTGCGCAGGCCCGCGGTATGATGTAACCGAGTTGCGGCTGGCGTACGATCGGCTGCGGCAGTACCGAAAGAAGTTCCCGGACGAGGCCGCACGCCGGGGCGTGCCGGAACTGCTCGTCCAGGTGCGCGACTTACAAGCCCAGTCGCTTTACGAGGTGGCCGCCCGATACCACCGTGCCGGACAGCCGCTGGCGGCGGCGTATTACGCCGAGCGATTGCGAGAGCGATTCGCCGACTCATCATGGAGCGCAAAGGCCGGGACGTTCCTGGCCGGTCCGGTGCAGATGGGGCCTCCGGCCGAGTTCGCCGGCCGCCGGAAGGCAACCGCAGAACCGGAGACCCCGGCCGAAGAGACCGACGAGCAGGAGCCAACCAAGTGAACACCGTGCGTGCTAGGGTGCTGGTTCTCTGTACGGCTGCCGTGCTGGCGGCGGGGTGCGGCTATTCGATGCAGCCGTTGCATCGCGGCGACGTACGAACGGTGGCCGTCCCCATTTTCTCGTCGAAGGACTTCCGCAGGGAACTCGAGTTCGACTTGACGCGTCAGGTCGTCAAGTTCATCGAACTCCGCACGCCCTACAAGGTCGTCCACGACCGTAAGCGGGCCGACACCGAACTGCGCGGCGAGATCGCCTGGCTGCGGGCCTCCGTCCTCTCGGAAGATACCGACAGCGACCAGCCGCAGGACCTTCAGGTCGCCATCACCTGCTGGTTCGAATGGAAAGACCTGCGGACGGGAGAGATCCTCAAGCGGCGCGACCGCATAACCGGGGCCGCCACCTACGCCGGCGCAGTCGGCGAGACACAGGATTCCGCCACCGTCGAGGCCACACGCCGCCTCGCCGAACGCATTGTCGAGGCCATGGAAAAGGACTGGTAATCTCCTCGGCGGCCGCCCACCGCAACGCGCCGCCACAAGGCAACCGCCGGTGCAGAAAACCGTACTACAATGAGCCGCAACGATTTCGATGAAAAACAAGGCAAGCCCGAGGGTCAGCCACCCACCCCGCGCCTTCGCAGCGTGCTGGCATGGGTACTTATCGTCGGACTGGTGGTGCTCGCGGTCTGGGTGATCACCAGGGAATGGTCCGACGACACCGAGTTCTCGCGGGACGACCTGGAGCGCCTTCTGGCAAAGCCGGACGCTCTGCAATCCCTTTGGATCCAGGGCAACGTCCTGCACGGCCAGATCAAGCCGGGCGAGTGGCTGAACGAGTTCGCCAGCGAGGAGTTCACCGTCCATCTCCATGACGGCGAAGTGGCCGGTTTCAACGACCGGCTGACCAAGAACGAGAACTTGCGGGCCGTCTTCCGCGACGAGAAAAACCGCAGTTTCGTCCCCGCCGATCCCATGTTCTGGCAGACGTTCCTCGCCAGCGCCTTGCCGCTGCTGCTGGTGGTCATAATCATCTGGTTCTTCATCTCGCGGCAGATGCGATCGGCCTCCGGCCCGGGGGGTGTCCTCAGTTTCGGACGCAGCCGCGCACGCCTCGCCAAGAAGGAACGCGTTAAGGTCACCTTCGACGACGTGGCCGGCATTGAGGACGCCAAAGAGGAAGTCAAGGAGATCGTCGAGTTCCTGCGTCAGCCGGAGCGGTTCCGCGCCCTGGGCGGCCGCATACCGCGCGGCGTGATGCTGGTCGGCCCGCCCGGCACGGGAAAGACGCTCCTGGCCAAGGCCATCGCCGGCGAGGCCAACGTCCCGTTCTTCTCCATCAGCGGGTCGGACTTCGTCGAGATGTTCGTCGGCGTCGGCGCCAGCCGCGTCCGCGACCTCTTCCGGACCGCCAAGGAATCGAGCCCCTGCATCATTTTCCTCGACGAGATCGATGCCGTCGGCCGGCGACGAACCGGCGACTTCCCGTCGGGCGGCGGGCAGGAGACCTCCCAAACACTTAATGCCATCCTCGTCGAGATGGACGGCTTCGAGACCAACGAGCACGTCATTGTGGTCGGGGCCACCAACCGGCCCGACATCCTCGACCCGGCCCTTCGCCGACCCGGCCGGTTCGACCGCGAGGTCGTCGTCCATCTGCCCGACGTCCACGAACGCGAGGCAATCCTCAAAGTCCACGTCAAGGACGTCACGATGGACCCCGCCGTAAACCTCTCGGTCGTGGCTCGCGGAACCCCCGGCTTCAGCGGGGCCGACCTGGCCGCCATCGTCAACGAGGCCGCCATCCGTGCCGTCATGCTCGACAAAACCGCCGTCCAGCAGGATGACCTCGAAGAAGCCCGCGACAAAACCCGGTGGGGACGCACCAAACGCAGCCGCGCACTCGACGAAGCCGACCGCCGACTCAGCGCCTACCACGAAGCCGGCCACGTCCTTATGTCTCTGCTCACCGAACCTCACTCCGAGCCGCTGCACAAGGTCAGCATCATTCCGCGCGGCATCATGCTGGGCGCGACGATGTTCCTGCCCGAGAAGGACCGCTACACGGTCAGCCTCCGCCAGTGCCTCGCCCAGATCGACGTCTCGTTCGCCGGGCGCGTCGCCGAGGAACTGTTCTGCGACGATATCACCTCCGGCGCCTCCGACGACATTCGCCGCGCCACCCAAATGGCGCGCCGCATGGTCTGCGACTGGGGCATGAGCCACCGTATCGGGCCCATCCGCTACGCCCCGGCCGAAGACCATCCCCCGTGGGGATCCGACATCTACGGCCCCAGAGAACACAGCGACGCGACCGCGCATAAAATCGATGAGGAAATTCAGAACATCATTAACGCCGAGTACGCACGGGCCAAACAACTCCTCGAGCACAACCGCGAGGCACTTCAGCGCGTCGCCGAGGAACTGCTGAAACGCGAGATCATGACCGCCGATGAAGTCAGGGACGTCATCGGGCCCGACCTCCTCGTCAAACCCGACCAACCGGAGTCCGAATCTGCGCCGCCGGCATCGTAGCAGCGCGAGGAACCGCGCCGTGCCCCATCTGAGACTGAACGCCCGAGTCATCGCGGCAGCGAACGCCAGGCCGGTCCTCGAGGAAATCGGCCGCACCCACGCTGCGCCGGCCACCCAATACGTGCTCCCTGGGAGCAACACGGTCGCACTGGCGCTGGAGAACCTTTCCGCGGCGCAGGCCGGCCTTCTGCAAGCCGAGATGCTTGAGGCCGGCGG
Source organism: uncultured Anaerolineales bacterium (assembly GCA_964539385.1). Lineage (GTDB taxonomy): Bacteria > Planctomycetota > Phycisphaerae > FEN-1346 > FEN-1346 > JAUVZF01. The sequence continues at coordinate 49,727 of CAZIJC010000007.1, read as the reverse complement.
CGACGTGGTTACACCACAACGCGCATCCGGGTCCCGGCCGGCCAAGGTCGATATCGTCCTCATCGGGTCGCGGAGCCAATTCCAGGCCCTATTCACGCGGTCCGCCGACGCTGCGCCCGAGGCGGCGGCCGTCCGCGAGGAGGTCCGACGCGCTCTGGACAACCATGCGCGCACCCGCTTCGAGATACGCATGGGGGCACGACGGTTGACCGTGGGCCCCAATCCGGCCGTCATGGGGATCCTGAACGTGACGCCCGACAGTTTCAGCGACGGCGGCAAATGGCTGGAGTCGAGCAGCGCCGTCGCCCGTGCCGACAGGCTCGTCGAAGAAGGCGCCGACATCATCGACGTGGGCGGCGAGTCCACCCGCCCGGGGAGCGACCCGGTCACGGAACAAGAGGAACTCGCCCGCGTGCTGCCGGTCGTCGAGACGCTCGCTTCGCGGATAGACGTCCCCGTCAGCATCGACACACGCCACGCGCGCGTGGCCCGCGAAGCGGTCGCTGCCGGGGCATGCCTCGTCAACGACGTCACCGGCCTCCAGGGCGACCCCGACATGGCCCGAGCGGTCGCCGAAACCGGCGCCGGAGTCGTTATCATGCACATGCTCGGCGAACCGCGCTCGATGCAGGACCACCCGCACTACGACCACTTGATGGCCGACATCTGCCGCTACCTGCGAAGGGGAATGCAGATAGCCGCAGACGCCGGCGTGCCTGAGGACGGCATCCTCATCGACCCCGGCATCGGTTTTGGCAAAACGGTTCGGCATAACCTTGAGATCCTGGCGCGGCTCGGTCAGTTGCGGACGCTCGGCGCGCCCGTCCTGGTCGGCCCCAGCCGCAAACGTTTCATCGGCACGTTGGCCGACGTCGAAACGCCGTCGGAGCGGGTGTACGGGACCGCCGCCGCGTGCAGCCTGGCCGTGGCGGCCGGCGCGCTCGTGCTTCGCGTCCACGACGTCCGGGAGGTGCGTCAGGCCCTCGCCGTCGCGACCGCCATCACCCAGGTTGACGAGAACGCGTCATGACCGAAATCCTGAACTACCTCGGGCGGACTTACGAGACGTTCGGGTGGACGGACGCGATTGAGTTCGGCGTCATCGCGCTGCTTGTTTACCTGATTTACCGCGGCTTGAGGGGCACGCGCGGCGCCCGTGTGGTCCGCGGGTTTGTCTTCCTGCTCGTGACGAGTTTCGTGTTCTTGCGTCTGCTGTCGGACTACCTGCACATGGAACGTCTGAGGGACCTTTACCGTCTTCTCGTGCCCGCTATGGCATTCCTGGCGGCGATCGTGTTCCAGCCGGAACTTCGCCGCAGCCTGATGCGGTTGGGCGAGAATCCGCTCTTTCGCTTCTTCCTGAAGGAAGGCGCCTCGGCCTTCGTGGACCAGATCGCCCGAGCGACCGCTGCCCTCAGCCGAAACCGTGTCGGCGCCATCATCGCCGTGGAACGCGAAACCCGTCTCGGGGCCCTCATAGAGACGGGCACCCGTCTGGACGCCGCACTGACGAGCGAACTTCTGACGACGATCTTCTGGCCCGGCTCGCCGCTGCACGACATGGGCGTGGTGATTCGGGGCGGTCGGATCGCCGCCGCCGGGTGCGAGTTTCCGCTCTCGCGCCATGCGATCCTCGATCCACACCTTGGAACGCGGCACCGCGCTGCGGTGGGACTCTCGGAGGAAACCGATGCCGCCATCGTTGTCGTCAGCGAAGAGTCGGGCAGCATCTCGCTGGCCGAAGGCGGTAAACTGGAGTCGGCCGTCACGCCCGACCGGCTCAAAGAGCGACTGACCGAACTCCTGCGCAGTGCAGAGGCCACATTGATCGAACACTCGCTCGCCGCCGACGAAACGCCGGAACCCGTTGAACCTGAAAAACCGACAGACACAGCCGCCTCATGAGCGAACGCATACGCACATTTCTGGCCGTCGCCGTCCTGACGATCGCCGTCTGGGTCTGGGCCGACCTCGAACAGACACGCCCGGGCGAAGACCTCGTGCCCGTCGTGATCAACGGGCCGCCGGACTTCCAGATCCGCAACATCAACCCGAAACAGTTGACGGTGAAATACGAAGGCCCCAAAGGAGAACTCGAAAGCCTCAACGCCTCGCTCAAAGACAAGGTCTGCCGCTTTAACCTGACCGAAGCGGAACTGAAGACCAATCCGCTGGTCCTTCCGGCGCACGACGGGTTCCAGCATTGGATTGAGCGGAATATCTCTGTCACCGGAATTCGGGACGAGCGCGGCAGCACGTTCGACGGCAAGATCTATGCCAACGCCAGCCGCCTCGTCACCATCAAAGAGGTTGACGTGAAGGTCCAGGTGACCGGGGCTGTGGCCAAGAACCCTCATGCGGAGCCGGCCAAGGTCACGGCGCGCGTCGCGGCAGCCGACCTCACCAAACTGCCGGAGGGTCGGCGATTCGCGGTCGCCAACGTCGAAGTCACCACCTTTCCCGAAGACAAGCAACTGAAGGAACCCGTGCTGCTCGATTCGAAACTGGGCGGGCCCGACGGCATCGACGCAACGTTCGACCCGCCCACCGTCACGGTCAGGGCAATGCTGGAATCTGCGGTCACCAAGAAGGGGTTCGGGCGGCTGCCGATTCTTATCTCGGCTCCGTCCGAAATGTTGAACCGGTACCGCATCGTCTTTCAGCCCGAGGCGGACCGGTGGGTCGAGTTGGAGGTCGAAGGGCCCACACCGGCCGTTGAACGTCTCAAAGCGCAGGATATTCGCGTCCAACTCGTCCTGACGGCGGACGACAAGCCCAACCCGGGCTCGTGGCTGCCGCGCGAGCCCGTTGTGGTCGGCCTGCCGCCCGGCGTCAAACTGGTCAAGCCGCTGCCCACCGTCAACTTCAACCTCGAGAAACACAACGCGAAGCCGCCCGCCCCGTAAGGAGGCGCGTTCATGCCCCGGAAGGACTGGTCGCACCAGGCCCGGACCCTCGGCCGCCGCGCCCGCACAGCCGCCAGACAACTGGCCGCCGCCGGCGCCGGCGCCAAGAACGCGGCGCTGCGGGCCATGGCCGAAAACCTTCGCGCGGGGGCCGAGACCATCCGGAAGGAAAACGCCGCCGACCTCGCCGCCGCCAACCAGGCAGGCCTCGCGGCCGCCATGATCGACCGACTGACACTGACCGACGAGCGGATCGAGAAGATGGCCCGCAGCATGCACCAGATCGCCGACCTTCAGGACCCCGTCGGCGAGATTCTCGAAGGCTACGTCCGTCCGAACGGCCTGCGCATCGAGCGCGTCCGCGTGCCGCTCGGCGTCGTGCTCACCATCTACGAGTCGCGGCCGAACGTGACGAGCGACGTGGCGGCGCTGTGCCTGAAGAGCGGCAACGCGGCCATCCTGCGCGGCGGCAAGGAGGCGCTGCGCTCGAACCTGGCAATCCACCGCCTGCTGTCGGAAGCCGTCGCGGGCCAGGGCCTGCCGGCCGACGCCGTCCTGATGATCGAAACCAGCGACCGCGACCTGCTGGCCGCCCTCCTCCGCCAAGACGAGAACATCGACGTCGTCATGCCGCGCGGCGGCGAATCACTCATCCGCGCCGTGGCCGAGGGGTCCACCATCCCCGTCATCAAGCACTACAAGGGCGTCTGCCACGTCTACGTCGATGACCTGGCCGACCTCGACATGGCCGAGGCCATCTGTTTCAACGCGAAGGTCCAGCGGCCGGGCGTCTGTAACGCCATGGAGACGATGCTCGTCCACAAACACGTGGCGGCCCGTTTCCTGCCGCGCATCTGCCGGCGACTGTCGGAGGCGGGGGTCCAGTTGCGCGGCTGCGACGAGACGCGCCGCATCTGGCCCGACGCCAAATCCGCCACCGACGAGGACTGGTACGCCGAGTACCTGGACCTCGTGCTGGCCGTCCGCGTCGTCGAGCACGTTCAGGACGCCATCGACCACATCGCCCAATACGGGTCGGCCCACACCGACGCGATCGTCTCGGAAGACGTCCGGCGGATCCGGCGGTTCGTCCAGGGCGTGGACTCCTCCAGCGTGATGATCAACACGACGACCCGCTTCTCGGACGGCGGCGAGTACGGCCTGGGCGCCGAGGTGGGCATCTCAACCGACAAACTCCACGCCCGCGGACCGATGGGATGCCGCGACCTGACCACCTACAAGTGGATCGTCACCGGCGAAGGCCAGTTGCGCGAGTAGTGGAAGCGAGACGCCGAGCGGCCAGACCTTGCATCTCCCTCCGGTTCGGGAAACCCCGACACCTCAAGAATCCGGACATCGCGCAGCTTTCTGGTGCGGGAGGGGGGATTTGAACCCCCAGGCCCCGAAGGGCACAAGGACCTAAACCTTGCGCGTCTGCCAGTTCCGCCACTCCCGCACACGCCGGGCCTGCATTACATACCGCAACCGGCGCCAGCCTGCAATCGCCTGCGCCGCGTTATTGGTCTGAGTGAGGCGCGGCGGGTCGGGAGACCCGCCGCGCGGCAAATCTACGCCTACGCCAGCATCCCCGCGTAGCAGGCCGTCATGAACGCCGCCAGCGTGCCCGACACCAAGGCCCATATCCCCAGCCGCGCAAACAGCCCTTTGCGCTCCGGGTCGATCATCCCCAGGCCGCCTACCAGGATCGCCACCGACCCGAAATTGGCAAAGCCGCACAGGGCATAGGTCGCGATGGTGACCGACCGCTTTCCGATAACCCCCTCCGCGGCCAGCGGCTGCATCTGCTCGTACGCCAGGAACTCGTTCAGGATCGTCTTCGTCCCCAGCAGTTGGCCAACCTCGTGGGCATCCTCCCACGGCACGCCCATGACGAATGCCACCGGACTGAACGCCCACCCCAGGAGGCCCTGGAGCGTCAGCGCCTCGTCCAGCCACAGGCCGGAGGCCGCGCCAAGGATCAGGTTCACCAGATGGATGAGCCCGACGAAGGCGATCAGCATCGCCCCGATGGTAACCGCCAGCCTGAGCCCCTGCCCCGCCCCGTTTGCGGCGGCGTCGATGGCGTTGACCGAGTCGCGCGGCGGGTCGAACCGGACGCGGCCGCGCGTCAGCGGCTGTTCGGTCTCCGGAATCAGTATCTTGGCGATGACGATGGCCGCCGGCGCGCTCATCAGGCTGGCCGTCAGCAGATGGCCCGGCGAGGCGCCGAACGACACGTACGCCCCCATGACCGTGCCGGCAATCGTGGCCATGAAGGCGGTCATAAGGGTGAAGAGTTCCGAGCGCGTCATGCGGCGGATGTAGTGGCCAATGGCCGTCGTGGACTCGATGCCGAAGAAGACGAACAGCGCCGACGCCAGGCTCTCGGCGCCCGAGATGTTCATGACCTTCTGCATGAGGCGCGCCATGGCCCGGACGACCAACTGCGTGATGCCGAAGTGGTGAAGAATGCCCGCCAGGGCCGAGAAGAAGATGACGATCGGCAGCACCTGGAACGCCACGACGGCGCCGAGGCCGTAGTCCGTCGTAAGGCGGCCGAACAGGAACCCCGCCCCCTCGTTGCTGGCCGCCAGGAAGAACGCAAAGGCCCTGTCGGTCGCCGTGAACAAGGCGCTGCCGATTCTCGTCAGAAAGATCACAACCGCCAGGACGAGTTGCAGCCCGAGGCCCGTCAGGACGACGCGCAGGCTGATCCGGCGCCGGTTCTCGCTCAAGGCAAACGCGATGGCAAGCATCACCAGCAGCCCGCCGAAACTCATCAGCCGCAACGGCCAGTCGCTCATCAGCCCTTCCTCCCGTCGACCGTGGCGCAATTCTCGCAAACCGGCGGCCGGGTGTCGAAGAAAATCGGCGCACCACACGCCCCGGGACGGGCCTTGCCGACGTGAACGCAATGCAGTAGAATCATCGGCAGTCGCACCGCCGGGGGAAAGTTGTTCCCGGTCGAGCGCGAGGGGTGAGGCCACATGGCGATCCTGGTCGGAATCGACGAGGCGGGGTACGGTCCGCACCTCGGCCCGCTCGTGGTAGCGGCCGCCGCCGGCAAGTTCCCCGGCGACGCCGCCGGCGACCCGAACCTGTGGGGAGCCCTGCGCGGGCACGTTCGCAAGCGGCCGTCCGGCAGGAGTTCGCGCGTCGTCATCTGCGACTCCAAAGTGGCGTACGGCGGTGGCGACATCGCGACCCTCGAACGGGCCGTCCTCGGGTTCCTTGCGGCGATGGATACCAGACCTTCGTCGCTGGCAGAGTTTCTCGCCGTGACGGTGGTTTCCTCCGGGGCGGACGAGGCCGGGCGCGCCACGCCACGGCCGTGGGACAGCCCTAAGCGGCTGGCCCTGCCGGCGGCGACGCAGACCGAGGAGATCAGGACGGCGGCCGAGCATCTGGCTGAAGGCCTGGCAAGGCTCGGCGCTGCTGCGGCCGGACTGCGCGTGAACGTCGCCGCGCCCGCGCGCTTCAATCGCCTGGTCCAAACCACTCGGAACAAGGCCTCGGCGCTGTTCGCTCTTACGGCCGACATCCTGACCGACCTCCGGACCCGATGGCCGCACCAACCCATCCACGTGACGATGGACCGCCACGGCGGGCGGCGATACTACGCGGGCCTGTTGGCCGCCGCCTTTCCGATGACGCGAGTCGAAACGCTCGAGGAAGCACGGGCGGTCAGCCGCTACCGCCTTCATGGCGGCGGTTCGGCGGGCCCGGTGCACCTGACGGTCCGCACACGGTGCGAAACGTGGAGTCTCTTCACGGCCCTGGCGTCGATGGCTGCCAAGTACGTCCGCGAACTCCACATGCGCCAACTGAACGGTTACTTCCAGTCGCTCGTTCCGGGGCTGGCGCCGACGGCCGGCTACGGACTGGACGCCTGGCGATTTCTGGACGACGTGGCAGCGGCGCGCAAGGCGGCGGGCGTGCCGGACGCGGCAATACTCCGCTGCCGATAGACGGGGGCCGGCAGGAAGGAACGCCAATGGCCGTACAACAGTGGAACGAAGACACGCTGGTCGTCAAACTGACCGACGATCCGGTGCTGTCGGAAGAAATGGCCGAGGTAAACGTGCGCCTCAACGAGGCGGACCGCGACGTTGTGCTCGACTTTTCGGACCTCGCGCTCCTGACATCGAGCGGCATCTCCAAACTGCTGCGCCTGCGGAAACGCATGATCGTGGCCGGCCGCAAACTCCTGCTGTGCTCGCTGCAGGACCGCGTCTGGAGTGCGTTGCTGGTCACCGGCCTCGACACCATCTTCGTGTTCGCCGAAGACGTGTCGGAGGCCCTGACACGGATTCAGAAGGACAAGGCCGACCGTCAACACTGACGACGGCACGCGGTCCGCGCCGTGGCATCGCGCAGAGAGTGAAGCGGCGTTGCGGCACTAAACTTCCTTGGCGTCGATGAACGGCATCAGGCGCCGGATCTCTCTGCCGACGGTCTCGACCTGGTGGGCGCGTTCGGTGGCCTCGAGTTGCTTGAACTTCTTGCCGCCCGCCTTGCACTCCTCGACCCACTCGTTGGCGAACGAGCCGTCCTGAATGTCCGCGAGGATCTTCTGCATCCGCTCGCGTACTCCCTGATCGATCAGCACGTCGCCGCGCGTCAGGCCGCCGTACTCGGCCGTGTTCGACACCGAGTACCACATGTACGACAGGCCGCCCTGGACAAGCAGCCGCACGATGAGGTTCAGTTCGTGCATGACCTCGAAGTAGGCGAGTTCCGGCTGGTACCCGGCCGCCACGAGCGTCTCGAAGGCGGCCTTGATGAGGCTCGTCACACCGCCGCACAGGACCACCTGCTCGCCGAACAGGTCGGTCTCGGTCTCCTCGGCGAAGGTGGTTTCGAGGATGCCGGCCCGGGCGCCGCCGATGGCCTTGGCGTAGGCCATCGCCACGGCGCGCGCCGTGCCGGAAGCATCCTGCTGGACGGCAAACAGCATCGGCACGCCGCCGCCATCGACGAACTCGCCGCGAACCGTGTGGCCTGGACCTTTCGGCGCCACCATGATCACGTCGACGTCCTCGGGCGGCACGATCTGGCGGAAGTGGATGTTGAAGCCGTGGCTGAAGCCCAGCGCCTTGCCGGCCGCCAGGTTCGGGGCGATCTCCTTCTCGTAGACCCCGCCCTGGATCTCGTCGGGGATGAGGATCTGGATAAGGTCGGCCTGCCGGGTGACCTCGGCGGCCGTCATAGGCTCGAACCCGTGGTCGACGGCCAGTTGGTAGTTGTCGGTGCCCTCGACCTCAGCCACGAGGACGCCGACGCCGGAGTCGCGCAGGTTCTGCGCCTGGGCGTGGCCCTGGCTGCCGTAGCCGACGATGCCGACCGTCTTGGCAAGGATCGGCTCCATGTCAACATCGTCGTCGTGATACACTTTGGCCATGACTGTCTCCTTGCGTGGCGTCCTTGCAGAGGCTCAGCGCGGCCCGTACGGGGCACGCCCCGGCAACATGCACGATGCGCCGGGGCACGCCCCGGCCTACGTGCTCCCGCGGCGGGCTCGGCCGACGCCTCTACCCTCCGCGGGCCAGGGCGATGCGGCCGGTCCGGACGAGTTCCTTGACCCCGTAAGGCTTCACCAGGTCGATGAAGGCCTCGATCTTCTTCTCGGGGCCCGAGACCTCGAGCGTCAGATGTTTCGGCCCGATATCGACGACCTTGCCTCGGAAGACCTCGGCGATCTCGAAGACCTCGCCGCGGCGGTCTGGGCTGGCGGCCACTTTGATGAGCATCAGGTCGCGCTCGACGGTGTCGGCGCCGGAGAAATCCACCACCTTGATGACGTCGATGATCTTGCCGAGTTGCTTGCGGATCTGTTCCAGAACCGCATCGTCGCCGCGCGCCACGACCGTCATGCGGCTGCGCGCGGGGTCTTCGGTCTCGCCGACGGCGAGGCTGTCGATATTGAATCCCCGCCCCGCAAACAGCCCCGCAATGTGGGCCAGGACGCCCGGCTTGTTCTCCACGATAGCACTAATGACGTGACGCATATTAACAACCTCCGCCTGTCCGGCAATCCGCGATTCTATCCCTGCCGCTCGCCGGCGGCAAGCGGAAAGGCACCCCCGCGCCAATCCGAAATCCGCAATTCTTACGCCATGCCGCCGATCATCCGGTCGATGGCTTCGCCGGCGGGGACCATCGGGAAGACGTTCTCTTCGGGCTCGATGGCGAAATCGAGGACCCAGACCTCGCGGTCAGCGAAGGCTCTGTCCAGCGCCGGGCGGACCTCCTCGGGCCTGGTCACCCGCACGCCGTTGGCCCCGTACGCCTCGGCCACGGCGACGAAGTCGGGGTTCCCCAGCAGTTGCGTTGCGGCGTAGCGCCGGTCGTAGAACAGTTCCTGCCACTGGCGCACCATGCCCAGGTACCCGTTGTTGAGGATACAGACCTTGACGGGGATCTTCTCGTGGACCGCCGGGGCGAGTTCCTGGATGTTCATCTGGATCGACCCGTCGCCGGCCACGTCGACGACGATGGCGTCGGGCCGGCCAACCTGCGCGCCGATGGCGGCCGGGAAGCCGTATCCCATGGTTCCGAGTCCGCCGGAGGAGATGAAGTGCCGCGGCCGCGTGTGCGTGTACCACTGGGCCGCCCACATCTGGTTCTGGCCGACCTCGGTGCAGACGATGGCCTCGCCCCCGGATGCCTCGCATATCTGCTCGACCACGTACTGGGGCTTCAGACCGTCGCCCTTGTAGGCGAGGGGGTACTCGGTCTTCCACGCCTGAATCTGTTCGAGCCACGCCTTGCGGTCGCGATGCTCCATGAGCGACAGCAGCCCCGCCAGGATGTCGGAGGCGTCGCCGACGACCGGGATGTCCACACGGATGTTCTTCGAGATCGACGTCGGGTCGATGTCGATGTGCAGGATTGTGGCGTTCGTGGCGAACTTCGACACGTCGCCGGTGATCCGATCGTCGAAGCGCGCCCCCACGGCTATCAGCAGGTCGGCCTCCTGGACCGCGTAGTTGGCGTACGCCGTCCCGTGCATGCCGAGCATCTTGAGCGAGAGGGGATGGTCCTCCGGGAACGCCCCCAGGGCCATGAGCGTGGTCGTGACGGGGATGTTGCCCTTGACGGCCATCTCGTGCAGCAGGTCCGACGCCTCCGAGATGACGACGCCGCCGCCCACGTACAGAAGCGGTTTCTCGGCCGCGTTGATCGCCTGAGCAGCCCGTTTGATCTGGCGCCGGTTGCCTTTGTAGACGGGCTTGTAGCCGGGAATGTCCACGCTATCCGGAAGCGGCGCACCGGTCTTCGCAACGGCCACGTCCACGGGGATGTCCACGAGGACCGGCCCCGGCCGGCCGGTGCGGGCAATGTGAAACGCCGCTCGCAAACACTCGCCCAGCCGGGTCACGTCCCTCACAAGGTACGTGTGCTTGGTGCAGGGGCGAACGATGCCCGTGATGTCGGCCTCCTGAAACGCGTCGTTGCCGATCAGGTGCGTCTTGACCTGGCCCGTGATGGCCACCATCGGCACCGAATCGAAATTCGCGGTGGCCAGTGCCGTCACGAGGTTCGTGGCCCCGGGACCGGAGGTGGCAAGGCAGACGCCGACCTTGCCGCTGGCCCGGGCGTACCCGTCGGCCGCATGCCCGGCGCCCTGCTCGTGCCGCATGAGGATGAACCGCAGGTCCGTGTCATCGTAGAAGGCGTCGAGAAGGGGAATGACCGCCCCGCCGGGTACGCCGAAAACCGTGTCAACACCTTCGGCCTTCAGGGCTTCCAGGAGGATATGCGCACCGTTGCGATCAGGCATGGGACGGCTCCTTCATCCGTGGACGATGGCCGGTGAGGCGCACCGCCCGAGTTCCATCACAAGACGGGGCCTTGCCCCGCCTCATCGGGCGCGAAGCCGGCGTGGCTCCGCGTCCCGGCGCCGGCCTCCGCAGCCGGTCGCCGTCCATCTCAGCCGCCCGTCAAACCGAACGTCCGGGCAGGAACAACACCACTACTGTACACTGCAAACCGCGACAAGTCCAGCGGAATTGGCGGCCGCGCGGTTACAGGACGCCCTCTCCGAAGATGTGGCCCCTGTCTTCGCCTTCGGGCTTTTCCTCGGTGTCGGGAACTTCTTCAACAGGCGCCTCGGCGGGCGGCTCGGGAGACGGCGCCTCCGCCGCGTCGGCCTCGGCGGGCGGTTCGGGAGGCGGTGCCTCCGCCGCGTCGGCCTCGGCGGGCGGCTCGGGAGGCGGCGCTTCCGCCACGTCCGGCTTGATGTCCGCCGGCGGTTCAGCGGTCGCCGGTTCGGGCGCGGGCGCCTCGGGCACGTCGGCGCCGACGGGGGCGGTCTCCGTCTCGCCGCGTCCCGCCCGGGCCATCTCCTCGCGATAGGCCTCGAGAATCACGTCCTGCAGCCGCGCGCGGCAGTCGGAGTTGATCGGATGCGCGATGTCGGCGTGGAGTTTGCCCTGCACGTCCTCGTCCGACATGCGGTTCTCCGGGAGCCGGCCTCCACAATCGTTGCAGAACTTGGCCCGCAGGTGATTCTTTCCGCCGCACTTTGGGCAGTGGTCCGTCAGTTTTCTGGATGGCATCGCGACGAACAGGCCGTTCGTCCCATCAATGATCTTCAGGTCGCGCACGACGAACTCGCCGTCCAACGTCATCGTGCAGAAGGCCTTTAACCGGTCGCCGCTCTGCGGCGACAACTTGACGCTGACATTCGTGACTTTCATGTCGGTCTCTCCTGCTGCTGCTTCCCGTCCGCCAGTAGTGTTGTAACATGAGTTTTCGCGCCCGCGGCGCGAGCGGCCTCGGCCAGGCGGCATGCCTCAACCTCCGTATCGGCAACCGCGAAATAGGCCGATCCGCTTCCCGTCATCCCGATGGCGGTCGCTCCGGCACGTTCCAGACATCCACGCACGTCGAACCGACCCCGCCTAATACTATCGGCCGCTGCCTCCAAATCATTCACCAGAAACGGCCGAGCCCCCCGCGCCGGCCCCGCCAGGCGGGGCAAGATGCCGGTCGCTGCCGCTCTGCCGTCCAGCGAGGCGCCCAGCCTGTCGTAGGCCGCGTACACCTCGGCCGTCGGCATCTCGTAGTCGGGCCACGCCAGGACGAGCCACCAGGCCGAGCCGGCCGAGACCCGTTCCAGGCGCTCGCCCCGGCCGCGCATGACGGCCAGCGGCGACGCCAGAAACAGCGGCACGTCGCTGCCGACGCCGGCGCCGAGACGAGCCAACTCCTGCCGCTCCAGGCCGCAGTCCCACAGCGCATTCAGGCCGACGAGCGCGGCGGCAGCGTCGCTCGAGCCGCCGCCGAAACCCCGCCCGGGAGGGATGCGCTTCTCCAAACGTATCCGGGCCCCCTGCCCCGGGCGGCATTCGTCGGCAAGGACCCGCGCGGCCGTCATCACCAGGTTGTCCTCGCCTCCGGGGACCTCGAACCCCCGGCACACCAAGTCAAGACCGTCTGCCGGCTCGAAGACCAGTGTGTCGAACAGGGCAACCGCCGCCACAACGCTCTCCAGATCGTGGTAGCCGTCGTCCCGCACGCCGAGCACGCGAAGTGTCAGGTTGACCTTGGCGGGCGCCTCGACCGTCAGGCCCTGACCCGATGATGTGACGCCGAGCATCCGACCGCCCTTGTCGCTCCCGGAAGCCGAAATCCGCTGGTGCGGTATGCCGACTGCGGCAGTCATCCCCTCCACGTCTATGATAGGCACGGCGAGTCGGCCAAGTCAATGCGTAGTGCATTTTACCTTGCCGCTTTGCATTCCCCCGCTTAGACTCCTTCCCGCAGCGAAACGGAGATGCGACCCGACAAGACGGCCGCGAGCGGTCGGTGTTGCGCAAGAAGGGTAAAATCCACTTGTCAGACGATCAGAAGGCGAACGCGACGACCGGCGTCACCGACAAGATCATCGAGGAGGAGATACAGGCCCACGCTGCGGCGCGGCTGCTCGGGCCCGTCCGACGGTTGTACGAGTGGGTGCTCGGCTGGGCCGAAACCCGACACGCCGCCAAGGCAATGGCGGCGCTTGCCTTCTCGGAGGCCATCTTCTTCCCCGTCCCGGCCGACCTCCTGCTCGGGGCGCTGTGCCTGGGGCGGCCGCGATCCAGTTTCCGGTGGGCGACGATCTGCACGCTCTTCAGCATCCTCGGCGGAACGACCGCCATGCTGCTGGGCCTGGCCATCGGGCAGGCCCGCGTTACGGGGGCCATGGAGTTCGTCGGCCTCGGCGAGGAGGCGGCCAAGGCTCTCGCGGTCTTCGGTGAGTATGGCTTCTGGGCGGTGGCGGTGGCGGCGCTGACGCCGGTTCCGTACATGGTATTTTCGTGGGTGGCGGGGTTTGCCGAGATCGCCGTCTGGCAGTTCCTGGCGGCGTCGGTCATCTTCCGCTCGATGCGATTCTTCGCGGTGGCGGCGATCGTTTACGTCTTCGGGCCTGCCGCCAAGCGGTTCATCGACAGGTACTTCAACCTGGCCACCGTGCTGGTCATGTTGTTGGTAATCGGCGTCGTGGTGCTTGTGAAGGTTCTGAGGGGCTAGGGGGCCGGCTATGCTTTCCGATAGCGACAGGAAAACGCTGCTGCGCATCGCACGCGAGACGATCAAGGCGGCCGTGACGGGCACGGCCGCGCCGCAGATCGCGGTCGAAAGCGAGGCGCTGGAGGCGCCGTGCGGCGCGTTCGTCACGATGAAGAACGGCGAGCGTCTTCGCGGCTGTATCGGCACGTTTCTTGCCCGCGGGCCGCTCCATGAAACGGTCCGCGAAATGGCGGCGGCCGCCACACGCGATCCGCGGTTCCTCGGCGACCCCGTGACGGCAGGGGAACTGGCGCGGATCGACATCGAGATCTCGGCCCTCTCGCCGCTCGAGAAGGTGGACGACCCGCTCCGCGACATCGAACTCGGCCGCCACGGCATCTACGTCCAGGGGCCGTACGGCTCGGGCTGCTTCCTGCCGCAGGTCGCTACCGAGACGGGATGGTCGAAGGAGGAGTTTTTGTCGCACTGCTGCGTGGGCAAAGCCGGCATGCCGCCCGACGCCTGGAAGTCGCCCGAGGTAGCCGTCTCGCGCTTCGAGGCGGAAATCTTCGGCGAAAAGGAGGAACCATGAGACGAACCGCCCGCTTGCTTCTCGTCGTCCTTGCTGTTGGGCTTTGTGTCCCCGCCACAGCCACGGCCGAGGAGGCACCGGCCTTCAAGCAGGCCGCCGCCTCGGCCGGCATCGCCGGATACTCCCTCAGCAAGGTCCAACGCTGGCTCCATGAGGTGGCACTCAAGAAGATCGACGCCGAGACCGGCCTGTACCGGGCCGACGGCAACTGGAACTACCGCGACACCGCCGCCGACTGTTACCCCTTCCTGGTCTGGGCCGCGTGGGCCACCGACCAGGCGGCGCTCGAGGGGCCCGTCCGCAAGGTTCTGCACGCCGAGCAGAGACTGTGCAACCACCTCGACCGCATCCCCGTGCCGTACGATTTCAAGCGGAAGGCCAAACAGGAGGGGCAGTCGCTCGACCGGATGATCTACGGCGCCTCGGAGTACGTCAAGGACGGCCTCATCGCCATCGTCGAAGTCACCGGCAAGGACGAGTGGTTCGACCGCATGAAGGCCATCCAGGAGGACATCTGGAAACACGCGCGGTGCGACACGCCGTACGGCAAGATCCCGTCCACGAACGTGGAGGTTAACGGCGAGCAACTCCAGGCCCTAGCGCGGCTGTATGCGATGACCGGCGAGAAGAAGTTCCTGACCTGGGCCGAGCGCCTGGCCGACTACTACCTGAAGCCCGGCAACTTCGTGCCGACACGCCTGCGCGACCACGGCTGCGAGATCATCGGCGGCCTGGGCCTGCTGCTCGGCGTCGAGTCGGAGCTCAATCCCGAGAAGGCCAACGAGTATCTGCCGCACATGCGAAAGATGCTCGACGAGATCCTCGCGCGCGGCACCAACGCCGACGGCATCATGATCAACACGCTCCAGAAGGAACCCGGACCGCACGAAGGCCGCCTCAGCGACGGATGGGGATACGACTACGTCGGGCACCTCTGCTACGACATGGCAGCCGGCAAAGCCGTTTACAGGGACCGGATCGCCCGGACGCTCCGCAACCTGGCCAAGCCACGCTACAGGAACTATCCGTGGGAGGGTTCCTCGATCGACGGCTTCGCCGATTCCATCGAAGGCGGAATCTATTGCCTGAACCGCGTGCCCGTGCCGGAAGGCCTGGCGTGGGTGGACGGCGAGATGGCCCGGAACGTGGCCCGGTCCGCCGAGCCGCTCGAGACCGCCACACTGTGGGGCACGATGAAACTTCAGTCCAACGGCGTGCGGACGGTCATCATGCACGCCCTGATGCACACGCGGGGGCTGCTCGCGCGCCCGTGGCAAATGGGCCTCACGCTCGGGGCCGCCGAGACGAAAGAAGGTCTCGCCGTCGTCCTGACCGCCGAGAAGGCGTGGTCCGGAAAACTCGTCTTCGACGTCCCCCGCCATCGCCTGACCATGGGTTTCAAGCGCGACTGGCCCCGCATGAACACGCTGCCGGAATGGTTCACCGTCGCCCTCGACCGCCGCTACGCGGTCCGCAACCTGACGACCGGCCAGACCGCCACCCACACCGGCAAGCAACTGCACGACGGCCTGCCGCTTGAAGCAAAGGCCGGTTCGCCCGTGCGCCTGCTCGTGAAACCGCAATGAGGGCGCCTCGCCCGGCGAGATGACAAGTTTTGATTTTGCGCGGCGGGTCGGGAGATCCGCCGCGCTATACCCTCCACACGCCCGAGCGCACTCAGCCGTCGGCGTCTGCCAGGTGCTCCTTCACCTCTCCCACCAGGTAGAGGGATCCGCAGACCACGATGAGGCCGTCGGCCGTTGCGTTCTCGGCGGCCACGTTGAGGGCGCTTGCCACGTCGCCGGCCGCTTCGCCGGCCGTCCCGCCGCACGCGCGGAAACGTTCGGCCAGGTCCGCCGGGTCGGCCGCCCGCGGATTGTCGGTCCGCGTGAAGACGACCGGCGAGTCGGGCAGCCGCTCCGCCAGCACGCCGAGCATACCGTCAACATCCTTGTCGGCCGCCGACCCGAAGACAACGACCGTCCGCCTGGCCGGGAAATGCCGCGCGAGCGCCTCGAGGAGTTGCTCCATACTCGCCCGGTTGTGGGCGCCGTCGAGGACCACCTCGGGCTCGCCCGGCAGGTGCTCCATGCGCCCGGGCCACCGGACCTGCCGCAGCGCTTCGCGCACGACCCGGGGCGACAGCCGTTCGGCGAGCGGCCCGCAGCGCTCAGCAGCGGCAACGGCCGCGGCCGCATTGACCACCTGGTGCTCGCCCATCAGCGGAACGAAAAGTCGGTCGTACAACGCATCGGACGTGCGAACGGTCACCTCGCATCCCAGGCGGCCGGCCTCCTCTGCGGGGGACCACGTGTAGGTGACCTCGCGGCCGACTACCACAAGCGGTGCTTCGGCCGCGCGGCAGACATCTTCAATGACCGCCATGGCATCGGGCGGCTGCGGCTGCGAGACCACCGGAACGCCCGGCTTGACAATCCCCGCCTTCTCGGCTGCGATGGCGCTCAGCGCGTCGCCCAGTTGCAGCGTGTGATCCAGGCTGATGGCCGTGATGACCGACACATCGGGCGCCAGGACGTTCGTCGCGTCGAGCCGCCCGCCCAATCCGACTTCAACGACCGCCACGTCCACGCCGGCGCGGGCGAAATGCCCGAACGCCAGCGCCGTGAAGATCTCGAAGAACGTCGGGGCGTCGTCCTCGGCCCGGAGGCGGTCAACGTGAGGCCGGGCCGCCTCAACGAGCGCCGCCAGTTCGTGCCGTCCAATGTCCCGGCCCCCGATTCGGATACGCTCACGGATGTCCACCAGATGCGGCGACGTGTACAGCCCCGCCGTCAGGCCGCACGCCATCGCCACCGCATGAACCAGCGCCGCCGTCGAGCCCTTCCCTTTCGTGCCGGCCACGTGCACGGTGCGCAGGCGGCGGTGCGGCGAGCCGAGCATCTCGAGCAGCCGGCGCATACGGTCGAGGCTGAAGGTGTCGGCGTTGTAGCGGACGCGCCGCATCTTCTCGTAGTCGGTGGCCGAGAACAGGTACCCGAGCGCCGCTTCGTAGTCGGTGTGCGTCATGCAAGTCTCCCAGGACAAGCCGGCAGTCCAGCGATTATACCAGCCCGAGCGCCGCCTATTAAGATACCAGAAAAATCTGCCCCAGGGGTTGCCGCGCACCCCTCTCGGTGCGAACAATGACAGTGAAGGGAAAAGTGAATCACGGGCCCGTGTTGTTGGGAACGATTGGCGGTGCCGGGAGACGGGGTTTCCAGGAGGGCGGCGCCAGGAAACGTTGGGCAGTCGTTGAGGGGCGGGACTGCACAACGCGACTGGCGCCCCAGACGCTGCGGAGCGGAAAGCTCCGCGGCGTCTCTTTTTTTGCCCGGTCTTCACGCAACCAACGCCCGCGGCATCCGTCTTATGGGATGGACGCAATCGGATTCCTTTTGACCGCCTCCGAAGGGCGGTTTAGAATCGACGCGGGAGAAACGGAAAATGAACGCCACCCACGAGAACGTTACGCGCTCGCGCCGCCTGACCCTCGGCCTCGCGCTTCTGCTGCTGGCGTTCGGCGCCGGGGCGCCGGCCCTCGGAGCCGAATCGACGCCCGCGGGCAACGATGCCGCTCCCGACAAACAAGCGGCGGCCGAAACGGTGAAGGACGCGGCCGTGGCCGATGCCATCAGGAAAGAGGTCATCGTAGACGCCGAAGACGCTGCGCCCCCGGCCGAGAAGGGCAAATCGACATCGAAGAGAAGGGCGCCGGGCAAACCCGTCGGAGACGGAAAGCGCGAGATGACCCTCGAGGAGATCCGCGACCTGCCCATCCTCAAACGCTACGACCTGCCGCTCGAAAAGGGAGAGGCCCTGCTGAACGACGTCAAAGACCGGACGTTCGACTATGACGAATCGGCGTTCTGGTACGTTGTCCACAAGGTCTCCAAGATGCCGCCCGAGGGGCTCCAGCCCGACGATGCCGTCACCGGCTATCCGCAACTGCTGGCGACGCCGTCGGCCCATCGCGGCAAGCCCGTCACGATTCGCGGGGCCTACCTGATGGTGACGCCGTTCACGACGCCCGTGCTGGCACTGCGGAAGGACATCCCGACGCTCTACGAATGCAACCTCCGCGAACTCCCGCTGACCGAGCAGCGGCCGGTCGCCACGGTCATCGTTCTTGAGGACCCGATGAACTACCTGGAGGTCTACGACACGGTCCGCGTCAAGGGCTACTTCTACAAGGTCCGCCGGTACAAGGGCACCAAGGGCGAGGGGTTTGCTCCGATGCTGGTGGCGAGGCGGCTGGAACTGGAAGAACGGGGCCCGGCCGACCTTCAACCGGGCGCCGGCATGAGCAAAGATAAGGTTCTGCTCGCCTTCATGGTCGCGCTGGTCGTCCTCCTGGGACTGGCGTTTCTTTGGCTTCGGCACCGCAATAAGGGCAAGATTCATGCAGCACGTGCACGTCCAATGCACCGGATTCGGTTACGTCGTCCGGATCGGGTCGAACCTCCTGCCGACGCTGGGAACGGAGGCAAAGGCGGCGAGCCGGAGCCCTAAGGCCGCGCTCATCACCGACGAGAACGTCGCCCGCCACTACCTCGACCCCGCCATGGAGAGCCTGCGCGCCGCCGGCCTGGAGGTCGAGGCCGTCGTCGTCCCGCCCGGCGAGGCGTCCAAGACGCTCGAGCGGGCCGGCCGACTGTACGAGGCCATGCTGAAGGCGGGCCTCGACCGCGGCTCCGTCGTCGTGGGACTGGGCGGAGGCGTCGTCACGGACCTGGCGGGGTTCGTGGCGGCCACGTACATGCGCGGCATCGCGTGGGTGGCCGTCTCGACCAGTCTGCTCGGGCAGGTGGACGCCGGCGTGGGCGGCAAGACCGGCGTGGACCATCCGGAGTGCAAGAACCTCATCGGCGCGTTCCACCAGCCGTCCGCCGTTTTGGCCGACGTGACGACCCTCGCAACCCTGCCGCAGGAGGAACTGAGGACCGGCCTGGCAGAGGTCGTCAAACACGCCGTTATCCGCGACGCCGCCCTGTTCGACACGCTCGAAGCCGAGGCCGACAGAATCCTCGCCCGCGACGCGGCCGTCCTCGAAGACGTGGTGACCCGGAACGTCGAGATCAAGGCCGACGTCGTCATGGCCGACGAACGCGAGGGGGGCCTGCGGCGGATCCTGAATTACGGGCACACCGTCGGCCACGCCCTGGAGAGCCTGGCGATGGAAGCCGAAGGTCAACTCGGCGGCGCCGCCGTCACCCACGGCCGCGCGGTCGCCCTCGGCATGATGGCTGAAGCCCGAATCGCCCAAGCGCGGGGCACCGCCGAGGCCGGACTCCTCCAGCGCCAGCGCACGCTGCTCGAGCGTTTCGGCCTGCCCGTCGGCCTCGACGCGCCGCCGGACGCAGAGCGGTGCCTGGAGATCATGCGGCACGACAAGAAGGCCCGGTCCGGCCGCCTGCGGTTCATCCTGCCGCAGACCATCGGCGCCGTCTGCGACACCGACGACGTGACGGACGACGAGATTTGCGAGGCGCTTCGCTGCCTCGCCGCCGGCTGTTGATCCCGGCAGAAGTGAAGCCACACGCCGACACAGGATAACCGTGGATGGACCAGGACGAACGGCTGGCGACGATTCGGCTGCACCTGACCAGGGGCATCGGCCCGCGCCTCTACGGCGCGCTCGTCGAGCATTTCGGTTCCGCCGCAATTGCAGCCGAAGCCGGCGCCGCCGCACTCGCCGAGGTGAAGGGCCTCGGACACGTCAAGACCCGCGCGATCCGCTCTGGGATCCAGCAGGCCGAGCCCGAGGCGGAACTCGAGCTCGCCGCATCCGCCGGCGCAGCCGTTATCATTCGCGGCGACCCGGAGTACCCGGTCGCCCTCAGATACCTGTTCGCCGCGCCGCCGGTCCTGTACGTCAAGGGCTCCATCGTGCCGGAGGACGCCCAGGCCATCAGCATCGTGGGCATGCGCAAGTGCAGCCTGTACGGGCAGGACCAGGCCGAGCGTCTTGCGGGCGGCATGGCGCGGGCGGGGTTCACGGTGGTCTCGGGCCTGGCGCGCGGCATCGATTCTGCGGCCCATCGCGGAGCGCTGGCCGCCGGCGGCCGGACGCTCGCCGTCCTGGGCAACGGCCTCGCGTCGGTCTATCCTCCGGAGAACACCCGCCTGGCCGACGCGGTCATCGAGCGCGGCGCGCTGGTGAGCGAGTTCCCGATGACGGTCGGCCCGGCGGCCGAGAACTTTCCGCGGCGGAACCGCATCCTGGCGGCCCTGTCGCTCGGCACCATCGTCGTGGAGGCCGGCCGGCGAAGCGGGGCCTTGATCACGGCGCGCCTGGCCGGCGAGATGGGCAAGGAGGTCTTCGCCGTCCCGAACCGCGTGGATGCCCCCGGTGCGGCCGGCGTCCACGGCCTGATCCGCGACGGAGCGAAACTCATCGAGTCGGTCGCCGACGTGCTGGAGGAGTTCCCGGACCTGGAGATCGCTACCCCCGCGGGCGCCGACGCGCCGCGGCAGGAGACGCTCTGCCTGAAGGCGAACCTTTCGGCGGAGGAAGCGCGGCTGATGGAAGTCCTCGACACGGAGCCGGCGCCGCTGGACGTCCTGGCATCGCGGGCGGGCCTCGATGCCGCCAAGGCCGGCGGGGCACTGACGCTGCTGGAACTCAAAGGGCTGGTGCGGGCGCTGCCCGGCGGCCGCTTCGTGCGGCGCCGAGCCGACGGCTGAGCCGGTCAACGTCATTGACATTCGGTCCGCTTTGTGCTCTAAACAGGTTCGTCAGCGAGTCATTCGATTGGCGTTAACCTGTAGGTTGGAGGTGAATGCGTGGCCAAACAGCGACGACGACGCAAAGTGGGCAGTAAGAAAAGACGCATGCGCTGGAAACGACGGCACAAGAGACAGTAAGACGGTAGTGAACGACCGTCCGGCACGTCAGCGGGGGATGCTTCGTGGAGGAGGAATAGCCATCGGTAAGACCTTCGTAGACCGCCGCCAGGTCGTTGGTGGCATGGTTCGTGGCGTCAGCCCGGCGGTGCTGGAGCGCCGTCAGTTTCCAAGGCCCGAAGACATTGATATCGTCCTTCCCGCCGCCAAGGAACTCCTGTGGGCCATCGACGTCTTCAAGATGGAACATGGCCTGAAACGCATCTCGATCACCGAACTGCTCGGCGTGCTGGAGGAACTGGGATATCACCGGGACTGATGCCCGGTGCGTTGCCGTGCCCGCGGGGGAAGACGCCATGCCACACCTGGGCGTGAACATCGATCACGTCGCCACGATCCGCCAGGCCCGTGGCGGCGCCGAGCCGGAGCCCGTCTGGGCGGCCGCAGAGGCCGAACTCGGTGGGGCCGCCTGCATCACCATCCATCTGCGCGAAGACCGACGCCATATCCAGGACCGCGATCTCGACATCCTGCGCCAAACGGTCCAGGTTAAACTGAACCTCGAAATGGCCGCCACCGATGCGATGATCGACGTCGCCTGCCGCGTCCGGCCCAACCAGGCCACGCTCGTACCCGAAGGCCGCCAGGAACTGACGACCGAGGGCGGACTGGCCGTGGCCGCCCAGGAAGAGAAGATCACGGCGGCCGTCAAGCGGCTTCAGGAATCGGGCATCGTCGTCAGCCACTTCATCGATGCAACCCCTGAGGAGATCGAAGCGGCCGCCCGCACGGGGGCCGAGGCGGTTGAGTTCCACACAGGGGAGTATGCCAATGCCCCGGAAGGCGCCCAGCGCGACCGGCAACTGGCCCGCGTTGTCGCCGGCGCGAAGCAGGCCCAGAAACTGGGCCTCACCGTCCACGCGGGTCACGGCCTGAACTACACGAACGTTCGCCCCGTGGCCGCCATCGCAGAACTGGAAGAACTCAACATCGGCCACAGTATCGTCAGCCGCGCCGTCTTCGTCGGTCTGCGTGAAGCGGTCCGCGAGATGGTGCGCCTGATTGAATCGGCGCTCGCCTAGAGCGTTTTAGGATTGGGTGAGCGCGACGGGCAATCCTGCCCGCCGCGATTGCAGGGCCGCCTGGACGCGGTGGGCAAGATTGCCCACCGCGCCAGTCAGTGCACGCGCAACGTTAAAACGCTCTAATGCAGGATCCGCCACGCGAGGACTGGATTTCGGGCGAGGTAGGCGCAACAATACGGTGGTGCTACGCACTTCCACGGCCGCACAAGTAGGAATTTCTCATGCCGCTGGCCAGACAGATCAGAAAGGTCACGAGGAAACTCAGCAGGCGGACGTTGTTCGACGCACACGGTGACGGCGACGCCAAGACGTATTCGATTTATTTGGCAGACGCCTTCGAGTGGCTTGCGCAGGCCGATCCGTGTTCCGTCCATGCCGTCGTAACGGACCCTCCTTACGGGCTGCTTGAGTACACGCCGGACCAACTCGAAAAGATGCGGAACGGCAACGGCGGCGTGTGGCGCATCCCGCCGTCTTTTGACGGCTGTAAACGACGGCCGCTCCCCCGCTTCACGGTCCTCAATGAGAAACATCGAAAAGACCTCCGCGAGTTTTTCCGGCGCCTGGCGGAAGGCTTGATGCCGGTCCTGGTTCCCGGCGCGCACGTGTTCATCGCCACGAACCCGCTGGTCTCCTATCTGGTGTACGAGCCTTTTGTGGCCGCAGGCTTCGAGAAGCGGGGCGAGATCATCCGTGTCGTGCACACGCTGCGCGGGGGTGACCGGCCCAAGAACGCGCACGAGGAGTTCCGCGACATAACCGTCATGCCCAAATCGTGTTGGGAGCCGTGGGGTCTGTTCCGCAAGCCTTGTGAAGGCCGCGTCCAGGACAACCTGCGGAAGTGGAAAACCGGCGGCCTGCGGCGAATCTCGGACCAGGAACCGTTCAAGGATCTCATCTACGCGTCCCCGGCTCGCGGCCGGGAACGCAA
Source organism: uncultured Anaerolineales bacterium (assembly GCA_964539385.1). Taxonomy (GTDB): domain Bacteria; phylum Planctomycetota; class Phycisphaerae; order FEN-1346; family FEN-1346; genus JAUVZF01. The sequence continues at coordinate 26,870 of CAZIJC010000007.1, read as the reverse complement.
ACTTGCGCCCCATCCCTCCCTCAAGCCGCAGGCTTTCCTGCGGCAGATCGTGCGGGCCGCTCTCCCCTTCGGAGAAGGAGTCATCCTGGACCCCTTCATGGGGTCGGGCTCAACCATTGCAGCGGCGTGCGCGTGCGGACTGAGCAGTATCGGGCTCGAACGCAACCCGGAGTACTTCGAGATGGCCAGGCAGGCCGTCCCGGCGCTGACCCGGTACACGCCCAAGGAGAGCAACGGCAATGGCGCGCAGAAATGACTTCGACGCCACCGTGCCCCTCCCTCCCGGGTTGGACTGCGCCGCTATTCGACGTGCCGTGGAGTACATCGAGCGAGAACTGGTTGAACTCATCGACATCTACTACGAGCAGGCCAATGTTTTCAGCGCCATCGTGGGCATTTACGGAACCAGGGCGCTCGATTCGGTGAGCAGTTACGAGAAGCCCAAGCACACCGATACCGCCCAGCAACGGTTTCCCGACCTGAAGCGGCGAGGTTCCGGCAAAAAGCCGAAGCCCACGGAGTGCCTTGAGAGCAAGGCCAGCAAACGCCCCTGGGCTATCCAGTCTCACTACGATCATCCGGGATGGTACATCGTGTGGCGATACCTGGTCGATCCAACTGAGACACTGGAGCCCGGACGGCACGTGGTAATCTGGCGCGTGGACGTGGTCTTCCTTGAAAAGTCCGACTGGAAGTACGAGAGAAGTAGTGCCGGCGACGCCGGCGGTGGCCGCACGCATACCTTCGGCGTCAGAAACCCGGCGACCACACTCAGAGGCAAGGCCGTCTACCAGCGAAAGGACGTCGTCATAAAGGGTGGCAAACCCGTTCCCTGCAACGGATCAGACGAGTAAAGGGCTTGCTGCAGATGAACGCTCTTTCGTACAGGCAGCGTGTTGATTGCCCGACAAGCCCACTGCCACGTCCGCCGCACGGTCGGCTCTTGATGCCGGCCCGCACAGGAAGGAGTCGGTCATGACAGGCTTCCGTTTCTTTATGATCGTGGTGATCTTGACGATGGTCAGCATCGCCTGGGCGATCCTGGGTGGCACGGTTTACATCCGCACCGAAAACCAGCGCGACGAGTTGAGCCCCGAAGTGGACGCCCGATGGGGCCCGGCCGGGCTGGTGCAGCCGGCGCCCCGGCCCGACCCTGACGAGACGGAGATCTCCGTAGACTTCCACCACCAGGACCGGTACATGGGCCTCCTCTGGTTCAGCACCTACACGGCCGAGTTTACCGGCACGTACAAAGTCGGCCGGCCGACGAACCGACCCGCGCCGGCCACCTTCACCTTCCAACTCCCGAGCAAGGCACGCGTCTTCGAGAACCTGGCAGTGACGTTCGACAGCGAGCCGCTCGAGGTCGGCCAGATCAAGACCGGCGACCAACTGAGCATCCCTCTGCCGGCCGGACAGGAGCACACGGTGGTTGTCACCTACCGGACGCAAGGGCGCGACCGGTGGGAGTACGACCTGGCGCACGGCAGCGACGAAACCACCATGGTAAAGAAACTCTTGCTGACCGCCACGACGAACTTCGCCGAGATCGACTATCCGAAAGGCTCGGCCAGCCCGACGCCGGACCCGGCCCAACAGATCGAGGGCGGCATGAAGGCCGTCTGGAAGTTCGAGAACCGCAGCACCCGCCAGCGGATCGGCATCGAGATGCCGGCCCGCACCAACGCCGGGCCCATTGCCGCACGCATGGCGCTGTACGCGCCCGTCAGCCTGTTCTTCTTCTTCACCGTGATGTTCACGATCGTGATCCTGAAGAAGATTCCGCTCCATCCGATGCACTACCTGTTCATCTCGGCGGGGTTCTTCGCGTTCCACATCCTGATGGCGTATCTGGTGGACAAGATCGACGTCCATTACGCGTTCTGGATCTGCGCGGTCACCAGCGCGTTTCTGGTGGTCTCGTACATGCGGCTGGTGGCAGGGGCCAAGTTCGCGGTCGTGTACGCGGGCCTGGCGCAACTGGTGTACCTGGTGGGCTTCAGTTACGCTTTCTTCTGGGTCGGCTGGACCGGCCTGACGATCGTCGTTGTGGCCATCATCACGCTCTTCGTGCTGATGCAGGCCACGGGGCGGCTCGACTGGAACGAGGTGTTCAGGAAGCCCCCGGCGCCGGTTGCGCCGCGCGTGCCGCCACCAGCGTCGCCCGATCAGACCGGCGGCTGACGACCCGGAGGCTTGGCGCGCCACAGGAGGACACACGCCGCCGACCATCGGCGGGAACCGAGTTGGCGCAGGCGCTCACCGCACGCAGCACGTCGCAACGTCTGGACATCACGTCGCCGACTGGTAAAATGGACTCTTACAGAGGACCGCAGGCACGGGAGAAATGCATGTTCAGGGGAACGCTTGTCGCTCTCGTCACGCCGCTGGCCGGCGGCCAAGTCGATTACGCGGCCATCGAGCGGCTCGTGGACTGGCACGTCGAGCAGGGCACCGATGGCCTCGTCCCCGTCGGGACGACCGGCGAGAGCCCGACCGTCGACATGGACGAGCACAAGCGAATCATCGAGACGGTGGTCGAGCGCGCCAACGGCCGCATCCCCGTCATCGCCGGGACGGGCGGAAACGCCACCGCCGAGGCCGTCGAACTCACCTGCTTCGCTCGCCAGGTCGGCGCCGATGCCTCGCTCCAGGTGTGCCCCTACTACAACAAGCCCACCCAGGAAGGCCTATACCGGCACTTCGCCGAGATCGCCGAGACGTGCGATTTGCCGCTCGTCCTCTACAACGTCCCGTCGCGGACGGGCATCTCGATGACGCCCGAGACGGTGGCCCGGCTCGCCGAACTCGAGCAGGTTGTCGCCATCAAGGAGTCCACCGGCTCGATGGACCAGGCGAGCCGGATCCTCTCGCTGTGCGATCTCACGGTCCTGTCGGGCGACGACAGCCTGACGCTTCCGCTGATGGCCATCGGCGCCAAAGGGGTCGTCAGCGTGGTGGCCAACCTCGTGCCGAAGGACGTCAAGACGCTGACCGACGCGATGCTCGCCGGCAACGTGGTAACCGCCGAGCAGGCTCACCGGAAACTCTTCCCCCTGTGCCGAGCCATGTTCGTCGAGACCAATCCGATTCCCATCAAGACGGCGATGGCGTGGACGGGCCTGCTGGAGTCGGACGAGAAGCGGCTTCCACTGACCGACCTCTCGCCGGCCGCAGCCGATACGCTCCGGCAGGCGATGACAGACTACGGCCTGCTCTGAGCGGACCGACCCGGGCTTCGCGCGGCCCGTACGGGTCGCGCCATGAAACCGGCGGCCCGCTGCCCAAAGTTGAGGAACCCGCCTTAGTCGCGGACAATCCGATATGGCGAAGCGACAAGCCTCACGAACCACGCTCGAGCGCAAGAGCCGCCTCATCTTCGGCCTGCTGATTTTCCTGACCGTCGCCGCGTGCCTCGGGTGGCCGTGGTGGCAGATGGAACGCTCCGCGGGCTCCGGCGACCACGGCCGCGCCCGGACGACGGCCCGGGCGTATCTCCAGAACATCCACGCCATCGCCTTCGCGGCGCCGCCGGCTGCCGCCACGCAGCCGCCCGGCGCCAAGCCGTCGGACGAGGCCAGGCAACTCGCAGCCAAGCGAGCCGAGTTGCTCCGACATTTCGGCAAAGCCAAAGGCGAGAAAGGGGCACGGCTGATCAAGATCGCCCCGGCCGAACCGGGCCAGCGCCAGCGGCCCCCCGCCTCGCTGGCCGGCTTCGAGGCCCAAGCCATCGACGTCTTCCTGAATCATCCTGAGCAGGTGAGCCGCTGGCTGACGGTCGGCCAATCGTTTCTCTATGCCCAAGCCCTCCGTTGCACCGAGGGCGAGTGCCTCGACTGTCACCAGAACGAGTACCAAAAGGATGAACTCATCGGGACCATCGTCGTGGAACTCGACGTCAAAGATCGCCTCGACACGCTCCTGGCCAACCGGCTTACCCTCATTGCGGCCGCGCTCCTGGTCGTCATCGTGTCGATGGTCCTCTTCGGCGCCCTGTTCCGCTACATGGTGGTGCGGCCGGTCCGGCATCTCAGGGACGTGGCCGACCGTGTCAGCGAGGGCGACCTTCAGGTCCGAAGCGAGATCGACACCGGCAACGAACTCGAGGTCCTCAGCGACGCCCTCAACCACATGCTCGACGAACTCTCGAAGGCCCAGGCGGACCTGCGGGCCGCCACCGAAACCCGCGACGCCAAACTCGACGAACTCGCCAAAGCCAACGTCGCCCTGTTCGAGACCAACCAGGTCAAGACCAAGTTCGTCACAACCATGAGCCACGAACTCCGCACGCCGCTGAACTCGATCATCGGCTTCGCCCAAGTCCTGAGCGATTCGGCGGCCGTCAAGGACGAGGCCAAACTCAGCCGCTACACCGAGAACATCCTGACGAGCGGGCGCATGTTGCTCGAACTGATCGACGACCTGCTCGACCTGGCACAGATCGAGTCCGGCCGGCTCCAGGTCCGCTGCGCCAAGACCGCCCCCCGCGACCTTGCCGAGGTTGTCTGCAACATGGTCCGGCCGATGCTACCCGAGAGCGGCCTGAACCTCGCCTACGAGGTCGATCCCGAGACCCCCGTCATGACCACCGACCCGACCAAGGTGCAGCAAATCCTGTACAACCTCCTGTCGAACGCCATCAAGTTCACCGAGGAAGGCGAGGTCCGGCTCAAAATCCGGCCCGTCCAGGACGAGCGGGTGGCGCTTGCGGTCATCGACACCGGGCCCGGCATCGGACGCGACCAGCAACTTCGCGTGTTTCAACGGTTTACACAACTGGACTCCGGCTACACAAGACGGTATCGTGGTACGGGGTTGGGACTGTCGATCGTGAAAGAACTGACGGGCCTGCTCGGCGGAACCGTGTCGGTCGAGAGCGAGATCGGCAGCGGATCGACCTTCACGGTGGTCCTGCCGGTCGATTCGAGCAACGCCGAAGGCCGGACCCCGGAAGACGTTGCGGCGGCCGAGGCAGCCGACGACGGTACCACCCAAGGTGAAGGGCAAACCTAGTGCTGATTTGTCAACTTCGCCCCGGCTGACGAAAAGCGGAAGCGCGGTCCGTACGGACGGCGCGGCCCGTACGGGCCGCGCCACGTCAACGGACGTGTGCCCTGAATTGACAAAGTAGGACCGGGAGCCAAACGGGTCAACCGCACCCAAGGGAGAGCACGATGTCAATCCTGTTTCGGTGTCCGTGCGGACGGAGCATGGTGGTGGAGTCCGACCGCGCAGGCGCGGTCGTCACGTGCCCGAACTGCCGGCGCAGCCTGAAGGTGCCCAGCGGAAAAGGGCGCGGCGTCGAGATTCCCGCCGCCGCCACCAAGCGGACCTCGCGCCGCTGCAAGCGTTGCGGCAAGGACGTCCCCGTGGACAGCCAGATCTGCCCACACTGCAACACCATCATGATGGATGCCGTCGTACCAACGGCGCAGCCGACAACCGCCACCGCCCGGCCCGCCGTCACAGGCCGCCCCTCCGCCGCCTCGGCCGCTTCGACCGGCATCATGTACGGCGGCGCGCGCGGCAACTGGTTCACCCGACTGACGCCCGGCGGCAGAGCCGGCGTCCTCGTGGGCGCGGGCGTCTTCCTCATCCTCATGGTGATCATCACCTACTTCATCTCCTCTTCCTACCACACCGGCCAGATTGCGGCCGCCAGGGAACGATTCACCAACGCACTTGCCGAGGGCAGAAAACACGAGAACCGCGCCATGTTCCAGGAAGCCTACCGCCTGTACGCCGTGCCCACCGAGGTCTTCGAGTATCTCAGGAACACCGGCGTCAGGAGTGACACCCAACTGGCCGACGCCGTCCACGCGCGGATGATCGCCCTGCAATACCTCGTGGGCATAGCCAAGACGGACGAGGAGATTCAGTGGAGGCCCAAAAACCAGGCCGAGTACGACCAGGCCATGGCTCACCTGAGGGCAACGTACCCGGCCTACCGGCAGTTGTGCCTTGTGCTGAGCGAAGCCGGGTCGGCGGCGGTCGCCGCCGCAACGACGGCCACCCCCAACCAGCCGACGTACGAGGCGAAGGTCGCTCTGGCCGTCGAGGCCTACATGCGACTCATCCAGCAAACCACCGTCCAACAGCGGGCCCAACTGACGTTCCAGACCGTTATCCAGGGCGTTCGCGACCTCGGCGACGCCAACAGGCACTGGAACGACAACCAACGCACCATCTGCCTTACCAGGGCCAAGGCCTATTTCGAGGCGCTCAAGGAGCGCGTCTCGAAACCGGGGTATCCCGACGCCCTCCGCCAGTAAGCCGGCACGCGCGGGCTACAGCAGTTCGCGCTTGGGTATGCCAACGGATCGCGAACAGGTTGCGCGGTGGGCCTCCAGGGTTGCGCGGTGGGTCTCCTGACCCACCGCGCTTGGCTATTGCGCAGCCCGTAGGCTTGCGCGGTAGGCCTCCTGACCCACCGCGCTTGGCTGTAGCACGGCGGGTCAGGAGACCCGCCGCGCTCAGAACCCTCTGGCGCACGAAGCCGCCACACGCACCGGCCTCGCGCCGCGTCAGGTCACATCTGTTCCGGGAAGGTCGCGATGCTGTAGTTCGGCGCCTCCTGCGTGATGGCGATGTCGTGCGGATGGCCTTCCACCACGCCCGCCCGGCTGATACGCATGAATCGCGGGCGCGTCCGAAGGTCCTCGATCGTCCGGCACCCGCAGTACCCCATGCCGGCGCGCACGCCGCCCACCAACTGGTACACGAAGTCGGCCAGGGCCCCGCGATGCGGCACGCGTCCCTCCACGCCTTCGGGCACCAGTTTCTCGCCCCGGCGCCGCTCGGCGTCCTGCGCGTACCGGTCGGCCGAGCCTTTCACCATCGCCCCCAGCGACCCCATCCCGCGGTAGGCCTTGAAGGTGCGGCCCTTGTAGATGATGACCTCGCCGGGCGCCTCGTCGAGCCCCGCCAGCAGGCTGCCCAGCATCACGCTCGACGCCCCGGCCGCCAGCGCCTTCGTAATGTCGCCGCTGTGACGGATGCCGCCGTCCGAGATGACCGGCACGCCTTGCTTTTCGGCCTCCTCGGCACACGCCGCCACCGCGCTGATCTGCGGCACGCCCACGCCGCTCACCACGCGGGTGGTGCAGATCGACCCCGGCCCGATGCCCACCTTGACGGCGCAGGCGCCGGCCTTCACGAGGTCGGCCACCGCCTCGGCCGTGGCGACGTTGCCCGCCACCAACTGGATGTCGTGCGTCCGGCGCAGTTTCTTGATCGTCTCCAGGACGTTGGCCGAGTGGCCGTGGGCCGTGTCCACCACCAGCAGGTCCACATCCTTTTCGATGAGCCGCTCCGCCCGCTCGTAGTCGTGGACGCCCACGGCGGCGCCCACGCGGAGTCGCCCGCGACCGTCGCGGCAGGCGTTCGGAAACTGGTGAAGTTTCTCGATATCCTTGATCGTAATCAGGCCGACGAGCGCCCCGGCGTCGTCCACGAGCGGCAGTTTCTCGACCTTGTTCCTGAGCAGGATCTTCGCGGCCTCCTCCAGGGTGGTCGAGGGGGGGGCCGTAATCAGGTTCTCGCGCGTCATCACGTCGGAGATCGCCATCTCCTCGTCTTCCAGAAACTTCATGTCGCGCCGCGTCAGAATGCCCGCCAGTCGCCCGCCCGCGATGATCGGGATGCCCGAGATGTTCTGCTCGTCCATCACCCGCTGGGCCGTCGCCACACGCTCCGTCGGGCCAAGCGTCACGGGGTCGGGTATCACGCCGTTGGCGCTGCGTTTCACCTTCTCGACCTCGCGGCACTGGTCGTCGATCGAGAGGTTCTTGTGGATGATGCCGATGCCGCCCTCCTGCGCCAGCGCGATCGCCAGCGCCGCCTCGGTCACCGTGTCCATGGCGGCCGAAACGACGGGGATGTTGATGCGGATCTCGCGCGTCAGGCGGGTCGACGTGTCGGCGTCGCACGGCACCACGTCGCTGTAGGCGGGGATGAGCAGAACGTCGTCGAACGTGATTCCGTCGCCGATGATGCGATCGGTCATGGACATAGGTCTCGGGTCTCCTGCGGCCGGCGCGTTCCTCTCATCAGGCGGCGCGCGATGGGTCGCGGCCAACCTCCGCCGCGCGGGGGGCAGGATGGGCCCGGCCGCTCAGGCCTTTCCGAGAATCGCCCTGACCCGTCGGCAGATTGACTCACCCTCCAGGCCGACGTACGCGAGAACGTCATCGGCCGATTTGCCCGACTTCGGCATGCGTTCGGGCGTCATCGTCGATACGCTCACATCCGCACGCTCGCCGGCGGCTACCGCCACGGCGCTTCCCAGGCCGCCGCCGTAATTGTCTTCCACCACGAGCAGCGTCGCGCCGTCGCCCGCACCGACGGCCTCCAGGAAATCGTCGGCCAGCGGCAGGCTGTACGCGTCCACCAGGCCGCACTCGATCCCGCCCGCCTTCAGGGCCTCGATCGCCTTCAGCGACTCGTGCACCATGTAACCCCACGACACGATCACGAGGTCCTTGCCCTCGGCCAGCACCTTCTGCCCGATCAGGCGGAACGCTTCGTCCGCCTCGTACAGAAGCGGCGTCGTCGGGCGAAGCGTCCGCATGTACGCCAGGCCCTCGTAGTCGGCCATCAGGCACGTGAGTTTATACGTGCTGATGGCGTCGCACGGGTTCAGCACCACGGCCCCGGGATGCCCCTTCGGCGTCGTCACGCCGGCCAGCGACCCGAAGAACGCCGTATCGACAACGCCCATCTGGCTGGGCCCGTCGGCGCCCAGGCTGATGCCCGAATGGCTGCCCACGATCTTGACGTTCGCGCACGTGTAGGCCGCCATCTCGATCTGGTCGTACGCACGGACGAGGAACTTCGCGAACGAGTTGGCGAACGGAATCTTGCCGGTCGCCGCCAGCCCGGCGGCCGCCGAGATCATGTTCTGCTCGGCGATGCGGCACTCGAAGAATCGGTCCGGAAACGCCTGGCCGAACAGTTGTGAGAACGTCGAGTTCGACACGTCGCCGTCGAGCGCCACGACCCGGTCCGACGCCTTCCCCAGGGCGAGCAGCGTCAGGCCGTACGCTTGACGGGTGGCCAGTTCGCCCTTGGCAGCGCCGTCGGCGAACTTGGTGCCCTCGGCCAGTTTCACGAAGTCCGGGTCGGGCATCGAAACGGGTCCGCTCTCGGTCGCCGCAGTCTCGCCTTTCGGCGCCGCGGGGCACAGTTGCATGTCGGGCGGGGGTTCGGGAAGGGTCAACTCCGCCAGCGCCGCTTCGGCCCCCTCGGCCGTCAGCGGTTTGCCGTGGTAGCCCACCTGCTGGAGTTCGCTCACGCCCCAGCCCTTGACCGTCCTGGCGATGACGACGACCGGCTTGCCTTCGGGCGGCGCGAGCGACAGGGCCTTCAAGATCGCGTCCGGATCGTGACCGTTTATCGCGACCGGGTGCAGGCCGTACGCCTTGACCTTGGCGGCGAGCGTCTCGTGGCTCTGCTGGCCGCTGACGTAATCGCTCTGGCCCATCTTGTTGCAGTTGAAGACGACGCGGACGTTCGTCAGGCCGCGGTCGGCCAGAAAATCGAGTGCCTCCCAGATCTGGCCCTCGCGGCTCTCGCCGTCGCCGCACAGGACGTAGATGACCCTGTCGCTGCCGTCCAGTTGGGCTGCCAGGCCCATGCCCGCCGCCACGCTGATGCCCTGCCCCAACGAGCCCGTGGCCGCATCGAAGAACGGAAACCCGATCGCCGGGTTCGGATGACCGTCGAGCACGCTCCGGATGTCGCGGAGCGTCTTGAGGTCCTCAACGGTCAACTTGCGGGCGCTGGCCGGGTCGGTCCCGACGACGCCGCCCAGGTCGGCATAGGCCGCATAGACGATGGGCACCGCGTGGCCTTCGGAAAGGACCAAGCGGTCGCTGTTGGGGTTCCACGGATTCGCCAGGTCGTACCGCATCTTGTGGTACATGAGGACGGCCGTGATATGGGCGAGGCTGTTGGCGGAACTCGGATGGCCGGACCCTGCGGCAGCGGTCATCTCGACCGCGCGGCGGCACATTTGAACCGCCTTGTAGTTAATGGCATCGGCGAAACTCATCCGAGGTCTCCTTCTCGTACCCCCGACTTCTCACCCTCCGCAAAAGACATCGGGCAAACCCCGGCGAGATCCAGGGTCTGCCCGCTCCGCCGGTATCGGACTATATAAGAACCGGCGCGGCGCGTCAACAGGATTCTCGGGGTTGGGCAGAAAGCACCTCATGCGTCGAGTGGGTGCTTTGCACCCACGCTGAATCTACAACGCTAACTCGAGGTCAGCGTGGACCCGCCCTGCCCGAGAAACAGCAGGTCAGGCCTACTTTTGCGATCAAACGTGGCGGTTGCCGTTACCGCGCGTCTACTCCAGCGCCGGATGGACGAGGCGATGGATGTCGGGGTCGGCCAGGTTGTCGGGGGTGACGAGGACCACGCCGGTGTCGATGCGTTTCTCGACCGGCCGGCCGCGAAGGTGGGATACGACGGTCCGGACGCCTTCGCAGGCCATGCGAACGGGGTCCTGGACGACGAGGGCGTGGAGGCGGCGTGCCTTGAGGGCGTCCAGTAGCCGGTCGGAGGCGTCGAAGGCGACGAACTTGATCTTGCCCGCTCGGCCGGCGGCCGCCAGGGCACGCAGCATGCCCCAGGCGAGCGGTTCGTTCGGGCAGAAGATGCCGTCGACTTGCCCCTGGCCGAACTTCGCCAGGAGCGCCTCCGACGCCGTCAGGGCCGTCTCGACCGTCGGGCCGCCGTACTGGTCGCTGGAGACGATCCGGATTCCCGGATGGCGGGTCATCTCGTCGAGGAACCCCTTCTCGCGGTTCTCGTTCGAGGCGCTGCCCACCTGATACCGCAGGAGGATGACGTTGCCCCTCTCGCCCAGGAGTGCGGCCAACTTTTCAGCAGCCATGCGGCCGCCCTGGACGTTGTCGGTGGCGACGAAACTGACGTAGGCATCCGGGTCGGCCAAGGCCGAGTCGATGATGACCACCGGCACGCCCGCCCGCCCTGCGGCACGGACCGGCGCGATGAGGGCCTTGTCGTCGAGCGGCGCCAGCACGATGCCGTCCACACGTTTCTGGATAAACGTCTCGACCAGGGCAATCTGTGCGCCCCGGTCGTCCTCGACGGCGGGCCCCTGCCAGATGATCTTGACGCCGGGCAGTTCGCGCTCGGCCTTTCTGGCCCCCGCGCGGATGGACTTCCAGAACACGTGCATCGTGGCCTTGGGGATGACGGCCACGGTCAGCGGCCTCGCGGCGTTCGGCTCCGACGGTTCCTCAACCTCAACCTCGGTGCAGCCGGCGGCCGGCAGCAACATGGTGCCGATGAGAAGAAGGTTGAGCCGTTGGCATCGCATCGTGGCACCTCCTGCACGGTCTTCCGAGCGGCCCGACGACCGCTGGTCCTGATTCTAAGCGTGAACACAACCGGCCGCAAGGCGTCGGGACGCGTTGTGACCTGCCTGGATCAGGACCCGCCGCGCACCAACCTTAAGGGAGTTATGTCGGACCCCGTAGACGCTGTTAAACGGCGTGGTCTACGGCGCGGCGGCTGCGCCGGGGGTGGGTGGTTTTTCGACAGGCGGCGGGGCGGCGCCCGGAACGAACAACGGTTGGGTCATCTCGGCGCCGGGTTTCGGCGGCGCTGCGTTCTGGGGCTGGAAGAGCGAGTCGGGAATCTCCCTGATCTCGGGGGCAGCCCGGTCGAGCAGTTCCCGCGCCAGGCGGATCTGCTCGTGCGGCCAGTAGGTCGATAGGTCGGCCCTGGCGCCGCGGAACCGCACGCCGATGCCCACGAACTCGTGTCCGGGATCAATCGTACCGATGCGGTCGGGTGCGGTGCCCCCGCGAGTCAGCGATTGCCCCAGGTAAACCGGCAGGCTGAGCGCCAGCAGCACGTTCTGATCGCGCGACACGTGGGTGCCGAGACGGCGCAGCGCAGGCGAGGGTTCCGGCTCGCGGCCCATTTTCAGCCGCTCGATCGTCCTTCGCAGCAGCGTCAGGTCGCTCCCCGCCGCCACCACCGCATGGTTACCCACGATGGCCACCCGATAGACGAGACCTTCCGGACCGTACAGCATCCGCAGACGCTTGTGGAAGTCCAGGTGCCGCGCGGGGAGTCCGAACCGCAGACGCGGCACGTACGTCATCACCGGCACGCCGGCGATATCGGTGGTATCCGGCAGGGCCTTGAACTTCAGGTAGAGGCGCAGTTGGTCGGCCAGGCGTTCCCACGCCGTCGCCAACAGTTCCACCCCGCGGCGAAACTTTTCGGGGTCCTTCAGTTCATAGACGCTGACGCCGCTCTCGACGCCCATGCCCGTCCGGGCCGGCGCCGAGAGGAACGTGATGTTCTCGCCGAGCGATTCGACAAACGTCTGAACGGCCTCCTGCACGGTGTCCTTCGTGGGTTCCGGCAGCGGCTCGGGTCGCGGCGCCGATTGCAGGAAGAACCGCGTCGCCCGCAGGGCGAACTCGGTGCGCTTCTGCGAATCCAAGCGAACCGAGACGGCCGAGGCCACCGGCCGATCCGTCAGGACGGGCACCTCGACGCCGCCCTGCTTCTGGGCCGAGATAAACTCCGCCACGCCGGCGCCTTCGACGAATCGCACCGAGAGGTCGGCCGCCAGGCCTTCCGGCCCGAAGCGCAAGACGGCTTCCGCCGTCTCCATCTGGTCGATGAACGACGCGATGCCCAGCATGTACGACACCAGGATGTCGGCGTACGGGACGGCGTTCGGCTGCTCGTACACCTGACCGCTCGAAGCCCGGAACCACGATGCGATATCGACCTCGTAGATCTGCGTCAGCCGGTGCATGTTCACGTAAACCATGGGCGACCCGGCCCTCGCGCGGGCGAGCGTTTCGGGCGCCAGCGACGCGACCAGGCTCTCCGTGCCGGCCAGCGCGTCCATCGTGCGGATGGAACTCGTGACCACCGCGAACTTGCCGCGGCGAGCGACAAACCGCGGGCCCGCCGTCCCCGTCAGCGCGTACAGGCCGGGCGACATCATTTCGCCCTGCGTCACCTTCAGCAGCGCGTCCCAGTCCTTGACCGGCAACACGTAGATCGTGTAACGCTGCCGGAAGCGCTTCGGGTCCATGAAGCCGATGCAGACGGCGCCGTCGGGGTCGATGCCTTCCAGGATGCCGGTGCGGCGTGTGAGCACGTCGAGCACCGGCTGCTCGCCGCGCCCCAGTTGCCAACCGGTCCGGTCGGCAAATTGCTTCAGGTCCTTCTCAAGTGTCCGGATGCTCGGAACGAGGAAGAACGCGACGGCCTCGCGCGGCAGCAGCGCGAGCGCCGGAGGATCCGGTTCGGGCGGTGCTGCTCCTGCCGAAGCGACCAACAGGTGCGCCGCCGCCAAGCCCGCGAGCAAGATAAGGGTTCTCATGCGGTCTCCTCGTGATAAAGATGGCACGCCACGACGTGGTCGGGGTCATCCGGCAACGGCAGAAGCGCAGGCCGGTCGGTCTTGCACCGGTCCATCGCCCACTGGCATCGTGGATGGAACGGGCAGCCGGGCGGCGGATTCGTTGCGCTCGGGACCTCGCCGCGAGGCACGATGCGGTCGCGTGCGGCATCCGGATGCGATTTGGGAATCGACGACATCAGGCACTTCGTGTAGGGATGGAGCGGCTTCTCGTACAGGCGACGGCTGGGCGCCTTCTCGACGATCTTCCCGAGGTACATCACCGCCACGTCGTCGGAGATGTGGCTGACGACGGCCAGATCGTGGGCGATGAACAGGTAGGTCAGCCCCAACTGCTTCTGGAGACGCTCCAGCAGGTTCAGGATCTGGGCCTGGATCGAGACGTCAAGGGCGCTGACCGGCTCGTCGCAAATGATGAAGCGCGGCTCCAGTGCCAGGGCCCGGGCAATGCCGATCCGCTGCCGCTGTCCGCCCGAGAACTCGTGGGGGTACCGGTTGCGGAAGGCCGGGCTGAGGCCGACGCGGTCGAGGAGTTCTGCAACCTGGTTCTGGAGCCTGCGTCCGCGGGCGCGTCCGTGAACACGCAGCGGCTCGCCGATAATGCCGCCGATCGTCATCCGCGGGTTCAGACTGCCGTAAGGGTCCTGGAAGATGAGTTGCATGTCCTGTCGCAGGTGCCGCATCTCGCCTGCCGGCAGGTCAAAGACGTCGCGGTCTGCGAATTGCACGGACCCCGCGGTCGCCGGAATCAGCCGCAGGATGGTGCGTGCGGCCGTCGTCTTGCCGCACCCCGACTCGCCCACCAGTCCGAGCGTCTTTCCGGCAGCCAGTCGGAACGAGACGCCGTCGACGGCCCGGACATGAGCGACCGTGCGGCCGAAGAGTCCGCGTCGGACGGGGAAGTGCGTCTTGAGGTCGCGGACCTGGAGCAGCACGTCGTGGGTTTCAGTCGTTGTCGGGTTTGGTGTCATGTTTTGTAGAGCGTTTTGCCCTGTGCGCGTGCTTCGGCCACGCGGTCGGAGTACCAGCAGGCGGCGGCGTGCCCTTCTTTCTTCGGCTCAAGAGGCGGGCGGTCTGTTACGCATTTTGCCCCGTCCGACGCCGGGCACCGGGGGTGGAACGGGCAGCCGGAGGGAACCGCCAACGGGCTCGGCACCTGTCCGGGGATCGTGGCCAGGGCGTCGCCGGCGCGTTCGAGCGTCGGGCGGCTGCGGAACAGGCCCACCGTGTACGGATGGAGCGGGTTGTCGAACAGTTCGCGTATCTCGGCCTCTTCGACGATGCGTCCGAGGTACATGACGGCCACGTGATGGGCCATCTCGGCCACAACACCAAGGTCGTGGGTAATCAGCAGGACGCTCATGCCGATCTCGGCCTGCAACTGCCGCAGCAGGTCCAGGATTTGGGCCTGGATCGTCACGTCAAGGGCCGTGGTGGGCTCGTCGGCAATCAGCAGTTCCGGCCCGCACACCAGGGCCATGGCGATCATCACGCGCTGCCGCATGCCCCCCGACATCTGGTGCGGATACTCGCGCACACGCAGTTCGGGGTCGGGGATGCCGACTTTGCGGAGCATGGCGACGGTCTGCTGAAGCGCCTCGGCCTTGTCCACCTTCTTGTGGAGCATAAGGGCCTCGAGGATCTGGTCGCCGACCGTGAAGACGGGGTTGAGGCTGGTCATCGGCTCCTGAAAGATCATCGAGATGCGGTTGCCGCGAACTTTGCGCATCTCGGCTTCCGCCAGGGCCATGAGGTCCGTCTGGCCCATTCGGAGGGCGCCGGAGACGATGCGGCCGGGGGGATCCGGGATCAGCCGCAGCATCGACAGGGCCGTCACCGTCTTGCCGCAGCCCGATTCCCCGACCAGTGCGACGGTGCGGCCTCGCGGGATCTCGAACGAGACGTCCTCGACGGCGTAAACGACGCCTTCGTCGATGAAGAAGCGCGTCGTCAGTTCAGAGACGCCCAGTAGGATGTTGTTGTCGGTATTGCCCACGGTGTTGCCCTAAACGCGCCGGGCAAGCCCGGCGGCTAACACGTCATCGGCGCTGTGCTACACTTTCAATCGCGGGTCGATGGCGTCGCGGATGCCCTCGCCCAACAGATTGTACACGAAAACGGTCACAAAGATAGCGGTTCCGGCCGACGCCCAGACCCACCAGAGATCCTGGAGGTGCTGCCGGCCGTCAACAAGCAGAGTTCCCCAACTGGGGGTTTCCACGAGGTCAAGAAACGCCAGCGTGGCCTCCAGGAAGACGGCGGAAGCCACACCGAAGGCTGCGCCGACGAGAATCGGCGCCAAGCCGTTCGGAATAGCGTGGCGAACCAGCAGACGCCACGTTGGAATGGCCAGGGCCCTGGCGGCCGTCATGTAATCTTCGCCGCGGATCTGGAGCAACTGGGCTCGCATCATCCTGTAGGAGCCCGTCCAACCGGTTACACCGAGCACGACGACGACGGCCCAAACCGGTGGAATCCACGTCGGGATAACCGTCAGAATGATGATGATGAGGATCAGACGCGGGATGAGCATGAAGATCTCCGCGACGCGCATCACCACCAGGTCGATCCAGCCGCTGAAGTACCCGCTCAGCGCGCCCAAGAGGACGCCGATCGTCATGCTGATGCCGACCGCCACGAAACCGATCGACATGGCCGTCCGGGCGCCATAGACAATGCCAATGAGAATGTCATCTCCCAGGCGCCCGGTCCCGAGAGGGTGCTGCCAGGACGGCGGCTGCTCCTTGATCTCCAACTCCCGGTAACCGGGGTGGCGGGGATAAGCGATGAGGGGGAACCAGGACGAGTCGGCCTCGTGCGCCCGTTCCAGGTAGAAGCCATATCGCCGCTCCGGCTCGCGGAACACGCCCAACGTGACCGTCACGGCGAGCCAGAGGCCGCCGTGAATCAGAACCCCCCGAACCCACGGGCTCGCGCCTATCTGCTCGAACCTCGGCCTCAGACGCCGAACGGTCACCGGCAGCGCGAGCAGCAGCGCAAAGCCGGCCATCGCCGCGTACTCGCTGTTTGTCAAGTGGCGGAATATCGGCCAGGTTGTCTCGCCGGCCTGGACCCATCGGATCGGCACCTCGCCGCCGATGAACGGGGCAAGGATCGCCACCAGCGCCAAGACCACGATGACCGCAAGGCTGATCATGGCGCTGGCGCGCTTCCTGAGTTGTCCCCAGACGATGGCGCCGTAGGTTCGCGGCGGCCCGGTCAGCGGCTCGCCGCCTTCGCGTGCAGCAGGCCGGGTTGTCTGCGTGTCACTCAAATCGCACTCGCGGATCGGCCCATGCGTAAAGGATGTCGGCCAGCAGCAGGGCCACCAGTGTCAGCGTCCCATAGAGCAACGTGCCGAACATGATGACCGACAGGTCGCGCGACTGGGCGGCGCCGACAACCAGCATCCCCATACCGTGAATACTGAAGATCTTCTCGACGATGACGCTGCCGCCTATAAAGCCGGGCAACATCATGACCATGACGGTAATCATGGGAATCAGGCTGTTGCGAAGCGCGTGGTGGTACACAACGCGGCGCTCCGGCACCCCCTTGGCGCGAGCGGTCCGGACGAAGTCGGCCCGAAGGTTCTCAAGCAGGCTCGCCCGACCCAGTTTGGCCAGATACGCCAGGCCGCCATACACCATGCACACAACAGGCAGCGTGACGTGCCACAGGAGGTCCAGCGTCCAGTGCAAGAAGCCGAAATTCTCATGGCCGGCCGAATGAAGCCCGAAAGCGGGAAACCACCACAGGCCGATGCCGCCTCGGCCAAGGAAGCCGATCAGGAGCGTGCCCGCCAGGATGGCCGGGATGCTCCACAGCAAGAGAAGCCCGATCGTCGAGGCCCGGTCGAACACCTTCCCCCGGTACCGGGCGGAAGCCAGGCCGACGGGGATGGCAATGCTGAAGATGATGATCGAAGCCACCACGTTCAGGGGAATCGTGATGTGGGCCCGCTCCAGATACAACGCCGCAGGACTCTTGCTGCCGTCGGAGGTGCGAAACTTCATGCTCTCGCCGAAATCGCCGCGGACCATGTGGCCCACCCAGCGGCCATACCCCCAGAAGGCGTTGACGAGGCGTTCAGCCGGATCAATGCGTTCGGGGTCCTTGCCCCAGAGGTTGTAGTCCGTCAGGCCCAGCCTCTCGCGCATGGCGTCGGCCTCCTTGGCGAAGACCCTGGGGTTGATGTCGCCGGCCTGGGCGCGGATCATCGCCGCCACCGGGTCGCCGGGCGCAAGGCGGACAATGGCGTACGTCAGGAGGGTGATCCCCACCAGGGTCGGGATCATCAGGAGGAGGCGTTTGAGGATATAGGTTCTCACGGTGCCCCTCCGCCCTGCGGCAGGCGTTTCTCTTTGGGAATCCACCACTCCTCGGTATCCATCCCCACCCGCCGCACGTTCACGTTCTCGACCCGCGTCGAGACCAGGCGCAGGCTCTCGCGGGCGATGAAGAAGGTGTACGGCTGCTGCTCGTGCAGGAGACGGTGGAAGCGGTGATAGAGGACATTCCGTTTGGCCGCATCCAGTTCGGCCCGTGCGGTCATGATAAGGCGGTCGGCCTCGGCGTTGCGGAAGGTGATGAAGTTGTGGCCCTGGTCGGCGATGGCGTCGCTGTGCCAGATCTGGTAGGGATCGGCCTCGACGCCGCCGCCGCCCCATCCGAGGATGATCGCATCGAACTCGCGGCGGTCCAGTTTCAGGACGAACACCGACCACTCGATGAACCGGGTTCGGACCTCGATGCCGATCCGACGAAACGCCTCCTTCAGCAGCCGGGGAAGACGCGTGTCGCCGCCGCTCGTCGAGAAGGTCCACTCGAAGGAGAAGCGTTTACCGGTGCGGTCTTCGAGCCAACCGTCTCGGTCGCGGTCTTCCCAGCCAGCCTCCTTCAGCAGCCGCATGCCCTCGGCGCGGTCGTAGGGCCAAGGCTCAATACTGGGGTCGTGCTGTGGACTCTTGGGCCAGAAGGTGCCGGTCGCCACCTGGCCGATGTCGTAGTACAGGTGCTTCAGGATGCGCTTGCGGTCGATGAGGTGGGTCATGGCGCGGCGGACGCGTTTGTCGCCGAAGATGGGGTGAGGCTCGGCGATGCGATCTTCCGTGCCGTCGCTTTTCGTCACGCTCCGGTACGTCGCGCCGTTCCAGCCGATATACGAGTACCCGTTCGCGGGGGTGGCGTATCGGTACATCCGGAACCTCTTGCCTCGCTGCTCGTGGTCCTTCAACTTGTCCCACCAGTCGGGGGTGATGGGCAGGTCGTCGAGTTCCCCCGCCAGGAACGCCTGGACCGACGCCTGTGTGTCCACAATAATCCGGTACACGATGCGGTCGAAGGCACGGGGCTTGCCCCAGTAGTTCGTGTTGCGCGCCAGGACGATCTCCTGCCCCGTGGTCCACTTGACGAACGTGTACGGCCCCGACCCGATGAAACCCTGGACCAGTTTGTTGAAGTGCTTCGGGTCCTCGCTCTCGGGGTCGGCCCGGACGTGCTTCTCGTAAATGTGCTTCGGCAGGATGGGGCTGAAACTGCCGCTGACCTCAAGCGTCTTGAAGTACGGCTCTTTCCACGTGTAGCGGACGGTGTGGTCGTCGAGTTTCTCGCATTTCCGGCAGTCCTTGAAGTACGAGGCGAGGCTGCGGCAATCGATCTTGGGATCCGTCACGGTCTCGTACGTGAAGACGACGTCATCGGCCGTGACGGGATGCCCGTCGGAGAACCGCGCCTCGGGACGCAGGTGGAAGGTGACGACTCGGCCGTCGGGTGAGGCGTCCCATCGCTCGGCCAATTGCCCCTCGAATTCAAGGGTGTCCGGATGCCGTTCGATGAGCCGCTCGTAAACGAACTCGTTGACGAGCCGCTCGTAAACATCCTTGCCCGTGAGGGGGTTGAGGTTCTGGGGTTCGGCGGTCATGGTACGCCGCAGCGTGCCGCCCATCTGCTCGGCCGTGAAGTTGGGGATCGTGTCGCCACGTGCCGGCAGCAGCGCCGCCGCCATGCACCCTGCGGTCAGCGCCAGGAAGAGCCCAGCTTGCCCGCAAGCCGCGCCGCGCGTGCGGATGCTCCCAACCCTGATCGATGCGTAGCCCATTCGCCGTTCGGGTTTCGTCATTCGCAGTGGTTCAGGCGTCGGGGAACCGGCCGGTGAAAACTTCCTCGACCGGCCCGGTTAGGCGGACCTCGGCCTGCTGCTCCGGCCATTCGACCTCCAGGTCGCCGCCGGGCACGTGGGCGAGGATGGCCCGGCCGGTCCGCCCCGTCAGCACCCCCGCAACGGCCACGGCACTCGCCCCCGTCCCGCACGCCAGCGTCGCGCCGCTGCCGCGCTCCCACGTCCGCACGATGACTTCCTCTCGCGAGACGACCTCCACGACGTGAGCGTTGATGCGTTCGGGAAACAGTTCGTGGCGCTCGATCTTCGGGCCGAGCGTCTCGAGCGGCCAGCCGGCTGCCGACTCCACGTAGAAGACGGCGTGAGGGTTGCCCATGCCGACGCACGTCATCCGCATCTCGCGGTCATCTATGGTAATGGGCACGTCGACGGCCCGGTCGCCCTCCAGCGCCACGGGGATGTCGGCCGGCGTCAGGACGGGCCGGCCCATGCCGACCGTGCCTCCAACGATGCGGTCGCCGTCGCGGACAAGCCTGACGTCGCGGATGCCGGCCAGCGTCTCGACGCGGACGACGTCGCCCCCCGCCAGGCCGCGCTCGACGGCGAACTTCGCCAGGCACCGGATCCCGTTGCCGCACATCTCGGCCTCCGACCCGTCGGCGTTGAACATGCGCATGCGCAGGTCGGCCTCGCCCTCGGGCGGCAGGGCGAGGATCAGCCCGTCGGCACCGATGCCGAAATGACGGTCGCTCGCGCGCACGGCCAGCGCCGACGGGTCGGCCACGTCGCTCTCAAACCCGTTCACATAAATATAGTCGTTGCCGGCACCGTGTAACTTGGCGAACCGCATGATGCGTTTCCCGTGGCGTCCTTCGCGATTCCGCGCTTCCGTGTCGGCAGAATTATAGACGCCGCCGAAGACGGTTATCCAGTGTTTTGTCCCGCCCACGCGGACACAACGTTGACTTGGCCAGGCCGCGCCGCTACAGTGCGGCCGTGCTGTGAACCACGCAGGACTGTCTGAACGGGACGTCTGGTGACCGTAAGATTACATCCCCATGCAGTGGCCCGCGTGTCGGAACGCGGCGCGGCCGAGGCCGAGGTTGTGGCCACAGTGGAGCACGGGGAGCGGTTCCAGGCGAAGTTCGGCCGCACGGGGTTCCGGCGGAACTTCCCGTTCGGCGGCAAGCGGCGCGGCCGCACGTTCGCCACCAAGCAGGTGGAGGCATACGCCGTCGAAGAGGCCGGCGGCTGGCTTGTTATCACGGTGCTTGTGAAGTACTATTAGGGCAAGGAGCCCGACCATGAAACTGACGTACGATCCGCGGCACAACGTCGCGTACCTGCGGCTGCACAAAAAGGCTGGTCGCGAGGTCGAGACAATCCGCCTGAGCGACGAACTGAACGTCGACGTCGCCCCGGACGGGACGGTATACGGCATCGAACTCCTGAACGCCAATGAGCAGTTGTGGGCCGAGGACGATGGAAACCTCGTGCTGCTGAACGAGGCCGAGGGCAAGCAGCGAGAGATCCACCTGGGATAGTAGGCGTCCGGTCACCTTCGCCGCTGGTGCCCGCTTTTCCGACAACCGGTCGCACTGCCTTGGAATGTGTCAACCATGTGCCTGGTCTAAAGTGTCAACCATGTAACCGGTTGCACAGTCGCGCCGGCACGGGAATCCGAGATTCGCAGTCGAAGATTTCCAATCCCAAGCCAAGGAGAGCGACCGATGATCCGACTGAGTGGTTTCGCCGACGAGATCGGCCCCGACCTTGACCTCCAGATCCAGACCCTCGCCGCCGAGAACATGGGGTTCCTCGAACTGCGCGCCGTGTGGGACACCAACGTCCTGGACCTGACCGGCGAGCAGCGCGGCCAGGTCCGCCAGCGCCTCGCCGATGCCGGCATCGGCGTCTCGTCCATCGGCTCGCCCATCGGCAAGGTACGCATCGACGAGCCGTGGCCCGACCACGTTGACCGGTTCAAGGTAGCGCTCGATGCGGCCGAGTTCTTCGGCGCCCCGTACATCCGCCTCTTCAGTTACTACCCCCCCGAGGGCGCCCGGATCGCCGATCACCGCGACGAGATCATCCGCCGCTTGAACCGGCAGATCGAGATGGCCAAAGGCCGGCCCGTCACGCTCCTGCACGAAAACGAGAAGGGCATCTACGGCGAAGGAACCGCGGCGTGCCTCGACATCGCAGAGAATGTGCCCGGGATGGGCCTCATCTTCGACCCCGCCAACCTCATCCAGGTGGGCGTCAAACCCGCCGACGCCTGGGCCGCACTCAGGGACCACGTCGTCTACTTCCACATCAAGGATGCCCTGATGGAGAGCGGCAAGATCGTGCCCGCGGGCGAGGGCGACGGCAGTATCCCCGAGATCCTGCGCGAGGCGATTTGCGAGCGCGGCTACGACGGCTTCATCTCGCTCGAACCGCACCTGGCCGTGGACGGACAGTTCGCCGGCTTCAGCGGCCCCGACCTGTTCAATAACGCCGTCCGGACGCTCAAGAAGATTCTCGATCACCTCGGCGCCGAGTACGACGCGAAGGCGTAGCCGGCACGGCTGCCGAAGGAGGTCAGGCCGCCGCCTTGACCGCCTTGCCCGTCAGGGCGCGGCAAATCCTGGCGGCCATCAGGGCGGCCCCCTCGCGGTTGGGGTGAACCGTGTCGGGGAACAGTTCCTTCTTGCCGCTCAGCGCCGTGTACAGGTCGATCCCCGTCGCGCCGCACTCCCTGACGACCTTGATGGTCAGGGGGATGACCTCGTTCCGGATCCTTCCGTCGTCGATGCCCCACCTGCCGGGAAACGCCGGCACGGGCAGACACACGTACACGCGGACCTTTGCGTTCGCCTTCCGGAAGGCGGCGATCATCTCTTGGTAGTCGGCGGCGAAGTCGGCCTTGTGTTTCCAGTTCTGCGGCTTCGAGTCGTTCGTCCCCAGTTTGATGATCACCACGTCGGGCACATACGCCAGCGCGTCGGCGTATGCCTTCTGCTTGTGGTAAGGCTTGTCGCCCTTCTTCAGCAGCGTGGCGCCGCTGACGCCGAAGTTGCGGACCTCCCACTTCTCGCCCAGCATCGCACCCAACTGCACGGGGTAACTGTTCCTGCCGCGGTCCTTGATCCCCGCGCCGAAGGTGATGCTGTCCCCCACGCACGCCACGCGGATCCTCTCCTTGTAATCCTCAACCCGGACCGGGGCGGGCCCCTTGGCGGCACGGCAGACGAGGGCGGCAAGCAACACGCAAACGCTTGCCAGGGCAACGCGACGGGTGACTTTCAACATGGCGGATCCTTTCTTCTCAGACATCATGACCGGCCAGGAATGCCGCGGCACGCCGCGGCCTACGTCTCTCCACGTGCAGCAAGGCGATCCTTCATCTTCTGCACCCGGTCGTAATGCACGAGCATCGTCCCGCGGCCGAGGCCGAGGTGGATACCGGCATCGTCGCGGCCGTGCCAGTCGCTGCCGCCCACCTCCAGCAGGCCGAGCCGCTCGGCGGCCGCACGGTAGCGGCGCGCGAAGTTCGGCGTGTGGTCCGGGCTGGCCGTCTCCACGGCCTCGAGCCCGGCGGCGGCGAGGCGCTCGATCCACTCGTCCGTCTCGGCGGCGCCGCGGTTCAACTGCCGCGGATGCGCCAGCGCCGCAAGGCCGCCTGCCCCGCGGATGGCGGCGATCGCTTCTTCCGGCGGCACGCGCCGGCGAGGAACAAACGCCGGCTTGCCACGGCCGAGATACTTCTCGAACACATCGTCCCACGTCCTGGCGTAGCCCCTCTCGACCATGACGGCGGCGAAGTGCGCCCGCGTCAGCGTGCCGCCGGCCACCCGGCAGGCCACGTCGTCCATCGAGAGGGCGAAGCCCAAATCGTTGAGGCGTTTCAGGATCTTCGCGTTCCGGACGGCACGGCCCTCGCGGGCGTCGCGCAGGACGTCGTTCAGTGCCGCGTCCTCCACGTTGATGTAATAGCCGAGGATGTGACACGCCCCATTCTCGAACTCGGCCGATATCTCCACCCCCGGAATGACCTCAACGCCGAACGCTTCGCCGGCCGCCATCGCCTCCCGCACGCCGGCCACCGTGTCGTGGTCCGTCAGGGAGACGGCCGCCAGGCCCACCTCAGCCGCCTGGCGGACGACGCCGTGCGGCGAGTAGAGCCCGTCGCTCACGCTGGAGTGCACGTGAAGGTCAACCAGATCGGGCTGCGGCGCCTTGCGGACCAAATCGGCCTCCTTTGAATCTCACCGTTCCGGATGCGTCAAAGCACAGCACTGTATCGACGCGGGCGGTTCTGCGTCAAGGTTCAGGACCCCACGAATTGCGAAAACTATTGACCGCCCCTTCGGCGCGGCGTAGGTTGAACGTGATGAAGGTGACAGGCACACGGCGGGGCTGTCTGCTGCTCGTCGCGGCCGTCTGCCTCTGCAGCCCGGCGGCCGCGCGGGCCGGCTTCAGCGACCTGCTCAAGCACCTCAAGGACCGCGTCGGGCCCGTCCTGCTGGCCCGCGACGTCCTGGTCGAACCGGGCGAGGCGGTGACACTGGAGGCCGGCCTGCGGAGCGGGCTGCGCCTGACCGGCGAGGGGGGCAGGCGAATCCAGTTCCACCTCGACGAGCGCCGCCTCGGCCAGGCCGCCGGCAACCCTGACGGCAACGCCACCGTCCGCTGGACCGCACCCGAAACGTGCGGCGATTATTTCGTACGCGTCCGCGTCAAACCCGACGACCAGCCGGAAAGAACCATCCAGGACACCCAACTGCTGGTCGCTGTCCGCAAGGCCGACACGCCGCTGGTCGTCGTGGACCTCGACAAGACGGTCGTGGCCTCGGGGTTCGCCCGGGTCCTGCTGGGCGGCGCCAAGCCGATGGCGGGCGCCAACCTCGTGCTCCAGCGCCTGGCCAAGAAGCACACCATCGTGTACCTGACGCACCGGCCCGATTTCCTCGGGCCAAAGAGCAAGAGGTGGCTCGCCGAGAACCGCTTCCCGACCGGGCCCGTCCTGACAAGCACGCTGGGCGGCTTCCTGAAAGGCAGCGGCGACTACAAGACCGGCCGCATCGCCTCCATCAAGCGCACCTACCGCAACCTCGCCGCCGGCATCGGCGACAAGATCTCCGACGCCCGCGCCTACGCCGACCAGGGCCTGGTCTCGATCCTCATCCTTCACGTGGACTGGTCGGAGGACGACCCGGAGGATTACGAAAAACTGGCGGCGGAACTGGCGGCCCTGCCGCAGACCGTCCACGTCGTGACCAACTGGTCGGACGTGGCGGCCGTCCTGTTCGAGCAGGCCGTCCGCCCGAAAGAGGCGCTGGAGAAACGTCTGCGCGGCGTGGCGCGGGACCTCCGGCGCCGTGGAAAGGACTGACCCCATGCGAACGTGCTGGGCCGCGACGGCGTGTCTGCTGGCGGCCGCCTGCGGTCTCGCCCGCGCCGAGGCGCCGCCGAAGCCGGAGGAGATCGTGGTCGTGATCTTCCCCTTCTCCTCGCCCGACGGCGGCAAGGCCGGCCTCGCGTTCGCCGAACGCCTGCGCCTGCGCGCCAGGCGCCTGAACCTGGTCGTCGTCGAACGGCTGAGCCTGAAGGAGGCGATGGCGGCCAAGAAGATGCCGACGCTCGACACGCCGCCCGCCGAGATGGCGAAAATCTTGACCGAGCGCTTCGGCGCGAAGATCGGCCTGTGGGGCGAGGTCCGGCCCATAGGCAGCGGCTTTGCCATGACGTTCCGCGGACTCAACCTCAACCTGAACAAGAACGCCCTCACCATAAGCGACACACGCCGCGCCGCTGAGCCGCAACTCGTCAACCCCGTTCAGGACCAGGTCCTCCTGCAACTGACCGGCCGCCGCAAGAAACCCGTGCCGACGGCCACGCCCGAGGCCGACGCCAAGGCGCCCACCCGCGGGCCGGAACTCGTCAAGAACGGCACCTTCGAGACGGGCGCCAAGACGCCCGACGGCTGGCAGAGGCTCGACGGCCTGACCACGTTCTGGTCGGCCGGCGGCGCCACCGGCAAGTGCCTCAAGATCAACACCGACGTGTACCACGACGAATGGGTGGCGTGGCAGAAGCAATACAAGGCCGGCGCCGCCGCCGAGGAGGCGCCCACGCCCTCGCCCACCTCCGGGCCCAAGTACGACACGGTCGCCGGCATCTACGGCGTGGCGTACGACTCGGCTCCCATCCCCGTCACGCCCGGCAAGGCCTACAAGGTCAGCATCAACTACAAGGGCAAGAGCACCGACTTCTTCTTCCCGAAACTGTTCATCCGCGGCTGGGCCGACGTGGCAGGCGAGAAGCGCGTCGTGTACGACGCGTACCTGGCGCTGCGGTGCGCGACGGCCGGCAAAGCGTGGGAATCGAACGTGCGGATCTGCGAGATTCCGACTCTGGCGCAATCACAAATCGAGTACGTCGTCCTGAAGGTTTACGCCTACTGGCCGCCCGGCACCTTCTACTTCGACAACGTCTCGATGAAGGAAGTGGCCCGGTAGGTCTGCCCCCACCGGCGCCAAGGCGCGGCTTCTGAGAGGGTGTGCACGGATGACCTCAAACGATTCTCAAGATCGGCCGCCTGCCGACGACCCGGCCGATACGCCGGCCGAGCCGGTTCCCGGTTCCGAGAAGACGCCGCTCGCGGAAGACCTTCCTCCGGACCTGCCGGTTGCCGAGCCGGTTGAGCCGGAGGTCGTTCCCGTCGCCCAACCGGTGCCGATTCCCGTTGCCGAAGAGGTAACGCCGCCGAAACCGAAGGCGCGCCCCGCCAAAGCGCCGCCGAAAAAGCGGCCGCCGGCGAAGGAACCGTCACCCGCCGAGGGCGGGCCCCCGGCCACCGACCAACCCCCCGACGACGGGGGCGATCGGCCGCCCGGACGCCGGCGGCGACGCGGCCTGCTGGTGCTGGCGGCGGCGATCGTCCTCCTTGTGGCCTTTGCCCCCACGATCCTGTCCGTCGGCCCCGTCCGGCGGTACGTCCTTGACGCCGCCAGCGCGCACCTGCCCGTTCGCGTGGAGGCCGAAGGCTGGGGCCTTTCCTGGTTCGGCCGGCAGGTGGTCCGTGGCCTGTCGGTTCGGATGCCCGACGGCGCCCGCGTCGCCACCGTCACCGACGCTTGGCTCGACGAAGGCCTCTTCTCGCTCTTCACCGACCGCAGCCGCATCGGCGCGATCCACCTCGAGGGGGCCGAAGTCTGGCCCCAGGGTGTGAAGCAAGCGGCCGAGGCGTTTTCCGCCGCCGAGGTTGCCGAAGCGCCGGCACCGTCTGAGCCGCCCGCGCCGCGTCCGCAGGCGCCCGAGCCCGCTCGACGACCTCCGCCG
>CAZIJC010000006.1:4618-68567 GCA_964539385.1 uncultured Anaerolineales bacterium | reverse complement strand
TCCGCGCCGAGGTCCTCGTGCACGATCCCGACATGGCCAAGGTCCTCAAAGAGGTGTGGGAGAACCCGCCCGAAGCGCAGAAGAAGAAGTGACCCGGCCCCGGCCGCAGGCACCGCCTAACGGCTCGGCGGCCAGCGGTTTTTTTTAAGTTGCCAAGCCCGCTCGCGCCGTCTAAGTTGCGGCCACGGGGACCACATCACGTCAGGGAAAGGGGACGCTTATGGAGTCTGGTCCAGACGCCGCAGGCGGCGCCGGAGCATGTCTGTTCATGGTCGTCTTTGGACTGTTGGGCATCGCGCTGTTCGGGTTCTGGTTGTGGATGCTCATCGACGCCATCAGCCACACGCCCAGCGAGAACAACATGAAACTGATCTGGATCCTGGTGATCGTGTTCACCGGGATCATCGGCGCGCTGATCTACTTCTTCATCCAGCGTCCGAAGAACGAGGTCGTGACCTGACGCCGCGCACGGACCAGCACAACGCTGTCAGGGGCGGCTCCGGTAGTCGTGCTCAAGGCCTGCCGTCGCCCGGATCGCCTCCAGGCGCGCGGCGTCCGCTTTCTCGCCCAGGACGTTGTCGCGCCAGGTGTGCCACTCCTTCTTCGAGCGGTTGAAACGGACGGCCTCGCCCGCGGTCTCGTAGATGACGTTGTCCGCGACGAGGAACCCCTTCGAGCCCTCGTCGAAGAAGATGCCGTTGTTCGGCGCACCGTGCGCGAACGGGCTGCGGCGCATGGTGTGAATCAGGTTCCCCCGAAGGGCCGTCCCCGGAATGCATCCAAGCGAGTAGATGCCGCCGCCGTCGGCCAACCGCGTCAGGCAGCCGTGGATGTGGTTGTGCTCGACGAGGTGGCGGGCGGCGCTGGTCGGCTCGGTGTTCCACTTCCACCCGATCGAGATGCCCGTGTACGGCATGTCATACACGAGGTTGTGGGCCACGCGGATGTCGCGCGCGAAGCCGACCCAGATGCCCACCGCCCCCGGAAACGTCACGCCGCAGGCGCGCACGTGGTTGTTGGTCACCTGGACGTGGTGCGGCAGTTCCGGGCGCGGCAGGAGCGGCGCCGTCGCGCCCGGCGGCGATTTGCCACGCTGCGCGGCGGAGGGGTCGTGGTGCACGCCCACCATGATGCCGTTGCCCGCGACGTCGAAGATGCGGCCGGCCTCGACGCGGCAGTCCGAACACCCCGTCTCCAGCCGCACGGCCGTCGCGCCGGTGCGCGAGACCTCGCAGCCGGTCAGGCTGCACCCGACGGCCCACCGCCAGTGGATCGCCGACTTCGGATGCGCCTGCTGCTCCGTGACGCCCTCCGCCCCGGCGTACCAGAAGAACGCCTGGCGACCGTCGTGGCCGGGCGCCGGCGGGGCCCAGTCGGTGTGGGCGAAGCGGATGCCGGCAAAATGCAGATTGCGGACGGGACGCTCCGGCGTGCCTTCGACGACGACGAGCCGCGAGAGCGCGGGCACGACGACCTCGACCTTCGCCGGATTCTCGCCCGCGCGGGGCATGTACGAGAGGACGCCGCCGGCGCGGTCGAGGTACCATTCGCCGGGCACGTCGAGAAAATCGGGAGAGTTCTCGAACCAGCACCACATCCCCTTGCGGGCCCGGTTGCCCGCGCTTCCCTTGACGTGCGGCGGGCGCAGGGTCGCCACGCCCGTCTGCTCGTCCACCGCGGCCACACGCTTCCGCAGCGCCGACCACAGTTTCAGGACCACCACTTCGGTGTCCTCAAGGCCCGGCCACTTCCGGACCGTCCCGGGCGGGAGCGTGATGGTAAACGTCTTCAGGTCCTTCGAGACGCCGCCGTCAGTCAACTGCCGGTACGGCCTGTCCCCGTCAGCGTTCGGCGTACGGGCGCGGACGGCCCTTCTTCCACCCACCCACAGGTGACGCGGATACCACGTGCCCCCTGCGACGCCCGGCACCCGTGCGGTCCAGACGTCCCGCGCGCTGCGTTTCCAGCCGGTAACGACACGGCCTCCGCTTATCGTGACCGTCTCGCCCTCCGCCGCCGCGTACGTGACGGCGTGCTGCGCCGTGCCTCCATCCTGCGGCCCGAAAACGAGCGGCTCTGCGAGCCGATACGTCCCGCCGCCGAGGACGACCGTCACGTCTTCGGCGAGGCCCTTCGCGCCGAGCGCCCGCACGGCCTCCTGAGCCCGCCGAATCGTCGCAAACGGCGCGGCCTGCGCGCCGGGATTCTCGTCGCCGCCGCCGGGCGCGACGTGGAACTCCTTGGCGCCGCACGCGGCGGCAATCCCAAGAAGCATCGCCAGGATGAGTGCAGGTAGAACCTGTCGCACGGGTGGCCTTTCATTCTGCCGCTCGCTCACGCTCGCGGCTAGTCAGGAGCATGTAGGCCGGGGCAAAGCGAAGCGTCGCCCCGGCAGCATCGCAAGGCACCGGGGCGCGCACCGGCCTACTTCGTCTCGGCCAGCACCGCCTGTGCGTGGCGGGCGTAGTGGCCGCGAAGGTCGGCGGCGTAGGCGCGCAGGATCGTCTCGCCCACCCCCTCGTGGTCGCCGCAGCGATACAGCGCCCGGGCGAGCACGAGTTCGCGCAGCGAGTTGCTCCGCGGGACGGTGGACGTGCGGCTCGGCTCGGTCTGGGCCTTGGCGGCATCGACCGTCGGCGTGGCGTAGCCGGTCATGCCCCGCTTGGCAAGGAGCGCCGCCAGGGCCGCGGCGGCCCGTTTCCGTTCGGCCCTCGGCACGTTCGACGCGCCCGCACCCGCCAGCGCCTCAAGCGCCAGGGCGCAGGCCCGGTGGTGCGAGAACTCCTTCGAGGCATCCAGCAGCGCTACCTTTTCGAGGATCGGCGCCAGGGCCCGCCCGTCGCGCGTCCGCCCCAGGGCGATGATGTAGGAATCGAGCGCGCTGATGCTCATCCCGAACTGCCCCATCCCGCGGTAGTTCCAGCCCTTGTCGAACGCCTCGGCGCTTTGAACCTGTCGGATGAGCGTCTCGACGCCCGTCGGGTCCCACATCATACCGAGGACGTGGGCGTAAGCGAGCGCCTCGTCGGCCGACTTGGCGGCCTTGTGGGCCCGGCGCAGGAGCGGCACGGCCGTCTCGGGCTGCGCGAGGATGACCGCCAGCGCCGCGTGCCCGCCGCCCGTCTTGCCGGCGTTTCGGACGGCCTCCGCCACCCGTTCCTTCGGCAGCGGAAACGTGTCCTTGAACTCCAGGACCGCCTTCGGCAGCGACTCTTTCGCGACCAGGTGCTCCTGGACGCTCCGCAGGTCGATGTTGCGGATACTGGCAGCGCTTCGTGCCGCAATCGCCCCGGCCGTCCCGGCGGCGTAGCCCTGGTTCTGCACGCACGGCTGCATCCGGATGACGGGGATGGCGTCGCGGTGGGCGCTGGCGCCCAGACCCGTCACGACGATGCCGTCGAGCCCCTTCGGCAACAGCGCCCGAAACGGCACGTACACCGTCAGGCCCGCGCGGTCGGGCGGACGCAGCAGAAAGATCGGGTGCACCGTAAAGCCGTGGCTGTCGAAGTTCGACTTGTGCACCGAGATGGTGTCGGGCCACGTGCGGCCGAGCATCATGTCCATCGGCGTGATGGTCACGTCGCCGACGATTCGCCGCCGCTCGCGCGTATCGACCAGTTGCCCCAGGTCGTACGCGCCGCGGAACTTTTCGCGCGCCGTGACGAACAGGTGCCAGAAGTCCACCACGTCGGTGTCGTCGGCGAACGTGTAATCGGTGTTCGTGTAGCCGGCGCCGAGTTGGATGGGCGGCAGGCCGGTGCCCTGGATGCCCATGTGCCCGCCGCCGGTATAGGTCGTCTCGGCGCCGGCGGCTGCGGCGATGTCGGCGTTGCCGGTCGAATCGATGACGGTCTTGGCGAGCACCACGCCGCGCCCCTCGGGCGTCGCGACGACCGCGCCCTTGACGGTTCCGTCCTCGACGAAGGCCCCGCACCCGAGGCACCAGAACCAGACCTCGGCGCCGGCCTTGCGGTTCGCCCGCCGCCAGTATTCGGCCTTGCCGATGCCCCAGACGCGTGCCCCGATGGCCTTGGTGCCCGCGTCGGCCTCGGCCGTAAACCCGCCGCGGTACCCGTGATAGTACTTGGTGATCATGCCGAGCGTCCCCACGCCGCCCAGGCCGTGCAGGTACTCGACGACGAGCGTCCTGGCCTTGTGCCGCCCGGCCCCGATGCCGGCGGGCGCGCCGCCCGTCCCGCCGCCGATCACCACGACGTCGTAGGTGCCGAGGACGGGCAGGCTCCGCTCATTCGCGGGCACGGTCGCAAGCCCTCCTTGCGTCGGCCGCACGCCGCGGAGGAACTCTTTCACGTCGCCGCCGGTGGCGGGTTGGCCCTTCGCCCCGGCCAAACGGACGCCGTGGAGTTTGCCGATTTGCTTCGCCTCGGCCGCCGCCGCCTGGCCGATCCGCGAGCCGACGGCCATCAGCGCCGTCGGCCGCAGCAAGCGCGCCGCCACGTCGCGCGGCACGTCGGCGCAGCCGCCCAGCACGTACAGCCGCTCAGGCGCGGCCGGCCGGAAGGCGTCGAGGTCGGCCTTTGCGGCGCCCGGCCACTCGCCCGTCATGCTCGCCCGGCCTCTGACGGAGTCGGGCGGAACCTGGAAGGGTATCTCCGAGGCGTCCAACTGCCGCGGGTGGAACGTGGCGTCGATGGCCTTCTGGTTCGCCTCGGCGAAGGAGGCGTACGAAGAGTCGGCCATCGGCAGGCGGAGCGTGTACTCGATGATCTCGGCCGCCCCGAACCGAAGGCCGACCTTGCGGCCGGAGACGCCCCCGGCCTTCTGAACGTCGCCGCCGATGACGACGTGCTTGAACTCTTGCTTGCCCTTCGGGTACGGCCGGAACTCGGCCCCGGCCATGCGTGCAACGTGCGCCCGGTCGGTCGCGTCGATGATGACCTTCGCCGGGACCGCCTGCCGCCCCGACCGGTTCGCCATGACGATGCCGGCCGGCTTGCCGGCGGCGTCGGTCAGGACATCCGTCACGTAGCAGCCGAAGAGAAACTTCACGCCGGCCGCCAGCGCCGCCTCGTCGAGCGCCTTCTTGACGTGCATCGGCCGCACGGGACCGCGAGAGACGGGAGCGCCGGCGGTCGCAACATCGGCGGTCGTCTGCCCCTTCGGCCGCAGGAGCATGATCTCGCCGAGAAGGATTCGCTTCGTGCCCTCGGCCCGTTTGAAACGGAACCGTGCGTGGCGGAGCGTCGCGCCGATCGGCGCCGTCGCGGTGATCGAGTCGCCGCCCGATGCGCCGGGCCCGAGCGCGACGGCGTCGGCCCAGACCTTCCCGTCGGCCGATGTCTCGACGGCCGCGCCGCCGAGGCCGAAGTCGCCCGCGCGGTGGAACACGACGGCCCGAACCTCGGCCACGTCCTGCGGCTTGCCGAGGTCGCACAGAATCGTCACGTCGCCGTCGTACTGGACGCTCTCGGTCTCGGGGGGGCCGAGACGGCCATCGGTCAGGCGGGGGGGCCGCCGGTCCTTGTGGACGCCGGCCGACGGCAGATCGGCCTTGTAGGTGAAGGGAAGGGCACGCGGGTCCTTCTGGGCGGGCGCCTCGCCGGTGTCGGAGAAGAGTTTGAGTCCGAGCGGCGTGGGCGGCGTCTCGCCCGCTTCGAGCCACAGGCGTTTCGTCGCGCAGATGTCCTCGCCCAGATACGGCCGCGGGGCCGCCAGGAAGACCGTGGCGCCGGCCCTTGTGGCAGCCACGGCGGCCTCGACGCCGGCGGTCGAACCGCCCACGACCACCACGTCCACGTCGTAGGCCACCGGGATCCGGCGCGCCGACTCGTTCACCACGGCCGCATCCGCAACCACAGGCACCCACACGGCCGCCAGCAGCGCGGCAGCAACCATCAGAAACAAAAGAGAATCCATGGCGTGCACCTTTCCGATCCAAGACGTTCCCGCGCAGTATAACCCGCCGAAGGGGATAAAGGAACCGGAACTGCGCGCAGGGGCGACCCGGTCAGAGCAGGGCAGCAAACGCATCGACCGTCAGGCCGGCCTCACGGATGATTGCCCGTAGCGTGCCTTTTGC
The DNA here is from genome assembly GCA_964539385.1 of uncultured Anaerolineales bacterium. Classification (GTDB taxonomy): domain Bacteria; phylum Planctomycetota; class Phycisphaerae; order FEN-1346; family FEN-1346; genus JAUVZF01. The sequence continues at coordinate 62,527 of CAZIJC010000006.1, read as the reverse complement.
GAGTTCCGTGTGATTGGGCACGGTCAGGCGGCGGTGGGGAGGCGTGGCTCGCCTTAGAATCAGATGGCTACCTGTCTGGTGATCGACTTCGTAGCCGATCCTTCGCAGGGCCTTGACTGCATCGGGGCCGGATACAACCGGCAGTTTGCTCACAGTTCGACCTCGACGACTTCCTCGCTGATGGGCGGTGGAATCGGCTCACCGTGCTTGCGGAGGCTCTCGACGTAACCGGCAATGGCGTCCTGCATGTTCGCCAACGCCTCCTCGCGCGTCTTGCCCTGCGACACACATCCCGGCAGCGCCGGGCATGTGGCCACAAAGACGCCGTCCTCGTCCTGCTCGATAACAACGCGCATCTTCATGACAGGCCTCCGCGTTCCCCTATAAGCATAGTAACCGCCGGGCCATCCAGCAAGGGCCGCGGGCGCGGCGCGCCGGGCAACGGATGTGTGCCCCGAGCCTTGCAGGTCGGGCTCGGAGTGGCCCGGAGCCTACCCCCCGGCCTTCAGGCCGCGGTCGCAGGCTTCGCCGATGTACGCGTCGTCGGCCGAGCACGCCTTCTTGAGACGTTCGTACAGGTCTGCGGCGGCGCGCTTGTTGCCGGCTCGGGCAAGGGTCTCGGCGAGCAGGAGGCAGGCCTTGACGGCCTTGACGCGTTCCCAGTCCTTGGCCGCGACGCCTTCCAGACACACCTCGGCCGAGCCAGCGTCGCCGATGGTCGCCAGGGCCCATCGGGCGGTGATGCGGAGGTCGGCGTCTTGGGCCTCGGCAGCCTTCCTGATGTAAGGGACGGCGGCGGCGTCTTTCAACTGGCCGGCCGCCTGGACCAGGTGCAGCCGCATCTTGCCCCCGGCCTTGGCCAGGGCGGCGCGGATCGGCTCGGCCGCGCCGTCACCGATGGCCACCAGGGCGCGGACCGCGTCCGGCCCGACGGTGGGGTCGGCGAGAAGTGCGACCAGGGCCGGGACGGCGCGCTTGTCACCCACGGTCTCGAGTTCCCAGGCGAGGAACTCCTTGATGGGCGCAGGCCGATCCTGCCCCAGCGCCGTGGTGTAGGCGTCGATGACGTCGGCCCGCTGCTTCTCCTTGCCCTTGCGGCGGGTGTAGACGGACAGGCCGTGCAGGGTGTAGCGGACCTTGTAGTCGGCGCCGTCGTCGACGGGCTTGAGCATGCCGATGAGCGCGAGGACGGCCCTCTTGCCGCCGGCCAGGACGGGGTCGTAGACCTGGCGGATGGCGTCGGGCCACGTGGGGCCGGTCAGTTTGCCTTTCTCTCGGCCCTTCTTGCCGCCCTCGTCCAGTTCGGGCATGCGGGCGACGATGTCGGCGAGTGTATCGGTCTTCGCCATGGTTGTATCTCCGATTCTCACGTTACAGGTGCCAAGGGGCCCGCATGGGCTGGTGGACGAGGCGGTTGGCCTCCTCGTCGCCGATAACGACTTCCTTGACGGGGTCGAATTGGATCGTCCGCCCGGTGCGGATGGCGATGTTGGCCAGGTGCATGATGCAGGCGGTGCGATGGGCGGCCTCGGCGTGGCCGCCCGCCTTCTGGCGGGTCTTGACGGCCTCGCCGAACCCCACGCACGGTTTCGGGTCGGGCAAGGCCTGGAGTTTTTTCTTGTCGGCGTCGCTGAGGTCGTCGGCGCTGGGTCGGACGCTCTTCAGGCCGGTGGGCTCGCCCCACTCGCCGCTCTCGATGACGATCTGGAACCCGTCGGCATAAGTCAGTTTGACCCAGCCCCACATGCAGGAGACCTCCGGATGGGGTGGCGGGGCGTGAGCCTCGATCTTGACCGGGGCCGTGTGGTCCTTGCCGAAGAGCCAGGTGAGGGGGTCGAACTTATGATGGCCCATGTCGCCCAAGCCGCCTCCCTCGTAGTCCCAGTACCAGCGGTGCGTGCCGCCGTGTCGAGGCGGATGGAACGGCTTGATGGGCGACGGGCCGCAGTACAGGTCCCAGTCCAGGTGCTCGGGGACCGGCTGCGGCGCGACGTCGACCCGGCCGCTCCACTGTTTGACCTTCAGGCCGCCTCGGTGCACATACCGGCCCTTGCAGGGCTTCAGCAGGCCGCTCGTCATGAGTTTGCGCATCTCGCGGTTGCTCTCGTTTCGGCTCATGCCGAACCGGCCGTACGTGCCCACTTGGTAGACGCGTCCGTAGCGCTTCTCGGCGTCGGCGAGGGCCCGTCCCTCGGCGACGAAGCGGGTGGCGGGCTTCTCGCAGACGACGTCCTTGCCGGCCTCCATGCAGGCGATGGAGATGAGGGCGTGCCAGTGGGGCGGCGTGCCGATGGCCACCACCTCGATGTCCTTCCGCTCGACGACGCGGCGGAAGTCCTGGTACACCTCGCAACTGGGTCCGGCCCGCTTCTGGAAGTTGCGTGCGCGGCCGAGGTGGACGTCGCAGGCGGCCAGACAGTGGGTCGCGAGCCCATGCTTGCCCTTCAGGTCCCCGTGCGTGCCGGGCCCCCGGCCGCCGCAGCCGATCAGGGCCGACCCGAACGTTTCGCTCGGCGGGACCTGGCCCTCGCCGCCCAGCACGTGCCTGGGAACGACGAGCAGGCCTCCCGCCGCCGAGGACGCCAGGAAGATGCGCCGCGTCACCTTTGCGTTGCCGATGGCCATGCGTTTGCCTCCCGCGGGGCTGCCCGGCCCCCGCTGCGCGTGTGCGTGTTCAGGGGTACAAACCCGCCGTGCGGTGGAAGTTTCGGGCAGAGTGCCGGAGCCCGCTCCCCCGCGCCGCGCAAGCGCGGCGGCCAGCGGCCACACGGCCGTTCGGGCGCCCGCCTTGTTCGCCACAGGGTGAGGCTTGACGGTGGGCGCACGGCCTACTCCCGCCACTCAAACGGTCGCGGGGCGATGAGGTACAGCCGCCGCACCGCCACGTTCGAGAGCAGGCCCAGCGCCAGAAAGGAACTGACGAGACTCGACCCGCCGTACGACATCAGCGGCAGCGGAATGCCCGTTATCGGCATCAGGCCGATGCTCATCGCGATGTTCAGGAAACTCTGGGCCGCCACCAGCGACACCACGCCCACCACCAGCAGTTTCCCGTACGGTTCGGTGGTCGAGAAACTGACGTCCACGCCCAACAGGCAGATCACGCCGTACAGAAGCACCACGCCGGCCGCGCCGAGAAAACCGAACTGCTCGGCCAGCGTCGGGTACAGAAAGTCGGTGTGCGCCTCCGGCAGGAACCCGTAGCGTGTCTGCGTCCCTTCGAGCCACCCGCGTCCCGTGAGTCCTCCGGCCCCGACCGCCACCTTCGCCTGGAACAGTTGGTGGCCGTAGCCCGCGAGCAGGCTTCCGAAGAAGAACCGCAGGGCGTCGAAACTCTTGGGCCCGGGCCCGTCGTCGAGTGCCTTGAACAGGACCTCCCTCGCCTCGGCGAACTCCCGTTTGTCCTTGCCCCACGAGACGGCCGTCGCCAGCCGCCACAGACGGAACCGCCACATGCCCGTGACCTCGCGCACGAGGTCGGCCTTTTCGGTATCGGTCATCCGGGCGAGGCGCGAGACGGGGGCATGGTTGACGGCCGCCGGCGGTTTGTCGCGGCCGCGCTCGGCGTCGGCGTCCTTGTTGTCCGCAGCGCCGCCGTCGCCGTTCGGCTTCGGCGCCATCGCGAAGTGCATCCGTTCGGCGCATCCGTGCAGCAGCCACGAGTCGATCCGCATCCGCTGGTACCCGCGCATCGAGGAGTAGAAGACGGGCACCATCGCAAGGCCCATCGCCATGATCGCCACCAAGTGCTTGCCGCGCGCCCCCGCCGCGAACAGCATCAGGAACAGGATCGGCAGGAACAGCATGGCGGTGCCCAGGTCGGGCTGGTACAGAACCAGCACCGTGGGCACGAGCGCCATCACGAAGGGCACGAGCAGCCCGGTGAAGGTGCGATAGTTCTTGCGGAACCTGAGGTAATAGGCCAGCGACAGGATGAAGGCGATCTTCGCGAGTTCCGACGGCTGGAGTTTCAGGCTCGTCCCCGGGATGTTAATCCAGGAGTACGCATAGTTGGTGGGGTAGATGAACCGCGGGATCGTCCAGCCGCGGTTCCGCATCCCCGCCAGCACCACCAGCGCCAGCAAACTGACGGCGTAAAGGGCGTAACTGTACTTCGCCAGGCGAACGTAACCCGGAACCAGGGCCAGGACGAACACGGCCATCGCCGCAGCCAGGAACACGGCCTGCCTGCCGGCGGGGGTGCCCCAGAACGGGTCGCCTTCGCCGCCCGCCGTGGCCGCGTAGATGCCCGCGATGCCCAGCCCCGACAGCCCCAGCGCCGCCGCCAGGAGCAGCCACGGAAATCGGTAGAAATAGTCGGCTCGCAGCACGGGCGGTCGCCCCGATTCCGGACCCACGAGAAGCCGTCTTGTGGACGGCCAGGGTCCGAGAGTATAATGGCTGGGCGGTCGCGCGGCCAGGGATATGCGCGAAAGGCCCCTTGATGATGAACGCACGGAGTCATCGCAACGGATGCGGGCGCCACGGCTCGCGGCGGCGGGCCGTGGGCGTCCTTCTGGCGGTGGCCGTCGTGGCTGCGGTCGCCGCAGGATGTTCGCGCTGCGACATGCTCAACCGCCGCCTGGACGCCATCGAAGACGAGGCCGCCCGGCGGATCGTCCGCGACGCCGTCTGGGCGCACGGCTCGAAGTACCGATGGGCCGAGTGCCAGGTCCTGCGGGCCGAGGTCACCCGGACCGAACACCGGCCGCGCGGCGACGCCGACACCGACGAGGTCTGGCTGCTGGACCCGGTCGGCGGGCGCTTCCGCATCGAGAGGCCCGCACGCCGCGAAGTGACCGTCTTCGACGGGTCGCGCCTGCGCCTCTTCCGCGACGGGGCGGAAACGACCGACCTGGCGGCCCGAGGACGGGCGGCCGGCGACGCCAGGCTCGTCACCGAACTTCTGCCGATGCCGCTTAGCCTCGCACGCGAAGGCTGCGACCTGCTCTACGTCGGCACGCGGACCGGCCCCGGCGAGGCCCGCACGTGGCACCGTCTCATGGTGACCTGCGGCCCCGCCTCCGGCTATTCGGGCGACGACCGGACCGTCGTGGAGGTCCGCAAGGGGTCCGGCCGCGTGGAGACCGCGCTCATCCGGTGGTCGGAAGACCCGTTCTTCGGGCGTCTGATGCGGGTGCGGATGGACGATTGGCGTCCGGCCGACGGGCTCGTGATCAGCCGGCGGTGGCGGATGACGCCCATCGACCAGGCGGGCGTGCCGACCGGCCCGCTCCTCTACACGATTCGCCTCCGGCGCGTCGAGGTGAACCCGAAAGTGGGCCGGCAGCCGTTCTCGCGGCCGCAGGCACCACGGCAGAACGAACTGGCCTGTACGCGGCAGGCTCCCGAGACGTAGCGCAGGGGTAACGCATGGCCGACTGGCAGGACCCGGAAGAGTTCCTCGAGCAGGCCGACCATCTGCTCGAACAGGGGGCGTACGAGGAGGCCCTGGCGGCCTGCCGCCAAGCCATCGAGGTCGCCCCCGACCTGCCCGACGCCCGCGCCATGGCCGGCCGGTGCCTGGCGTACCTGAACCGCGTGGACGAGGCGGAACGCGAACTCTTGAAGGCCGTCGACCTGGACCGCGACTGTGTCGAGGCCTGGTTCGGCCTGGCGTTCGTCTCGTGGCTCCGGGCCGACGACCGCGAGGCCGTCGGCCACCTCGAACGGGCCCGGCGCCTGGCCCCCGACGACGAGGCCGTCCTGGCGCAACTCATCGGCTCCTACGGCAACGTCGGACACTTCGACCAGGCCGAACGCCTCTACGAGGAGGCCATCGGCATCCATCCCGCCTCGGCAGAGATCCCGTATCACTGGGGTCTGGCGCTGTTCAAACAGGGACGGTACGACCAGGCCATCGACGTCTGGCTGCGGGCCGCGGAGGCCGACGACGAGTTTCCGGAACTTCACCTGTCGATGGCCCGCGCCTTTGGGGCGCGCGGCGACCTGGAGCGGGCATACGAACAACTCGAGCGCGAACTGGACCTGTACCCCGATTCGCGCGAGGCCCGCCTCGCGCTCGGCGGCTACCACGTCCAGCACGGCGAGCCGAAGCGTGCCGTCGAAATCTACCGCGAACTGCTGTCGGAGGCCGAGGACGATTCCCGCGTCCACCTGGACCTGGGCGTCGCCCTGATGCACCTCGGCCAGGACGCCAAGGCCCGCAAGCACCTGCTGCGTGCGCTGGAACTGAGCCCCTCCGACCCGCTTATTCTCTCGCACCTGACGAGCGCGGGCCACTCGCGGTCTGCCACGACCCGGGCCACCCGCGTCCTGCGGCGAGCGCTGCGCGAAGAGCCGCACCGCGACGAACTCTACCGGAACCTCTCGTCGCTCTTTGCCGGAGAAGGGCGGTTCGACGAAGCCGAGGAACAGTTGCGCCGGGCCATGGCCTTCTCCGGCCGCGCCCACGAACTGGAGAACGACCTCGGCATCCTGTTGGCCATCCAGGGCAAGTTCCGCGAGGCCCGCGACGCCTTCGAGCGGGGCCTGGCTCGCCGCCCCGAGGATTTGCCCCTTCGGATCAACCGGGCCCTGATCGAGGCCGACCTCGGCCGGCGCGACCTCGCCCTGGAACAACTCGGCCGGATCGCCCGCGACAATCCCGACAACCTCGACGCCCTCGGAAACCTCGCGTCGGTCCTGCTGGAGGCCGGCCAGGTGGAGCCGTCGCTGGCCGTGGCCGAACGGATGTGCCGCCTCGCACCGTTCGACCCGCGCGGCTACTACCTGACGGGCCGGGCCCTGTATGACCTCGACCGCTACGACGAGGCCGAGCAGGCCCTCGACCGCGCCTCCCGCCTCGATCCGACACAGGTGGACACGGCCATCGCCCTGGGCATGTGCTACGCCGCGCTCGGGCGCCCGGCCGACTGCCTTCGCGTTTTCGAACGTGCCCGGCGGCTGGCGCCGAACGACCCGGACGTGCTGTTCAACCTGGGCCTGGCGTACGAAGACGCCGCCGCGATCGGCCGGGACGGGGCGCCTGAGACCGCCGACAATGGGACCGTCGGCACGGACGATGCCGTCGCCCTGTACCTGCGTGTCCTCGAACTGGCCCCGTCGTACGAGGCCGCCCGCGAGCGGCTCGAGGCCTTGGGGGCCGGGGCCGAACCCTCGTAAGCCGCGCGGGGCAAACCCTGCGGCTAACGGGCGCCCCGCGCGGCTAACGGGGCCGCCGCGCGGGGCAAGCCCCGCGGCTAACGGGCGCGCCGCGCGTTGACTTCGGCGCCCGCCGCCCCTATACTGCGGCCGATGCGTTTCGGGGCCGTCATCGCGACCTGTCTGCTGGCGGGCATGGCCGCCGCCCTGGCCGGCTGCGGGGGACAGTCCGGCGGCAGGTCCGGCCCCATCAACCTCAAGCCGATGATGCCGAAGGGCGGCGCCACCCCCAGGACGATGTACCAGGTCCGGACCGTCTTTCTCCAGCACCGGCTCCGCCCCGACGCGCCGATCGAGGACGTGTGGCGCCTTCTCGGCACGACCAACGTGCCGCATGAGAAACAGGCCCTCTGGGAAGCCAACGAGATGCGCCTCGGCGACGGCGCCAACCTGGCGGCCGAGCGCCTGAACGAGTTGCTGGCCGAGACGCCCGACCGCACCGCCAAGGTCCACGGCTTGGTGATTCCCGAGAACCTGGACTTCGCGATCGCCCTCGGGCAGGAGCGCGAAACCATCGACCTCGTGTGGACCGACGCGGCCGGCCGCCTCGTGGGCCGCCACTTCGACGAGGCCACCACCCGGCTCCGCGCCGTCTGCCGTCACGACCCGTCCGACCCCGCCGCCGTCCGCATCGCCCTCGTGCCGGAGGTGCTGCACGGCAAGGAGCGGATGCGGTGGGTCCGGACCGAGCAGGGGCACGCCCAGCGGATGGGTCGGAGCACGTGCGCGCTGTCCGACCTGGCGGCGGAGGTGCGGCTGCCGCCCGGGCGGCTGCTCGTGATCGGCCCGACGTCGCCGGCGGCCGGGCCCGGCATCAGTTTCGGCGGCGCCGGCTTCTTCCAGCGCCACGGCCCCGACACGTGGCAGGAGACCATCATCCTGACGGCCCAGCGGGCCGTGCCCGGCAAGGTGCCCGAAAGCGGCAAGGTCCCGTTCCTGCCGCCGCCCAAGCCCAGGCCGGGAGCGGGCAAAGCCGGCAAGTAAAGCCGGCTTTACTTACGCGCGGGCACGCCCCACCAAGTAAAGTTTTCGCCCGAAAACTTGCCTTACGGCCGGGAAGCACCCGTCTCGCGGGCCACCAGGGCGCGGTAGGCGCCGGCGAGCGCTTGCGTGACGGGGCCGGGCTTGCCGCCGCCGATCTCGCGGGCCTCGACGCGGACGACCGGCATGACCTCCATGATCGAGTTCGTGAGGAACACCTCGTCGGCTTCCATGAGGTCGTGGACCGTCAGGGTCCGCTGCTCGGCCGGCACATCCACCTCGGCCGCGAGTTCCAGAACGGCCGCCCGCGTGATGCCCGGCAAGAGGCCGTCCTCCACGGGCGGCGTCAGCAGGCGGCCGTTGCGGACGAGAAAGACGTTCGAGATGGCGCCCTCTGCCAGGCGATTCTTCGTGTTGAACCGGAAGGCCTCGGCCGCCCGCGCGCGGTGGGCGTCGCGCAGCGCCAGCAGGTTCGCCATGTAGCCGGTCGTCTTGTGGTACGTGGTCGGGTCGGACTCGTTGACGCGGATGTCGGAGACGACGACCGTCGCGCCGGTCTCGTAGAACTCCGCCGGATACGGCGTCATCGGCCCGGCCGTAACGAGTAGCGTGGCGGGCGGCGCCTCATCGTCCTGGAGGCCGGCCTCGAGCGCGCCGCGTGTGGCCGTGATCCGCAGCCGCGCCTCGGCCGATAGACCGGGATTCGCCTCGACGAGGTGGTCGATGATCCCGGCTATCTCGCCGTCGGTCTCCCGGACGAAGATCCGCAGGACATTGCCGCTTTCGCGCAGGCGCCCGAGGTGCGCCCCAAGCCGGAACGGCGCCCCGGCGTAGGTCCTGAGCGTTTCGAACAGGCCCGCCCCCAGCAAGAGGCCTGCGTCAAGCGCCGAGACGCGGGCCTCGGCCATCGGGACGTAGTCGCCGGCAACGTACATCACTCGTGTGTCGGGCATTTCGCCTTGGCCTTTCCCGTTACGCCGTCAGCCCGAGGGCTGCGAGAAGCGCGCGGGCCTTGTCGTTGGTCTCGTCGAACTCGGCCTCGGGCTCCGAGTCGGCGACCACCCCGCCGCCCACCTGAAGGTGCACCTTCGGCCCGGCCGTAAGGAGCGTCCGGATGACGATGTTCAGTGCACAGCGTCCGGCCGGCTCGTCGTCGGTCGGCGGGGCCACATACCCGATGGCGCCCGTATAGACGCTGCGTCGTGTGGGTTCGAGTTGGGCGATGATCTGCATCGCCCGCACCTTCGGCGCGCCGGTGATCGAGCCGCCGGGGAAGGTCGCCTTCACGAGGTCGGTCACGTCGCGGCCCGGGTGCAAGCGGCCCTCGACCGTCGCGACGGTGTGAAAGACGGCGGCGTAGGCCTCCAGGGCGCGCGGGTCGGTCACGCGGACGGTGCCGTAGGAGCAGACGCGGCCGATGTCGTTTCGCTCCAGGTCGACGATCATGACGAGTTCGGCCTTGTCCTTTTCGGCGGCGAGAAGGGCGTCGGCCATGCGGCGGTTGAACGCCGTCGCGCCGGTGTCGCCCTCCGGTTGCCGCGGCCTGGTGCCCTTGATCGGCCGCGTGACGACCCGCCCGCCCGCCAGGTCGAGGAACAGTTCCGGGCTGCTCGACAGGACCGCCCGCCCCTGTCCGAGGCCGACGTAGGCCGCATACGGCGCGGGATTGTATCGCCGCAGCCGAAGGTACAGGTCGCTCGGCCGCTGGTAGGCGTGCCCCGGCCGGTCGGTGCGCGGCTCGCGCGCCACGGTGAACCGGCGGCTCAGGTTTACCTGAAAGATGTCGCCGGCGGCGATATAGTCGCGGGCACGGGCTACGGCACGTAAGTAGCCGTCACGGCTGAAGTTACAGTGCAGGGCCCCGGCGTCGCGCACTTTGGGCCGGGTGTCGCGCGCGGGGCAAGTCCCGCGGCTAACGTGAAGCGCGCGGCGCAGCGCCTTGGCCGGCGGCCCGTCGGCGCCCACGAGATACGCCTGCTCGTCCCGGTGATCGAGCACCAGGACCGTCTCGTACAGCCCCAGCCACAGGTCCGGCAGGGCGATGTCGCGGCGGGGCGAAAGACCCGACGTCGGCTCCACGTAGAACCCTAAGTCGTAGGCGAAGTAGCCGTAGAGGCCGGGTCCGAACGGCAGCGTGCCTGCCGCGCCTGCCGCCTCGATCCGCACCGCCGCCAGCGCGTCGCGAAGCGCCGCGAACGGGTCGTGCGCCACCTCCATCCGGACGCGGCCGCCCGGCTCCAGCAGTCGTGTCACGTCGCCCTGATGCACCAGGACCGCCGACGGCTCGGCCGCCAGGACGCTCCACCGCGCCAAGTGCGGCGGCCCGGCAGCGCTGTCGAGCCACACGGGGTTGCGACGGTCGGCCAGGGGCGCGAACACCGCCTCCACGTCGGCCGGCCACGGGACCGGACACACCGCAGAGCGAATCGCGAAACCGTGCAAGGCGCCGGTGCGGCTCATGGGCGGATCGACTCCCGTGATATGCCGCGTGGATGCAAAGCACCCACCCTACGGCTGATGGTTCGGGTCCTCGACGTGAACGACCTGGCCGTCGATTCGCAGCCGCCCCTCGGCAAAGAGGCGGATCGCCTCCGGGTACGCGATGCATTCCTCGCGGAAAACGCGGGCGGCCAGCGTGTCGGGCGTGTCTTCGGCGAAGGCCGGCACCGCCCGCTGCAGGATGATGGGCCCCGCGTCGTACTCGTTGTTCACGAAATGGACCGTGCAGCCCGAGACCTTGCCGCCCCGCGCCAGCACCGCCTCGTGCACGTGATGGCCGTACATCCCCGTGCCGCCGAACGACGGCAAAAGGGCCGGGTGGATGTTCATCACGCGGCCGAGATAGCGGTCGGGCAGGATCCAGTACGAGAGGAATCCGGCCAGGCACACGAGGTCGACCTCGGCCTCGTCGAGAATCTTGACCATCGCCTGCGAATACGCCCCAACGTTCTCGAACTCCTTGCGGCGAACCAGGTGGACGGGCACGCCCGCCTTCCGGCCGACCTCGATGCCGCGAATCCCCGGCCGCGAGGCGATGACGAGGGTGACCTCGGCCAGATTGGCCAGGAGTCCGCCGTCGATCTCGGCCAGGATGTTCTCGAGCGTCCGGCCGCCGCCGGAGAGCAGGACGCCGAGTCTGAGGGGTGTTGGCATGGCCGCCCTTTCTCGGATCGTGACGGCCACGAGGGTACGGCTTTTCGAGACGGGAATCAAGCGGCGCCGCCAACACGTGTGCCTCGCGTTCGCACAGGCTTTCGCCAGCGAAAGCATGGCACCCCGCGCCTCTCTCCTCGGCTCGAGGTAGAGGCCCACCTCCGCCAGCAACACGCCCCTCATTTCCCCAACCCTCACCACCCCCCCAACCCCTTGAGGTTGGAAGGCAGGCTTATGAAATCTTTCACGGTACGGGCTTGCCAATGGTAGACCATTGGGACGGGAAAAGGGGAGCGGAAGGGCTGGCGTCGGGCTGTGGTGCACCGCAACCCTGGCACGTGCTCGGCGTGCTGCGTGGTGGCACACGAGGCGCGCTGCTTCGGCCCCGCGGTCGGCCCCCACCACTTCCCAACCCCTTGGGGTTGGAAGCCCCGCTTGTGAAGTCTTTCACAACTGGGCCTTGCCAATGGTAAACCATTGGGGGAAGAGGGGGGAGGGGAGGAACGGGGTCAGCCTCCCGTGCATCACCGGCTGACGCTTCGTCCGACCGCGCCACCAGACCAACCTATGGCGCGTTACACTCCGCCGCCAGCCGCTCGCGCCAGACCATCTCGCGATACACTACGACAAGGGCAACCGACTCGAACAGGAGCCAGAACGCACCGAGGACTACTGAGGCAAGAATGAAGAGCCAACTCATCACAATTCCGCTCGAACCGGACAAGTCACGAATCCCCCATGCGAATGGCGAAGCCAGGTAAGGCAGGAAGGTACACGCAACCACGACGACGACGAAGGCCAGCGCCAGGCGCCAGTGGGCGAAGGCGAGGCGGGCGCTGCGGGCAAGCGCCTCCCACCAAGACTGCCGGGAGACGATCGCCATCAGCCCGGCCCACGCGACGGGGACGAACACGAGAATGGAGACCACTGTAAGGAGTTCATGACGCAGCCATGCGATGCGCTGAATCTGCTCGATCAACTGGGCGATGGGCGCCTCCGGGTCGAGGGCGGGAGCGACGTGCTGCCACGGCACATGTTGCCAGACTTGCCGAAAGAGCGTCGGCCCGAGGAATGCCACACCACCTGCAGCTGTCACCGTGAACCACAGACGGCCACTTCTATACGCAGCGAACAACCCTACCACCCCCGCCTTTTGACCCTGCAGCAACCTCAACATCATGCAAGCGTACCCTACACGAAGTGCGGTCACGGCCACCAACAAGACCAAGAGGGAGACGTCGTAGAACAGCCACCACAGGGGTGTCTCTTCCATCACTGCCAGTACGGCCAACGCCATCCACTGGAGGACCTCCAACACACCCGCTGAGGTAAAGGCCACAAGGAGCGCGAAGCCAAACGCCCGCAGCCCGTGCAGGCGGAGCAAGCGCAGCCCCGCCGTAAGCAGCGCGCCCGCACCGGCGCGCCCCTCGCCCGGCGGGCGCGTGCCTACCGGCTCGGCGGCAATCTCGTCCTGCGGTTCAAGTTGAAACGGTTCCTTCTCCGAAGTCATTGTTCCCTCCGCATCATCACTACGCCGCAGATGGTCTACGTATTCGGGTGGTCCGGTCTCCTGCGGCGGATCTCCTCGGCCTCTTCCGGCGAGATCGGTTCCGTGTTCCCGCACACGTTGCAGACGAGGATCGGCCGCTTGTTCCAGCGCCAGACGGGGATGAAAAAGAGGGACAGTTGGCGGCGGACCTCGACGAGGTGATGCGGCGTTTCCATGGCGCACAACGGGCACCCGTGCCGCACGCCATGGGCCAGCGGGTGGCGCTTGTCGCTGACGCCGAAGATTATAGGGATAAACATGCGAACGCCCTGCTGCGCCGCGGAACGGCCCGCTCCCTCGCGGTCGCGGCTCTGTTCCGGAATGGCTTACGGCACGATCTCGGTGCCGACGCCGCGGTCGGTGTAGATTTCAAGGAGGAGCGAGTGGGGGACGCGGCCGGAGACGACGTGGCACTTCTTGACGCCGCCTTTGAGCGCTTCGAGCAGCGTCCGGACCTTCGGGATCATGCCGCCGGTGATGACGCCGTCAGAGAGCAGCCGCTCGGCGTCGGCCTCCGAGAGGTGCGAAAGGAGGCTCCCTTCGTCGTCGGCCGAAGCGCGGATCCCGTGTGTGTCGGAGACGTTGACGAGTTTTTCGGCCGCCAGAGCACGGGCGACGGCGCCGGCCGCCTCGTCGGCGTTGCAGTTGAGTTTCTCGCCCGCCGGGCCCAGGGCAAGCGGGGCGCATACCGGAACGGTACCCACGTCGCACAGGCCGCGAAGAAGGAGCGAATCGACCTGGGTCACCTTGCCGACGAGGCCGAGGTCGCGGCCGGAGGCGCTGGTCATCGGTTCGGCCTTCAGGGGGCAGCGTCCCTTGGTGGTGAGAGCCTCGGCCCTGGCGCCGGCCTCTTGCAGAAGGCGCACGATCTGGCGGTTGACGTCGCTGGCAAGGACGTCCTCGACGATCCGGAGTTCCTCGGGCCCGGTGAAGCGGAGTCCGTCGATCCATCGCGGCGCGAGGCCCGCCTGCTCCATCGCCCGCGAGATGGCCTTGCCGCCGCCGTGCACGATGACCGGATGGATGCCGACGGCCCGCATGAAGGCGATGTCGGCGCAGACGGCCTCCAGGTCCTGCGGCACGTCCATGAAGGAGCCGCCAAGTTTGACGACCGCAACGGTGCCGCGGAACCGTCGGATGTACGGCAGCGCCTCGATGAGCACGGCCGCCTTCGCAATGGCCTGCTGTTGGTGGTCCATGACGCTGCCCCGACCAGGATGCTGCGTTCATCGTACCGGCGGTGGGCGGTGGGTCAAGACCTTCGCGGCGAGCGGCCGGACGTTCTACGGCATGACTTTGCCTTCGGGCGTGTCCCATTTTGCGAACTCGGGCCAGCCCCGGCGGTCGCGGGGGCTGAGGTTCTCGCAGATGTGTCGAACGGCTTCGGCCGGGTTGTCTGTCAGGTACAGCAGGTCCAGGTCCTCCGGCGAGATGTGGCCGAACCGGTCGAGGACCGTCTCGCGGATCCACTCGAGTTGCCCGTTCCAGAAATCGGTCCCCATCAGGGCGACCGGCAGGCGGTGGATCTTCCCGGTCTGGATCAGCGTGACGGTATCGAAGAATTCATCGAGCGTGCCGAACCCGCCGGGGAAGAAGATGAGCCCCGTCGCGTACTTCGAGAACATGACTTTGCGGACGAAGAAGTACCGGAAGTTGATGACCTTCGTCAGGTACGGGTTGGCCACCTGCTCGAAGGGCAGGAGGATGTTGAGTCCGACGCTTTCGCCGCCGGCTTCCTTGGCGCCCTTGTTGGCGGCTTCCATGATGCCGGGTCCCGCGCCGGTGATGACCGCAAACCCCGCCTCGGCGATGAGGCGGCCCGTCTCCTGCGCCTTGTGATAGTACGGGTGCTCGGGCCCGGCTCGCGCGGAGCCGAACACGCTGACCCCCGGCGGGACGCGGGCCATCATCTCGAATCCGTCCACGAACTCCGCCATGATGCGAAAGACCCGCCACGGGTCCTGCGCCAAGAAATCCGAGTTCATCGTCCCGGTCCTCCCCGCTGCTCGACGGGCGACCGCTCGCCCACCGCCCTGCACCGCGAAGAGGTTACTGCGCGCGGCGGGGCGTGTCCAGTTTCGTTCCAACGGCACGCGCGGGGCAAGCCCCGCGGCTAACACGGCACGTCGCGTGTTGTCAATCGCGCGGGGCAAGCCCCGCGGCTAACATGGCACGCGCCCGTACGGGCGGCTAACACATGGCGCGCCACGAATTGGCGCTTCGAACAACACGCGCGTGTTAGCCGCCCAGCTTGCTGGGCGCGTGTTGTTCGCCCCGTTCGATGGGCTTGGCCCGCGCGGACATCACCCATCGAACGGCGTCACAAACAACCAGCGCTGGCGAGGTTTGCCTTCCTTGAGCGGATTGCCCTCCACGTACGCGATGGCCCGGCGCACGTCCTGCGGCGTATCGAGGAACACCTTCCAGCCGCGCCCCGCCCACACGGGTGGCCGTCCCTCGGGCCAGAGGCCATCGGCGACAAGCCGCTGGGTCGCTCGGCCTTTGAGGTGCCCCACGATGCGTGTGACCGAACGCGCGTGCCGGCGGGCGACCAGGTGCACGTGGTCGGGCAGGATGGAGCAGGCGTGGACGGCGTAGGCGCCCTCGCGCGTCGCTTGTGCAAAGCCGCGCCCGACGGCCCGGGCCTGCCGGCCTGTGAGCGTCGCCGGCGGATACTTGAGCGCCCGCCTGGCGGCGCGGCGAGCGCGGCCGTCGTGCGGGACGCCCGCGACGGACCGCCGCGTGTCGACCTTGGTGGCCTTGCCGCATCGCAACAGTTCCCAGGAACCCACGAAGTCGGACCACGACCCGCGCGGGTCGTTCGGCAGCCAGAAGCCGTACATGCTGAAGATGACGTGGTAGGCCAGAGCCATCGTCGAGCGCCTTTCAGCGGCACGCGCCCGTACGGGCGGCTGACGCGGCGCGGCGCGCGGCGCTGCATGCTTGAGCGCGGCGCCTGCCTCAAACGGCACGCGCGGGGCAAGCCCCGCGGCTAACACGGCGCGCGTTGTTAATCGCGCGAGGCGCCGGGCTCGTTGTCGTCGGGTTCGCCGGCGTCGCCGCCGTCGGTGATGAGGCGGGTGGGGTGGGCAGCGCGTTCGACATCGGGCAGGGCTTTATCGCCGACGGCAGCCTGGTCGTGGAGGCGACGGGCAGACGGGACAATGCGCGACTCGTACGACCCTACGGCCGCATCGTACGCCTTGGATGCGCGACTGATGCCGTCGCCAACCTTCCCGAAATGTTCGACGAAGACGCGGACGCGGTCATAGAGTTCGCGCCCGGTCTCGCCGATGCGTTGGGCGTTCTCGGCCATCTCCTGCTGCCGCCAGCCGTGGGCAACCGCCTTGAGCAGGGCGATCAAGTTGACCGGACTGGCCAGGACCACGTTGCTGCGGAAGGCGTCCTCCATCAGAGACGTGTCGGCCTCCAGGGCGGCGCTGAAGAACGACTCGCCGGGCAGAAACAGAACGACGAACTCCGGCGTGTTCTCGAACTGGCTCCAGTACGCCTTCTGACTGAGGGTGCGCACGTGTCCGCGGACCGCCTGGGCGTGGCGCTCCATGGCGGTTTTGCGGGCGGCATCATCGACAGCCTCGGCGGCCGCCATATACGCATCGAGCGGGGCCTTGGCATCGACCACGATGAGCCGGTCGCCCGGCAGGTGCACGGTCAGGTCGGGGACTTGGCGGCGCTGGTCGGCCGTGGTGGAGGCTTGTTCGTCGAAGTCGCAGTGCTTTGACATGCCGGCGAGTTCGACCACGCGCTTCAGTGCCAGTTGCCCCCATTCGCCACGGACGCGCGTCGAGCCGCGAAGCGCCGTCTCGAGTTTCGTCGTCTGAGTCTTGAGACCCTCCTGAGCGTCGCGCAGTCCGTCGAGGTACTGCCGCAGGCTGCCGTAAGCGTCGGTGCGGGCCTTCTCGATCTCGCGCAAGCGCCCCTCGTACGTCTTCAGGAGTTCCTGGATGGGCCGCAGACGCTCGCCGGCGTCGCCGAGAAACTGCTGGCGGCTGTCTTTGAGCGCTTCGGCGGAGAGTGCCTTGAAGGCGTCTTTGAGTTGGGTTTCGGCCTCATCGAGAAGGCGTCGCTGCTCCTGGAGGTTCGCCTGTTCGGCTTCGAGACGTGTCTCGGCCTGGACGCGTGCAGAGCGGGCCTCGCCGAGTTCGCCGCGCAGGCCGTCGGCCTCGGACTCGAGTTCGCCGATACGCTGCCGCAATTCGCCCTCGACGGGCGATGCGCCGCGCCGCAGCCGCACATAGAGCGCCGCCAGAATGGCCAGGATGAGGAGGCTGACGAGAACCGCAATGGCCGGAAGGATGTATTGCATGGGTTCGGGCTTTCGGCCGTTCTACAGGCGCCACGGGGCGCGTTTCGGGCGGTCAAGCCAGCGGGCGGCTTCGGGATCGCCGACGATCTGTTCCTTCTCGGGGTCCCACTTCAGCGGGCGTTTGAGCCAGTAGGCGATGTTGCCCAGGTGAGCGTGGGTGGCCGTGCGGTGGGCGATCTCGATGTCGCGGAACGGGCGCTGCCGGGTCCGGACGCAGTGGAGGAAGTCTCCGAAGATTCCGCCGTGGCCCTTGTAGTTGGGGATGTGGATGTTGGGCGGCGTCTGCTTCGAGCGGTCGCGGGCCGGGACCTCTCCCTCGGTCCCCCTGAACGAGAGGATGCCGCCCCAGCCGCCGCCGTGGTAGATCCGGACGCCGTTGGCGAATACGTAGGTCAGGCGTTCGACGTCCTTGCCGTCGGGCGGGATGATCTCCACCGGGCCGGTCTTGTGCAGTTGGCAGCAGAACAGGGCGCCGCCGAAACCGTGACAGCCCCAGTCGGTCATGCCGCCGCCCGAATAGTCTCGCCAGGCGCGGAAGTTGAGCCGCCCGGAATTGAACGGCGCCCACGGGGCCGGTCCCAGCCACAGGTCCCAGTCGAGGCCCGCCGGGACGGGCTGGCCGGGCAGGTGGCACTCCTTCGAGGGGCCGCCCACGTTGACCCAGGCCTCCTTGACGTCGCCGATGGCGCCGCCCCACACCATCCGGTGGAGCCAGTTGTAATCTCCCCAGACGCGCTGGCTGCCGCCCGAGAAGACGCGGCCGTAGCGGCGGGCCACCTCGACCATGGCCCGGCCCTCGCGGATGGTGAGCGACTCGGGTTTCTCGCAGAAGACGTCCTTGCCGTGCTTCATCGCCTCGCAGGCCACGAGGGCGTGCCAGTGGTCGGGCGTCGCGATGAGCACCACGTCGACGTCGCGGCGGGTCACCACGTCGCGGAAATCGTTGTAGGCGGCGCAGCCGGAGTCGCCGTACTTGGCGTCCACGATCTGTTTGGCGCCATAGCGTTTGCGTTCGACAACGTCGCAGACGCCGACGACCTGGATTTCGCCAAAGCCCAAGAACCCGCGCATGTCGCTCGTGCCGCGGCCGCCCATCCCGACGCAGCCCATCACGAAGCGGTTGCTGGGGGCCGGGCGATCGCCCGCGCCGAGGGCGTTCGAGGCGATGACATACGGCGCCGCAACGACCCCGCCTGCCGCCACCGCAACGCGCTTCAGAAACTGCCGCCGGCTCCACGATTTGCACTCTGCCTGCCCCATCGGCTGTCTCCTGCTCGAGAACCACGTGGCCATCGGACCGGGGGATTATACAGAACGGTTCGCCATGCCGCCACCTCCATCACCGCTCGTCTCCGGTCCCTGGTCCCAGCCTCAGACGTCGAGGTTGCGTACTTCGAGGGCGTGGCGTTGGATGAAGGCGCGGCGGGGCTCGACGGCGGAGCCCATGAGGACGCTGAAGATGTGTTCGGCCTCGGCGACCTCGTCGATGAGGACCTGTTTGAGGGTTCGGCGGGCCGGGTCCATCGTGGTGGCCCAGAGTTGTTCGGCGTTCATCTCGCCGAGGCCTTTGAATCGTTGGATATCCATGCCTTTCTGTCCGAGGCGGCGGATCGTCGGCAGGATCTGCGCAACGCCGGCCACGTCGACCGTGTCGCCGTTGGCGACGACGGAGAACCTGGTGTAGGCCTTGTCGGCCCCGACGTCCTGGCGTGGATCGAGGTGCCAGTCGGCGACGTCGATGCCGCGTGTCGCGAGTTTCCTGGCGAGTTTCGTCAGGTCGCGGGCGCGGAAGAGTTCTTCGGGTTCGGGGCGTTCTTCCTCGGGCGCTTCTTCGGCGGGTTGCTTCTTGCCCTTGGCCCTGGAGCGGCGGCGTTTGGGATAGGCGGCGGCAATGGCCTTGGTGGCGGCGGCCGAGGAGTGGAACAGCCGCAGCTTTCCGCGGATGCGCACGGCCCAGGAGGGGAACTCGCCCTTCTTGGTTCGCCCGGCCAGCAGCACGTCCCATGGCACGCCTCGACGTTCGATGGCGCGGACGAGTTCTTCGGCGTCGGTCAGGATGGCGGCGAGGTCTTCGAGTTTCGCCCCGGCGATCTCTTTGTGGGCCTTCTTGCGGCGGCGTTTCGGGTCGGGGTTGAAGCGCAGAGTCGCGCCGTCGATGCCGAGTTTCAGGAGCATCATCCGCATATCGCGGTCGCTCTGGACGTAGTACTCCTTGCCCTTGCGCCGGACGCGGTACAGCGGTGGCTGGGCCACGTAGACGTAGCCGGCCTCGATGAGCGCCTTCATCTGGCGGTAGAAGAAGGTGAGCAGGAGTGTGCGGATGTGGCTGCCGTCCACGTCGGCGTCGGTCATGATGATGACCTTGTGGTAGCGGGCGCGGGCGACGTCGAAGTCGTCGGTGCCGATGCCGGTTCCGAGGGCCGAGATGATGGTGGCGATCTCTTCGTGGGCGAGCATCTTGTCGATGCGTGCCTTCTCGACGTTGAGGATCTTGCCCCTGAGCGGCAGGATGGCCTGCGTGCGGCGGTCGCGTCCCTGCTTGGCGCTGCCGCCGGCCGAGTCGCCCTCCACGAGAAAGACCTCCGAGGCGGCCGGGTCGCGCTCCGAGCAATCGGCCAGTTTGCCGGGCAGGTTGCCGGACGCCAGGGCGCCCTTTCGTCGGACGAGGTCGCGTGCCTTTCGTGCGGCGTCGCGGGCGGTCATCGCCTGGACGGCCTTCTGGATGATCTTCCTGGCCGTGGCGGGCGTCTCCTCCAGGTACTGGCCCAGCATCTCGTTCGTCACGGTCTCGACGAAGGTGCCGACGTCGCTGTTGGAGAGTTTGGTCTTGGTCTGTCCTTCGAACTGCGGATCGGGCACGCGGACACTGACGACGGCGGTCATGCCTTCGCGCAGGTCGTCGCCGCTGGGGGGCGAGCCGCCCTTCAGAAGGTTCTGCCTCCTGGCGTAGTGATTCAGCGTCCGCGTGACGGCGGACTTGAAGCCCGACAGGTGGGTCCCGCCCTCAATCGTGTTGATGTTGTTGGCGAAGCACAGAATATTCTCAGCATATCCATCCGTATACTGAATCGCGACCTCGAGTTCGATGTTGGCGGCGGGATCGGCGCGGCGGAAGTAAATGACACTGCGAGTCAGGACGTTCTTGCCCTCGTTCAGGTGCTTGGCGAAGGCGCGGATGCCCTCCTTGAACCGGAACTCGGCCTCCCGGTCGTCGCGCTCGTCCACGAGGCGGATCCGGAGCCCCGCGTTCAGGTACGCCAGTTCGCGGAGCCGGCTCTCGAGCACCTCGAACTTGAACGTCGGGTCCTCGAAGATTTCGCGGTCGGGCTTGAAGGTGACGATCGTCCCGGTCTTCTTCGCCCGGTTGCCCCGCTTGAGGCTCTGCGTCTTCTTGCCGCGAGCAAACCCCATCCGCCACACGTGCCCGTCGCGGCGGATTTCGACGTTCAGCCATTCCGACAGGGCGTTGACGACACTGACGCCCACGCCGTGCAGGCCGCCCGAGACCTTGTAACTCGTGTGGTCGAACTTGCCGCCCGCGTGCAGCATCGTCAGGGCCACCTCGACGCCCGGCTTCTTCTCGACCGGGTGCCGGTCCACGGGGAACCCGCGGCCGTCGTCCTCGACGCTGACGCTGCCGTCCGGATGGATCGTCACGAGGATGTTGCGGCAGAACCCGGCCATGGCCTCGTCGATGGCGTTATCGACGACCTCGCTGACCAGGTGATGGAGCCCCCGCTGGTGCCGGTCGCCGATGTACATATCGGGCCGCTTGCGGACGGCCTCCAGGCCCTTCATGACCTTGATGGCGTCGGCGCGATAGGCGCCCGCGCGTCGTCGGCCGGCGCCGCGGGAGGACTTCGGCGCCTTGGGGGCCTTCTTGTGGCCTTTGGCGGCCTTGGCTTTGGGCTTCGCTTTGCCGGCAGATTGGGTCTGTTTCGCCTTGGCCATCGGCCTCCCTTCGTTCCAGAAGCACCGCTGCCACGGGCGGCGCCGACGAATCCCCTCGACAGAAAAAACGCGAGGTGGTGTGTAAACAGTCCCCGGCCACCCTCCAACCGCTTACTGAAGAACTCCCCTGATCGCTTGGCGCTATGCCACTGAGTTCACCACCACCGGGTGATCCGCGTCAGGCCTGCGGCTACTCGGCGGGCGCTGCCGGTTCTTCGGCGGGCGCTGCCGGCGCTTCGGCGGGCGCTGCCGGCACTTCGGCGGGCGCCTGTGGCTCTTCGGCCGGTACCTGCGGTTCTAGCGGTTCGTCGGTCATGTTCTTCCCTTTCGCTGTCGATTGAGCCACCATTGACTCAACGCTCTGTGGCCCGACATGATACCACGTCCGGGCGCGGGCCGAAAGGGTGATTCCTTGCGGAAAGTGACTGAGTGGCGCAGCAAAGGCGCCCGGCGCTGAGAAACGCACGGCCCGTACGGGCCGTGGCACATGCGCTGGCGCAACGGGTCACAGCCGCTGTTGGCCGTTCACCAGAACATCGCGGGCAGGAGTGATGACGACCGAATCGCCGGGGTGGACCGGGCCGCAGGCGCGGCCGTTGACCGACAGGGTGAGGCGGCCGCCGCGCTTCTCGACGACGATATCGACGTTGCCAAGGCCGATCTCGTGCCGCGTCTCCCTGCTGCCCGGTAAAGCGCTGGCCATGGTCTGCGAACTCGAACTGGCCCTGCCGCTGCCGGGCTCGCGGACCTCGATCTCGACGCCTTCGGCCCGTGCGGCGGCCCGCCCGTCGCCCTGCCGCACATAGTTGCCCCCTTCGCTCGGACCTGCGTCAGGGGCGACCGCCATCTCGGCGACCGCCGCCTCGTGGACCGCGACGCCCCTCGCAACGCCGAGGCAAACCAACAGGACCACGGGCACGCCCACGAGCAGGGCCAAGCCCGCCAGGACCATCCCGACGATGCCGCAGACCCACAGGGCCGTCCGCTTCTTGGCGAGGCCCACGATGAGCAGGATCACCCCCGCCAGCCCCACCAACACGATGACGGCTGCAATCAGCACCATCAGAAAAACCGGCATGTTCATGGCAAGGTCCTCCCTATGCCTGGGTCCAGCCCAACGTCACTTAAGGGTCGAGAAGTAGAGGACCAGGTTCGTGCCGACGGCCATGGCGTCTTCGGCCTTGTAGCCGCGACAGCGGTGGGCCTCGTATCCGGTCAGGCTGAACACAACGTCAAAGGGAGAGTACAGGCCGACCATCTTGGAGCCCTGATGAATGCCGTAGAACTCGGCGGACGGGCGGCCGATACGCTGGGCACGCAACGCCCGGCGGAACTGAACGCGGGACGTCAGGTTGTGGCCCTCGGCGCCGGCCATGCGCCCGTGCAGCAGCGGGTGGCTGCCGGGCAACAGTTTCAGCGTCAAGCCCATGTCGGCGGCCAGTTTGCGGACCGCCTGGTCGAAGGCGAGCGAGCCGGTGACGGCCTCGGCCCAGAGAAAGCCGCCGGCGGCCAGGTACTTTTTCATGGCGGCCTGCTCGTCGGGCGTGAGGGTAACGTCCGCCGAGCCGGCCAGATAGGCGATCTGGCCGCGCTTCAAGTCGGCCACGGCGACGCCGCCCGAGTTGAACGGCGGCTGCGTCGGCTCGGTAACCTGGAGCCTGATGCCGGCCTTGGCCTGGACGTGTTTGGCCAGATGGCTGAGGCCGCGGTAGTTGGCGCCGGCTTCCCAGTTGCCGCCGTGTTTAACGCGGGCGATGCGGACACTCTTGTTCGCTCCGGCCTTGACGGTGCCGGTGAATCGGTCGGTCGTTACGGGTCCGCGTGCGGCCAGTTTGGCCCGCAGGGGCGCGCCGTCGGTGGCGTAGGTGTACAGGTTGATGCCCCAGTCGAACAGGTACCCGCGACGTGCAACGGCCTGGGTCTGCCAGGCGCAGGAGATGTCGTCAGGGCTGTAGAAGACGGCGGTGCGGACGCCGTCGCCGACGCCGAGGGCCTCGGGCCGGGCCTTCATCTGGTGCAGGGCGTTCCAGGCGCCGTGCTCGCGTGGGAGTTTAACGAGTTGCCACTCGGGCCAGATCTCGGCGGCGAACTTGGTGAACCAGCCGCGGACAACCGCGCTGCCGCACGACGCTTCAAACAGAATCGTGCCGCCCGTGTCGGTGAAGGCGCGGAGTTTCTTCTTCTGCTCGTCGGTGAAGTTGGGCACGCTCTCAGCGGTGATGTAGAGGATGGGGGCGTCGTGGAGTTCTTCGAGCGGGGCCCTCAACTCAACGATCTGCCAGTGGAACATCTGCTCCTTGGTGCGTTCGATGAAGTGGGTCAGGTTGGCGATGTCGCGGCGGTGGGCGTTCCAGACGCCGTCGAACTTGAGTTTGTTGAAGAGGATGGGCGCGCGGCCCTTGTAGAGGAACAGCAGCGCGAAGCAGGTGTCCTCCAGGTTGCCCCACTTGCCGTCCTTCCCCTGCTTCTTGACGAGTTCGGCAACGCCTTCCTTGTACCAGTTGTGGGTGCCGAAGTATTTGTAGCCGGCGGCGATGCCGACGCGCTCGACGCAGTAGAGCCAGTACAGCGTCCTGCCGCCTTTTTCGGGGTTGTTGCTGGCGCTAAAGTGCTTACCGAGCCATTTGAGGGCGGCGTCCATGGCCCGCTCGGTCTGCGTGACGTCGCGGCGGCTCTTGCCGTGCACGCACGGGCACCCGCTGTTCGGTTCGAGGAAGTCGGCGATGATGAAGAGCGAGGCGAGACCGGCGGCGGTCATCGAGCCGTAGGACTTGCCTTTGCCGGCCTGGTAGGCCCATCCGCCGTCGCTGTTGTGGCCCTTGAGGTAGAGGGCGAGCGCCCTGGCGAGGTGCCCCCGCGGGTCGGGGAACTCGATGCCGGCCCGCTGGGCGTCGCGCATCGCCAGGATCGGCCACTGCGTGACGGAGAAATCGTAGTCCTTGTTCGGCTCGAGTTTGTACCGCCACCCGCCCGTGGTGGTCTGGCCCGCCTGCATGCGTATGATGTCCTGCTTGGCCTGCAAAGCGACGAGGCGGCGGCGGTCGCCCAACACTTTCTTGTAGATGTACGACAGGCCCATGACGCGAATCGGAAGCGCGTAGCCCTGCCTGTTGTCGAAGCCGGTGTCGGGGTCGAGGCCCATGAGGTACACCAGGCCGTTGGACATGTGGTCGCGGTTGGGATGCTCGCCCATGTAGGCGAGGGTCATGAAGACCAGGGCGCTGTGGCCGCCGACCATTTTGCCGACGGCGAACGAGCCGTCGGGCTTGGCCTGACTGACGAGATACTGGCGGCCTTTCTCGATGGCCTGGCGGACGTCTTCATCGGTGAGGGGCTTCTTGGCAGCGTCGGCCTTCTTGGGGTCCTTCTTCGCGGCAGCATTGCAGACGGCGCTCGCGCCCAGCACTGCCGCCATGGCAACCGACAGGAGAGGGAGGCTTTTCAACAAAGACCGGCTTCGCATGGCACGTGCCTCATTCTATCGGGTTTTCCGCCACAGGGGCAACCCGCCCCGCCCGCCCCCCGGCCCGTTTGAACGTGACCCGGAAGCACGCTCCAGGCCGGCGCCCCGAACAAACAAGCCAAGAAAGCATACTCCAGAACCGCCGAAACGCAACCCTCTTTGTGGCCGCATGCGGCGCGCTCCAAGAGAGCCGACGCAGCGTTCTCGCCCAGGCTACTTCTCCAGCCGCAGCAGTTCGCTGCCCGCGGGGGAGAGGGGGAAACGGATGGTGCCCGCGCGGACCGGCAGCGGCTGCCAGCGGCCGGTTTGGCGGTTGAAGACGGTGGCCTTGACGCGCTGCGAGAACCTCAGCGTCACGTCCTGCGCGGCGTACGTGTTGTGGTTGGCGATGAAGACGGCGTCACGGCCCGCGCCGTCGCTGAAGAGGCCCATGACGAACTCGCCGCTCTCCGGCTTGATCCAGAACTCGGCCGGGAAGGCGTGCTTCTCCAGCCCCGGCGGCATCATCTGCTGCTTCCCATCGGGCAGGTCGCGGTCCTTGAGCGTCCGCGTGATGGGGGTCGAGTAGACGGCCAGCGGGTTGCCGAGCGTCGGGATCTCCGTCGCGAGCGGCATGACCTGGCGGTTGACGTTGGCGATGTCGGCGCCGGTCGTGTTCCACTCGAGCGTCTCGGCGTTCATCAGGCTTGAACCGAGAAACCAGAGCACGCCTTTCAGGCCGCTGGCGATCGACGTGTTGACGGTGTAGAGGCCCCGGTTGACGTTCCCCTTGCCGGGGATCCCCGAGTCGGTCCACACCCAGCGGTAGAACCAGGCGTCGCGCTCGCGGGCCCATGCCCGGTAGGCCATCAGGTGGGGGAAGTGGGCCTCGGGGCCGCGCTTCCAGTGGAAGTCGTAGTAGCCGAAGACGTCGGCCGTCACGAGGTGCCGCATCCCGTACGTGCGGTACGTGCCGCAGTAGGCCGGATGGGTGGGGTCCCACGTGCGGACGTTCCGAAGGTCGCGCAGGCGGCCGGGGCCGGTCTTGCCGAAGTTGTCGTTCCAGATGTTGTAGCCCCACAGGTCCGGGTTGCCGCGCAGGCGCTGGCACAGGGCCTTGGCGGTCTCGACGGTCTTGTAGACGTGGTGGCCGGCGTCGGCCGCCAGGAGATCGGCCATCATCTTGACGCCGTGCTTCCTGCAAAGCGCGAGGCGCTGCTCGGTGTACACACAGTGGATCGTGTTGAAGCCGGCCGCCTTGATCTTGGCGAGGAGCGCGGCGAACTTGCCGTCGTCCTTCGGCATCTTGTCGCCGCCGTAACCGAAAGAGAAGACGTTGGCGAACTCGGCCGGCTTGGGCGGCCGCGCGGGTTCACCGCCCGTCGCCGCACCGATCCGCAACAGGGCCGCTAGGAGACCGGCCGCGACCGGCGTTGCCCAATGTCCGCGCACGCGCGGTTCCTTTCTCGGCGCTGCCCGACGGGCACGCTACTGCGGCTTCTTTGCGGCGCGGGCGCCGGTTTTCTTCTTGCGTGGTTGGCGCTCGGCGCGGCCCTGGCGCTCGCGGGCCTTCATCTCGGTCTCGTTACCCTTGTCGCCCTGCTGGGCCATCCAGGCGTCGAGTTCCTTGCGGAGGCTCGCTTTGCGCTCGGCCTCGGCCGGGTCGTCGGCCAGGTTCTTGAGTTCCCACGGGTCGGTCTGAAGGTCGTAGAACTCTTCGGCCGGCCGCCGCTGATAAATCTCGACCAAGCGTGCGGCCGCCGGATCGGTCTTGGCCTTCTGGAGCCACGACGGCCAGTACGTCTTCTCGCCCGCGATCAGCGTGTTGTGGAACGCCGTCTGGTGGTTCAGGTTTCGGATGTACTTGTAGCGGTCGCTTCGGACGGAGCGGACGGGGTAACAGTCGGAGCCCGCGATGATGCCGCGCGTGGTGTGGGCGCCATAGACCAGGAACCGGTGCGCCCGGTTCCTGCCGAGCAGGACGCCGAGGAAACTCTTGCCGTCGAACCCGCGCTTTCCCTTGGCGTCGGGGCAGCCGGTGTCGATAGCCGTCGGGTCGCCGCCTGCGGCCTCGATGAGCGTCGGCACGACGTCCACGTACTGGACCATGGCGTCGGTCACGCTGCCGGCCTTGACCTTGGCCGGCCAGCGGACGACCAGGGCCGTCCGCAGGCCCACGTCGTAGCACGTCCACTTGCCGTGCGGGAACTGGGCGCCCTGCTCGCTGGTGTAGATGAAGACCGTATCGTCCTGAACCCCCGCGTCGGCCACGTGCTTCATGCACTCGCCCACCTCGCGGTCGAAGTCGGTGATCTCGGCGTAGTACTTGGTGAGGGCCACGCGGGTCTCGGGCGTATCGACCAGGTACGGCGGCAGGGTGAGTTTGTCGGGGTCGTAGGCCGAGGCGTCGCCGGCCTTCCACGGCAGGTGCGGGCTGTGCGAGCAGTAGACGAGGCAGAACGGCTGGTTCGGGTCACGGCGGATGAACTCCGGCGCCCGCTTGCCGTTCACGTTCTCGAACGGGAACGATTCGCGCGGACCGAAGTGGCTTTTCCCGCTCAGGCCCACGCGGTAGCCCAGGGCCTTCAGGTGGTGAACCACGCTCTTGGTGCCGGGGTAGACCTTGCTGTGATTCGGGTAGGCCCCGTTTCGGACGGGGAAGACGCCGGTGTAGAGTTGCTGCCGCGTGGGGGCGCACATCGCGGTGGCGGTGAAGCAGTGGGTGAACCGCATGCCCTCGGCGGCCAGGCGGTCGATGTTGGGCGTCTTGACGTCCGGGTTGCCGTAGCAGCCGTTGTCGCGCCAGGTCTGGTCGTCGGCGATGATGAGCAGGACGTTGGGCTTCTTGGCGGCCGGAGGGCGCCCGGCGGCGGCAGCGCGGGCGGCGGCCACGGCGGCGGCGCCGAGGCCGGCGGACTTGAGGAACGAGCGGCGGTTCATTCTTTCTTTCCTTTCTTGGCGGCGTACTTGCCCTTCCACGGCCAGGGGAGCATGTGCGCCTTGCGCGCGAAGGTCTCCCACTTGTCGGCCATTTCCTTGACGCGGCCGGGATGCCGGTCGGCGAGGTTGTGCAGTTCGTTGCGGTCGGCGTCCATATCGTAGAGTTCCCAGTCGCCGCCGGCGCCCCGGGCAACGAGTTTCCACTTGCCCAGGCGGATGGCACGGTTGCCCTCGTGTTCCCAGTAGATGGGCTCGGTTCGGCCGAGGGCCTTGCCTCGGAACGCCGGGGCCAGGCTGACGCCCTGCATGGGCGTAATCTCCTTGGCCTTGAACGTCTTGGGGTAGGTGGCGCCGGCGAGGTCGACACAGGTGGCCATGATGTCGATGAGGTGGCCCGGCTGGCGTTCGAAGGCGCCGCGCCGGTCCTTCGGGATGCCGGCGGGCCAGTGGGCGATGAGCGGCGTGGCGATGCCGCCCTCGTGCACGTAGTGCTTGTAGTAGCGGAAGGGCGTGTTCTCGGCGTTGGCCCATGACTTGCCGCAGAAGACGCTGGACGCGGCCGACCCCAGGGGGCCCTTGCCCTGGGCCCGTCCCCAGGGCCCGCTCTCGGCGTTGCCGCCGTTGTCCGACAGGAACAGCAGGAGCGTGTTGGCCAGCACGCCGCGCTGCTCCAGCGCCTGGACGAGCCGGCCGACGCTCTTGTCCATGCGATCGACCGTGGCGGCGTAGATGGCCATGATGTGGTCCATGCGGTCGCGGCGCTCGGCGTCGACGTCGTCCCAGGGCGTGATGCCGTCATCGCGCGGCGAGAGGGCCCAGCGTTTCTCGATCAGCCCGGAAGTGACCTGGTCGCCGTAACGACTGCGGCGGAGTTGGTCCCAGCCGGCCAGGTAGCGGCGGCGGTACCGCTCGATGTCGGCGGGCGGGGCCTGGAGCGGAAAGTGCGGCGCGTTGTGGGCCAGGTACACGAAGAACGGCTTGGCGGCCTTGACGGCCTCGTCGATGTAGCCGATGGCCTCGTCGGTCCAGGCGTCGGTGGAGTACCACCCCTCGGGCAGCGGATGGTCGACGTTGTGGATGACCTTGCCATTGCGGACGATGGACCGGCCCTTTTTGACCTGGAAGTAGAAGCCGCCGCCCTCGGGGCAGGCGTACGTGCGGTCGAAGCCGCGCCGGCTCGGCCGCCACGCCGGGTCCCTGGCTCCCACGTGCCATTTGCCGGTCATGATCGTGAAGTAACCGGCCGTCTGCATGACCTCGCCCAAGGTGACGCACTGCTCGTTGAGGTGCCCAACGTACCCCGGCAGACCCTTGTCGGCGGTCATGTGTCCGACGCCGGCCTGGTGCGAGTACAGGCCCGTCAGCAGGCTGGCCCGCGTGGGGCAGCATCGGCCGGTGTTGTAGAACTGCGTGAACCGGATGCCGCGGGCGGCCAGCCGGTCGAGGTGGGGCGTGGCGATCTCGCCGCCGTAGCACCCGATGTCCGAGAAGCCCATGTCATCGACCAGGATAACGATGATGTTGGGCCGGCTTGGGCTGCGCGCGCCCGCGGCGGCCCGAACAGCGGACCGGCAGCCGGCCAGGAACGCGGCAGCACCGAAGCCGGTGGACTTGAGAAACGATCGGCGGTTCATGTGTTCTTCCCTTTCAACCGGGATTTCCCGGATGGCGTTGCCCGGCTCCGCCGCTGGGCGATTTCGGCGGCGCTTACTTCTTCGCAAACGCCTCGTGGACGCGTGGCATCCATTGGCCGATCGCGATCTTCTGGGGGCACTTCTCTTCGCACTCACCGCACTGGATGCACGCCTCGGCCCGCTCGCCGGCGGGCATGTCGTTGTAGAGGTTCCGGTTCAGCCCCCTGGTGTTGCCCTTGAACACGAGCGAGTTGTTGTAGAGTTGGAAGTTGTCGGGAATCGCCACACCGTTCGGACACGGCATGCAGTAGCCGCACTGCGTGCACGGGATGGGGTCGAGGGCCTTGTACGCCTCGGCCACGCGTGCCACCAGGTCGAGTTCGTCCTGCGTCATCGTGCCGGCGCCGGAGGCGCCGGCGCTGGCGACGTTCTCTTTGACCTGCTGGAGCGTTCCCATGCCGCTCAGGACGACCGAGACCTCGGGCTTGTTCCACAGCCACTTCAGGGCCATGTCCACGGGGCTCGGGCGGCCGGGGGCGTCGTCCCAGATCTTCTGCACGGCCTCGGGCGGGGCCGCCAGCGTGCCGCCGAACAGCGGCTCCATGATGACGACGGCCAGCCCCTTGCCGGCGGCGTACTCGAGGCCTCGGGTACCGGCCTGGACGTCCTCGTTCACGAAGTTGTACTGGATCTGGCAGAAGGACCACAGGTCGCTCGAGTCGATGATGTCTTTGAGCACGTCGAAGCGGTCGTGGAACGAGAAGCCGATCTCGCCGATTCGCCCAGAGGCCCGGACCTTGTCAAGCCACTCCAGCGCCCCCAGGTCGCGCATCTTCGGCCAGGTGGGCGCATGGAGGTTGTGCAGGAGGTAGAAATCGATCCGCTCGGTGGCCAGCCGCTCGCACTGCTCGTCGAAGAAGCGGTCGAAGTCGTCCGCCTTTTCGACCATCCAGATGGGCATCTTGGTGGCCAGGGCGACCTTGTCGCGGTAGCCGTCTTCGAGCGCCACACCGACCAGCCGCTCGCTGTTGCCGCCGTGGTACACGTAGGCCGAGTCGATGTAGTTGACGCCGTGGTCGATGGCCCACCGGATCATCTCGACGGCCGCCGGCTCGTCTATTTTGTCCGGCTTGCCCGTCGTCGGCAGCCGCATACAGCCGAAGCCCAGCGCCGAGACCTCGAAGTCAAGTTGCCCGAACCTTCGGTAGCGCATGCCTCTCCTTCCGTACCCCGCCGTCCCAGTCCGGATAGGTTACCCCGGCGGCGCCGGAAGGCAAGCCCAAACGCGGCGGCGACCGCCGGAGGGCGTGGACTTTGCGCCGGATAGGCGGTATGGTGACTTCCCGCCGGCCCGGCGGCGGCGTTCGGTCCGACCCGGGCGTTCCGACAAGACCCAAGGAGCCATGCGATGAGACGATTCGTCACCACGGTGGCCTGCCTGGCCATCGTTCTCGGTGCCGCGCACGCGGCGCCGGGCCAAGCCAAACCCTTGAAAGTCCTCGTCTTCGCCGGCCAGAGCAACATGGTGGGCCAGGGCAGCACCGGCGGCCTGCCGGAAGAGATGAAGGCGCCCTTGCCCAGCGTGCTGGTCGCCGACACGGGCCAGGGCAAGTGGGTCCCCTTCAAGCCGGGCAAGGGAATGGGGCCCGAGATCGCGTGCTGCCGCCTCCTGGCCAAGGCGCTCGGCCAGCCGGTCGGCTTCGTCAAGTTCGCGGTCGGCGGCACGGACCTCGGCAAGCAGTGGCACCCTGAGGGCACGGGCAACCTCTACACCAAACTCCGCGACCGCGTGCAGGCGGCCCAGACGCTGGGGGACGTCGAGATCGTGGCCATGCTCTGGATGCAGGGCGAGAGGGACTCCCGCAGCGGCCCGATGGCAGAGAAGTACGCCGAGAACCTCGACAAACTCGTCCGGCGGGCGCGGGCGGACTTCAAGTCGCCGAACATGATCTTCGTGTGCGGCCGCGTGAATCCCCCCGGCGGCCATTACCCCCACCAGGACAAGGTCCGCAAGGCACAGGAATCCATCAGCCTGCCGCGCACCGGATGGATCGACTGCGACGACCTGGCCAAGCACGGCGACAACCTGCACTACAACACGGTGGGCCTCATCGAAATGGGCAAGCGCTTCGCCGCCAAGGTGCTCCAGATCTCCACGGCCGATGCCACGATGGCGAAGCCGGCATCCTCCGCCCGCCCGGCCAAGCGCATCCCCTGGCCGCTGAAGAAGTGATCGGGCCCGCCTTTCAGGGCTTGGAAATCATCGGCTTGGACTCTCTTGCCACCCAGGGCGTTGCCCTGGGCTGATGAATTCCGAGCCCTTCGGGCTCGGGCGGCTCCTGCCGCCGGCGTACCACCTACGTCAGTGAGCCTTCGTCTTCGGCTGATGTTCGGCCAAGCAGCCATCGAGGTCGGCGAGGAGGCGGTCGGCGGCAGGTTGGTCCGCGTAGCCGATGATGCCGCCGAGGTGGTGGCTGCGGCGGAAGATGGCGAGGGGGCCGAGGATGAACTTGTCGGCCACGATGCCGCCGTCGCCGCAGGCGAGGGGCTTGGTTGGAGCCTTCTTTTCGAGTTGGGCCTTGAAGGCGTCCAGGGCCTGGGCGGCCGCCTGGGGCGTGTCGTAGCGGCAGGCGAAGAGGGTGACTTCGGCGTCGCCGCACTTGTACCGTGCGGAGACGGTGCGCTTCAAACAAGCGTAGCCGAGGAAACTGCCCGGCAGGTACTTTTCGGAGCGCGGCACGCGGTCGGCCTTCGGGAGAAGGTCGAGATACGCCGGCCACGCCTGAGTGGCCGGGAGCGACTCGGCCACGTCGCGCGCCAGCGCCAGAACGTGCTCGCGCTCTTCGGGCGACGGGTTGCTGACGACGACGTAGTACGGCCCCTGCCAGAACTCGATTCGCGCTTCGGCCCCCGCGCCTTCGGCGCCGATCTCGACCGGCTGGGCCTCCAGGTTGGCCATGCTGCGGAAGAGGGCGAAGGCGTTGTCCGAAGAGCGCATGTCGTACAAGTCCACGGTCGTGACGGGCTCTTCGCCGCGGCGGTAGTCGGCCGCCCGGAGCGAGCGAAAGCCGAAGGAGATGACGAACGGCGCGGCCCCGTCGATGTAGTCGTAGAGGTTCTCCGGCGTGTACCGCGTGACGTCCCCCGCGCGCCGCCACTCGCCGCGCTCGGGCGGCAGAAGGTCGCCGTCCGGCGACGAGCCGCAGCCGGCGAGCGCCGCGCCGATCAACACGACCGCGATGGTTCGTTCACGCCAACACATGGTGGGCCTCGCGGAGGCGCCGGCGAACGGGGACGCGCATCGGGCAGGCTTCCTCGCACGTGCCGCAGTCGCGACAAGCCGGCACGCGCTGCTCGGGCGGGAGCGCGGCGTACTGCGCCCGCGCTGCACTGCGGTACCCGTTGCCCCAGTAGCAGTGGAACCGCAGGATGTCCTGGACGGCGATGCCGTTGGGGCAGGCGTCGAGGCAGGTTCCGCAGAAGCCGCACGCGTGCGACGCCGCCGCAACGTCGCGGAAGCGTCCGACGTCCCCGGCGGCCAGGTCGATGGCCGGGACCTTCAGGTTCTCCTCGACGTGGGTCATGTTCGTCATGCCGCACACGACGGCGTGGACGCCCGGCACGCCGAGGACGTAACGGTAGCACAGTTGCTGGATCGAGAAGCCTTTCTTTTTAAGTTTCGGGTCGGCGGTCCCTGCGAGAATCTCCTCGGCGCGGGCGGCCGCTTTTATGACGACGACGCCCATGTCGGCCTTCCCGGCGGCCGCCAGCGCCGGGTCCATCGCCTTGACGTCGGCGCGTCCGAGGTGGCCCCACTTGCCCTTGACGAGGGAGAAGGCGACCATGGCCACGTCGTACTTGCCGCAGGCGGCTGCGCGCGTGAGGACCTCGGCCGGCTTGGCGTGTTCGCTGAAGCCGATGAACCGGGCCTTGCCCTGCTTCTTGAGGTCCTCGGCCGCGCGCAGCCACTCGGCGTTCTCGACAAGGTCGATGAGCGTGGTGCAGCCGTGGAGCATCATAATATCGACATGGTCGGTCTTCAGGCGCCGCAGCGCAGACTCGGTCCGGTCCATGGCCTTGGCGTAAAGCCCCTCGCCGGCCTTCATCTGTGCGCGCAGGTCCATCTTGGTGCCGATGAAGACGTTCTTGCGGCGTCCGTCGCGTCCGAAGAACTCGCCGAAGGCCTCCTCGCTGCGGCCGCCGCCATAGACGTGGGACGTGTCGAAGTAATTGACGCCTCCCTCGTAGAGCCTGGCCAGCAGTGGAATCCGCTCCCTGTTGGTGTACAGGCTGCCGTGGCCGATTCGCGAGACCATCAGGTTCGTGCGTCCGAGCCGGGCGTACGTCATGCCCGGGCGCTCGTTGCGCCGCTCGGCCGCCGGCCGGCCGGCCGCGGCACCCGACAGGCCGCCGCCCAGCGCCGCCGCGCCCGCGACAGCGCGGCGAAGGAATTCGCGCCTTTCCATCATCAGGGCACCTCCCGATTCGAGCCAAGTAGATTCTAAGGCCGGGGGCGTCGGCCCGTCAATCAAAACGATTGACGGACTGGCGGCGAGAGGGCATAGTCGGGGCCAACCCCAAATCACACGGAGAGACCATGAACGCCACCGCTTACACGAGACGCGGCTTCCTGAAGAGGGTCGGCCTTGGCGCCGTTGCTGCCGCCATCCCCGCGCGCCTGTTCGGCCGGGACACGCGGCAAGGGCGTAAACCGAACGTCCTGCTGATCTTTACCGACGACCAGGGCACGCTCGACGCCAACTGCTACGGCTCGACGGACCTGTACACGCCGGCGATGGACTCGGTGGCGGCGAGCGGCGTCCGCTTCACGCAGGCCTACGCCCACACGGTGTGCTGCCCCGCCCGGGCCCTGCTGCTGACGGGAAGACATCCCCAGCGCTCGGGCGTCAACAGTTGGACACAGGGCAACGCCAAGGCGCCGACGGGCCTGAACATGCACTTGGCGGAGGTAACGCTGGCCGAGGTCCTGAAAGCGGCCGGGTACCGCACGGCCCTGTTCGGCAAGTGGCACCTGGGGGCCGGCCTCGACTACGGCCCGACGGAGCAGGGCTTCGACGAGTTCTTCGGCCTGCGAAACGGGTTCATCGACAACTATAACCACTTCTTCCTTCACGGGAAAGGCTACCACGACCTGTATCGCGGCAAGCAGGAGGTGCTGGAGCGCGGCCGGTATTTCCCCGACCTGATCACCGCCGAGGCCCTCGGGTTCATCGAGCGCAACCGCGGCCGGCCGTTCTTCCTGTACCTGGCGTTCAACGTGCCGCACTATCCCGAGCAGTCCGACGCCAAGTTCGACGAGCGGTACAAGCACCTTCCCATGCCGCGACGCTCCTACGCAAAGATGATCTCGACGACCGACGACCGGATGGGGCGGGTCCTGGCGAAACTCGACGAACTCGGCCTCCGCGAGAACACCATCGTGGCGTTCATGAGCGACAACGGCCACTCCATCGAAAACTACAAGATCCGCGGCAAAGACCACGCCAGCGGCCTGCCCGAAGGCGCCAACTACGGCGCCAACGGCGGGGGCGGAAACACGGGCAAGTGGCGCGGCGCCAAGGGGACGTTTTACGAGGGCGGCATCCGCGTTCCCGCGATGATTTCTTTTCCCCGGCGCCTGCCGCGCGGCGTCGTGCGCGACCAGGCCGTCATCGCGGCCGACTTCTTCCCCACCCTTCTCGAGATGTGCGGCATCCCGCTGCCCGCCGTCACGCTCGACGGCCGGAGCCTCCTGCCCGTTATCGAAGATCCTGACGCGCCGTCCCCGCACAAGGTGCTGCACTGGCAGTGGCAGAGCCGCTGGGCCGTCCGCGAAGGCGACTGGAAACTCCTCGGCCGCGCCGACACGGGCACCGAACTCGCGAACCTGGCCGGCGAGAATCCCGAGCGGGAGAACTTCATCAAGAAACAGCCGCAGATCGCCGAACGCCTCATCGGGCTCCACAAGGCATGGGCCGAGGAAGTAAAGCCTCAATGAGCAGCCTTGGCGCGAACCGCCCCGACGCACCAGCGCCCGCTTCAGCGCGGCGGGGGGCCGGAAGCCGGCGGCTGCTTCTTGAGGCGAAACCGGATGTCGCGAACGAAGTACGTCCGGACCTCGCGGTGCAGCGCTTCGAGAAGTTCCACCCTCCGGAAATTGTTCAGTTCTGAAAGCAGGGCGCTCGAATCGACGGAGAAAGTGGCTACGTTTCCCCGCAACGACACCAAGCAGGTGTGAACCGCATCCGAACCGAGTTGCCGCTGCCAGACCTCCCAGACCCGATCCCGGTCCGACACCCGGAGCAACCCGCTGCGGGCAAGCCATCGCTGAAGGATGTCGCCCACGGGCTCCGCCCGCACTTTGCCGGAGTCCGACGCCTCGCGGTGTCCGCCGAGCACGATTCTTTCCTCATCAGCCCCGCCGACAGCCGCCGCCCGAGAGGCCGGGCGCGGCAAGGTCACACAACAGACGCCGGACCGTCTAGACAATGCTTACCGGCATCACCACGTGGGTGAAGGTCTTTCCTTCCAGGATGACGCCAGGCTTGCTCGGCCCCTTGAACATGAATGCCAATTCCTCCGCGTCAATCACCTTGGCCGCATCCATGAGATACTGCGGATTGAAACCGATCGCGAGGTCCTCGCCGTCGTAGGCAGCGGGCATGCGGATTTCAGCCTCACCCATTTCCGGCGTGCGGCTGGTAATCACAAGTTCTCCGCTGCTGAACTTCAGCATCACGCCGCGCGATTCCTCGTTTGTCAAAAGGGCAGCCTTACGCACCGCAGCCAGCATCGCGCCAGTGCCCAGGGTAGCCTTCTTGTCGAGATCCTTCGGGATCACATCGTCGTACTTCGGAAAATGGCCGTCCACGAGGCGCGAGTAAACAACCCTCCTGCCGCCGTCGGCGGGCGGCACCTCCACAAGGACGTCCTTTTCGCCGATCACAACACGCGCCGTGCCTTTGGCCTCGGCCGCATCCGTCAGACAGCGCACGATGAGTTGCATTGCCTTGCTCGGCACAATGGCCGTTGCCTTCTCTTGGGGCCCGTCTTTGCACTTTCCCTTCGCAAGGCTCAGGCGGCGGCCGTCGGTAGCCACGAGCGTCAGGTTTTTCCCTTCCACCTCCCAGAGAACACCGTTGAGCGCATAGCGAGTGTTTTCCTTCGCCGTAGCGAACAGCGTCCGCTCGGCGAGTGCCAGAAGATCGTCGGCCCCAACAGTAAACGCGCCTTCCTCCGGAAAGTCCGGAACCTGTGGAAAGTCCTCCGGGTTGTCACCCAGGATCGTAAAGTGCGACCCCGGGGCCTCAATGGTGGTCTCCTGTTCCGTCGAGGACAGCGCAATCGTGTCCTCATCCAGTTCACGCAGAATCGCGTGAAATCGGTCGGCGGGCACCAACCCCACGCCCGGTTCCTGAACCTCCATTTTGTTCAACTCAATGCGGATACCAACCTCCAGGTCGGTTGCCAGCAGCGTTATGGAATCCTTCTCGGCTGCCATTTTAATGCAACCAAGAGCCGGTTTGGGGCTTCTCGGAGCAACAACCGCAGAGGCAACCTGCACGCCGCTGGTTAACGTTGCACGATCGCAAACCGCTTTCATCCCGAAACCTCCTTTGGTCTGAAGGAAGTAGTTTTAGTATTTGTTGAGTAAAACAAAACATTAACAGTCATAAGCCCTGTGAAAAACGCGGTGTCTCTCAATTGTGCCTCACAAGTCCCTTCCGTTTAAGGACTTACATTGCGCGTTCGCCGACGCGCGTTGTGGACAATCGGTGAAATACTTCGTGGCGCTTCACCGGCTGCTTGGTGGCGCGCGGTGCCCGTACGGAAGACCCGTTCAACAGTCCATCGCGGCGCCACGGCTGCGCCACCATCTTTGCACGCCTTTTATTGTCTGAAAATCTGGGCCTCTATGGCCTCGATCAGTCCACGGAAGGCCGGGTCGTGGCCCACCATCCGCCGGATCTTGCGATCGGCGTGCAGGACGGTCGTGTGGTCGCGACCACCGAAGAAGGCGCCGACCTCTTCGAGGCTCCGGTTCGTCAGCCGGCGGGCAAGATACATACATATCTGGCGTGGCAGGGTTACGGACTGCGCCCGGCGCCTGCTCTGCAGATCCGACAGGCGCACGTTGAACCGCAGAAGAACGGCGTCGGCGATCTCTTGAATCGTGATGGTGCGGCTGGGCGAGGCCACCAGGTCGCGCAGCGCCTCCTTCGCCAGGTCCATGTCGATCTGGCGCTCGCGCAGGGCGGCGTGGCCGAACACGCGCACGACGGCGCCCTCAAGTTCGCGGGTGTTGGTGTCCACGACGGTCGCGAGGTGCCGCACCACGTCTTCCGGCAGTTCTTTTCCGCGAAGGCGCGCCTTCTTCTGTACGATGGCCACCCGGGTTTCGTAACTCGGCCGGTCAATGCGCACAACCAAACCCCACTTGAATCGGCTGACCAGCCGCTCTTCGATCCGCGGAATCTCGTGCGGCGGGGAGTCGCTCGACAAGACAACCTGTTTCTGGGCCTGATACAGCGCGTTGAAGGTGTGGAAGAACTCTTCCTGCGTCCGGTCCTTGTTCGTCAGGAAGTGGACGTCGTCGATGACAAGCACGTCCAGGTAACGGAACTTGTAGCGGAAATCTTCGATCTGGCCCCGTTCAATGGCGGCGATGAACTGGTTCACAAAATCCTCGCACGACAAGTACATCATGGCCACATCCGGGCGCGTCTGGAGCAACTGGTGACAGATCGCCTGCATCAGATGGCTCTTGCCGAGGCCGACGCTGGCGTGAATGAAGAGCGGGTTGTAAGCACGACCCGGCAGATCGCTCACCGCCAGGGCCGACGCGTGAGCCATGCGGTTGGACGGGCCGGTGACGAAGTTCTCGAAGGTGTACAGGGGATTGAGCGGCGGGCGATCGTCGCGCAACCGACCGTCGCGCGGTGAGGCGAGGCGCGGTTGCCGGACCGCCGCCAGGCCGGCCCCTGAGCGGAACTCGACCTGGATCCGTTTTCCAACGGCCTTCTCAAGCGCCTTGTGGAGGGCCGAGCGGAGCGCATCGCTCAGGCCCGTTTCGCTTGCCGTCCCGGGGAGCGTCACCGCCAAATGCGACGCGTCCAATTCATCGAGATGCGCGCGGGCCAGCCACGGCGGGATGGGCGCATCCGAGAACTGCCCGCTGAGGTGTTCGAGCGCTTGTTGCCAGAGGTTCGGCTCGGCCGGCGACATGAAAGCCGTTTTCCTTATAAATGTATGTCGTATGATAAAACAGCGCCACCGGGCCAGGCGCCGCAACCGCGCTACCCCTCCGCCGGGCCCGTCCGCATGAAGCGCTTAAGAAACGCCACGGCGGAAACCGACACACCCTACCACATGCCCACCGTTCCGTCAACGCAAAGATAGCGTCTCTCGGGCGGGGAGGAAAGGATTCTTTTCGCTTCGCAGGAGGGCCGGCGATGGTCTCCGTCACTCCGAGATTGTGCGGCGGGTCTCCTGACCCGCCGCGCACGCAGGAGCGGGAAGGTCACCATTGGAGCGCGGTGGGCCGGGAGACCCACCGCGCTATACCCGCCGCCGGCTGTTTCGGGCGGCGAGATTTCTCCGCTCGGCCGTATGGCCTCGGTCGAAAGGACAGGCCCGCCCGGCCCTGGGCGCAAGCGCCCCTGTCCATACGGACCCGTACTGGGCCGGAAATCGTCGCCACGCCCGGTGGGTGTGCCCCGCCCGTTTACTGCGGAAGCCGGTGGGCCCAGGCGATTGCTAACAGTGCCCCCAACGCACGGCGCGTCATAACTTGTTTTGTAAAACGCACTTACGGCGGGGCAAAAAAACTGTCCACAAGGTATCCACAGGCGGCCGAAGCGCCTAAGTGCCGATGGAGAAAGTGCTTGCGCGCCGGTCACCGGTCGTCGAGGCCGACTTCCCGCAGACGCCGATAAAGCGTGCATCTTTCGAGAAGTTCGTCGTGCGTCCCGGCGTCTACAATGCGGCCGGCGTCCATCACAACGATGCGGTTGCAGATCGAGAGCGTTGAGAGGCGGTGGGCGATCAGCAGGGTCGTCCTGCCCTTGACGAATTCCCGGAGCGTGTCCTGGACAAGGGCCTGGGTCTCCTCGTCCAGGGCGCTGGTGGCCTCGTCGAGGACCAGAATGGCGGGTTCGCGCAGGATCGCCCGCGCGAGTGCCAGCCGCTGCCGCTCGCCGCCCGACAGCGTCGTCCCGTGTTCGCCGACGAGCGTGTCGTATCCTTCGGGCATCTCGCGGATGAAGGTGTCGGCGTGTGCCGCGCGTGCGGCCCGCTCGACAGACTCGCGCGAGGGGTGGCGGCGGTCGGCCCGTGGCGCCCCGAGGGCGATGTTGGCGGCCACGGTGTCGGCGAAAAGGATGGTCTCCTGCGGGACGTAAGCGGTCTGCTCCCGAAGGCTCCGGAGGGTGACGTCGCGGATGTCGGTTCCGTCGATGCGGATGGCGCCGGCGGTCGGGTCGAAGAATCGCGGCACCAGACTCACGAGGGTCGTTTTGCCGCACCCCGTCCGGCCGATAATGGCCACGATTTCCCCGCGTCGGACGGTCAGGGTGATGTCCCGCAGGACCGGTTTGCCGGCGACGTACTCGAAGGACACGTTGCGGAATTCGATTTGGTCGGCCAGCCGTGGCAACTCGTGGCCTCTTTTGCCGTAACGGGGTTCGAGTTCGGCATTGAGCAGGGCGAAGACGCGCTCGGCGCCGGCCGCCGCCTTCTGCACGCGGTTCGAGACGTTCGAGAGTTTTCTGACCGGGTCCAGGGCGCCGACGAGCAGGGCGAAGAAGCCCGTCAGTTTTCCAAGTTCCACCGCGTCGAATCCGTGGGTGATGATAATCTTGCCGCCCACGATCACCGCCGCTGCCGCCGACACCGTGAAGATCGTCTCCACGGTGGGGCCGGTAATGGCCTGGATTCGGATGTTTCGCAGCCAGTTTTTGAACAGGCGGCGGCTGGCGTGGAAGAACCGCCGCCGCTGCTGGCCTTCCAGGCCGTAGCCCTTGACGACCCGGATACCGAAGAGGCTCTCTTCGAGGTTTCCCATCAGCACGGCGCGGCTTTCGAGGGCCTTTCGGCTGGCTCGCCGCATCAGGCGGGCGAATTGCCGCACTAGAACCACCACCAGCGGCACCGCCACCAGGATCGTCAGAGGCAGCCACGGGTCGATGGCCGCACCCAGGTAGATGGCAGGGATCAGGCAGATGACCGCCCGGGGCGGCATGACCACCGTCTTTCCCAGGAGCGTCTTCGTCCCTTCAACCAGAAAGAAGCAGTCCTGCTGAAAGCGGCTCATGATCTCGCTCGGACCCACCGCCCCGAACTGCGACAGCCGCGAGCGCAGCACGTGGTCGTACACCTTGAGGCGAATCCCCAGGATCGCCCGCGCCGTCGCGTGCCCCACCAGGTACTCGTACGCATAGTCCAGCCCGCCGCGCGCGATCATCATCACGACGATGACGACCATGATCCAGACGAGGCACTCGTAACGGTCGGTCGGCAGGTGCTCGGCGAGCCACGAGAGCACGGGCGCGTAGACCTCGCCGTCGCGCTCGGCCTGCCGGGCAAGCGCCCCGAGCCCGCCCTGGGGGCGGATCACTTTGACGTCCGGGGCAACGCGGACGGTCTTGTCCCGGACCTCGAATTCCGCCACAGACGCATCCGTGTGGACCTGCCACGAGGCGTCGGCTTCCAGGATGCGTTCGCGTTGCCGGGCATCGCCGCGGACGGGGCGCGTGTAGAAGCGGACCCCCTCCGGCTCGGGCGCAAACAGGATGTTGAAGGCCGGCAGAATGGTGGAGATCGAGCCCGCCCACATCACCGACGCCGCCAGGCCGCACACCCACGCAAGGACGATCCGGCCGCGGTACGGCCAGCAGTAACGCAGGGCTTTCAGAAGCGCCTTCATGCCGTGCCCCGATCCTGCCATACGGCGGTGCCCGCCGCAAGCGGCGGGCACCGGAAACGGCAACCAGAACGCTGGGGTGCGTTACTCGTCTTTCTGTGCGGCGTTGTCGGATTCATCGGCGCCCTCGGCTGTGCCGGCAGGGGCGCCATCGTCCGCAGCCTGGTCGGCGGGCTCCGCCCCGGCCTCGGTGTCCGCAGCCTTGGCCCGGCGTGCGTCACCGACATCGCGGCGGACCTCCGCGAGGCGAGTGGCCTTGCCGACCCGATCCCGGAGGTAATGCAGTTTCGCCCGTCGGACCTTGCCGGAGCGAACGGTACGGATGAACGCCACCGACGGCGAATGCAGCGGGAAGGTCCGTTCGACGCCCTCGCCGGCGACGATGCGGCGGATCGTGAACGTCTCGGCGCTCCCGACGCCCCGCCGCGCGATCACCACACCCGTGAACACCTGGGTCCGCTCCTTCTCCCCTTCGCGGATGCGGACCCCTATATCGACCGTGTCGCCGATATAGAAGACGGGCCGATCCTGGATCAGGTACTCGGCCTCAACACGCTCAATGGCTGCCTTCCTCATGGTTCTGCCTTTCGTGAACGGCACGCGCGGGACAAGTCCCGCGGCTAACACGGCTTACGGTTCCTCCGGCGCTGGCTCTTCCAGCAAGTCGCTGCGGCGCTGCCGGGTGCGAGCCAGGGCCTGCTCCTCTCGCCACCGGGCGATGTCGGCATGGTTGCCCGAAAGCAGCACCTCGGGGACGGCCATGCCGCGAAACTCCCGCGGACGGGTGTACTGCGGATACTCCAAACCGCCGTCCGCGACGGCCTCGCTGAAACTCTCCTCGCGGGTGCCGTCCTCAGCACCCAGGACGCCGGGAAGCAACCGCGTCACGGCGTCGATAACGACCATCGCGGGCAGCTCGCCGCCCGTCAGCACGTAGTCGCCGACGGAAATCTCGGCGTCCGCCAGCGTCCGGATTCGTTCGTCAAACCCCTCGTAGTGCCCGCAAACCAGAATCAACCGCGCCCGGGCCGACAGGTCCCGGACCCGAGCCTGCGCGAGGCGCTCGCCCTGCGGCGTGAGCAGCACCACGTGCCCCGGCGTCTCGCCGAGCCGCTGCACGTGCTCGACCGCCCGAAAGAGGGGCTCGCACAGGAGCACCATGCCGGGCCCGCCGCCGAACGGCTTGTCGTCCACCGTGCCGCGCGCGTCCGCTGCGAAATCCCGGAGGTCCGTCAGGATGACCTCGACGCGGCCTTCCCGCAGTGCCCGTCCGACGATGCTTGAGGCGAGGATGCTGCTGAAGGCGTCGGGGAAAAGCGTGATGACGTCCAGCCGCAGCGCCATGTTGCACCTCGCGTCGGGCCCTCGCGAGCGGCTATTCGGGCGCGTCCTCCTCGCTCGGTTCGTTCTGTTGGGCCTGGGATGCGGCGTCTGGTTCAGGGGACTCGGCCTGGTCGGACCGGCCTTCGGCCGCCTCGGCCGGCTGTTGCTCGTCGGGTTGGGCCTCGGCCGCGGGCTCGTCGGGCGGTGTTTCGGGCGCTTCGGCTTCCGCCTCTGGCGGGGTCTCGTCGAGGACCGGGGCCGCCTCTTCCGCGGGCGGGGCTACCTCTTCCGTGGCCGCGGTCGCCTCTTGCGCGGCCTCGGGTTTCTCTTCCTCGGGCGGGGCTTCCTCTTTGGGCTTGGCCTTCTCGGCCGCCAGGCGTTCGGCGGCCTTGGGCGGCGGGCCCTTCTTTTTCTTCTTCCAGGGCCGGGGCGGAACCTCATTGCCTTTGGCGTCGAGGCCCAGGTGGGCGAGCAGTTCCGTGACCGTCTTGGACGGGCTGGCCCCGGCTTTGAGCCAGTGGACGACGCGCTCGCGGTGGATCTTGACCTTGTCCTCGTCCCTGAGGAGCGGGTCGTAGTGGCCGAGTTCCTCGATGACGCGCCCATCGCGTGCCGCGCGCTTGTCGGTGGCGCAGATACGCCAGAAGGCCCGGTGAGCCCGTCCCAGCCGTTTCAACCGAATGCGTACCGCCACGTTCGATGGCTCCTTCCGTTGGGTCCGATTGCCATGGCCCCGGAGTCGGCTGCTTGGAAAGCGGCGTAGTGTAGGCACGCATGGGGTGGTTGGCAAGCGCAAAATCGGCGTTGGCGGTCTCGGTGCGTGCGCTCGCCGCGACCCCGAGCCGCGGCGTTTCGGCCGCTCTCGGGCGCGGTGGCCCAGGAGAGCCACCGCGCGGGAACCGGCGTGCTCAAGCGTTACGTGGTCTGATCGCGCGGTCGCCGGGCGATGGCGATGAGGCGCCGGGAGTGGCGCGTCAGGCGGCCGAGGGGCGGCCAGCCGAAGAGTGTCACGTCGCGAAACCCCGCCCGCCGAAGGACCTGCCGCATCTCGCGCCCGTTGTAGAGCCGGTTGCATGTCCGATGGCGTTCCACGGCCTCGCCTTTGCGGAAGGTCCAGGTG
This sequence comes from uncultured Anaerolineales bacterium, assembly GCA_964539385.1. GTDB lineage: Bacteria > Planctomycetota > Phycisphaerae > FEN-1346 > FEN-1346 > JAUVZF01. The sequence continues at coordinate 19,023 of CAZIJC010000006.1, read as the reverse complement.
CCGTACACGCGGCTCGTTTGGGCGTCGTAGCGGTTGCGGATGCGGACGTCCACGCCGCCGAAGGTGTGGTGAAACACCGGGCGCAAGTGGGCCAGGACAAAGGACTTGTTGATCATGTCGAGGAGGAACCGGCCCCCGGGCCTCAGGGCCGCCAGGACCCGCTCCAGAAACGCGAGGTCGTCGGCGTCGGAGAAGTAGCCGAAACTGCTGAACCAGTTGAAGGCGCCGTCGAACTCGCCGTCAAACGTGATCCGGCGCATGTCGCGGCAGAGGAACCGGATGGCGAGCCCTTCGTGCCGGGCCAGTCGCCGGGCCTTCCGCACGTAGGCAGGCGTCAGGTCCACGCCGGTCATGTCGAGTCCCATCCGGGCAAGGGGAACGGTCAGCCGGCCCTGCCCGCAGGGGATGTCCAGGACGCGGACTCCTTGGCGGACCTTGAGCAGCCGCTTGACCAGGCGCGCCTGCCGCAGGCTCTCCCCCTCGTCGAACTGGTTGGCGAGGACGCGCGAGTAGAGGCCGCTGAAGAACCGGTCGTACCAGGATGGCATGACGCCGCCCCTGCCGTGCGTTCGCCTTTAGCATACGGCCCGGCCGGCGGCGTGTCCAGGGCGGCAGCCGCAGCGCGCGGGTTGCACGCGCGGGCTGCAGGCGATACTATCGGGCGAGTGAGCCAACGGCCGTGGCGGAGGGCACGCATGGACGACGACCGTTTCGACGAATTGGTCAACGAGGCCGTGGACGGCCTGCCGGCGGAGTTCGCCACGCGCCTCGAGAACGTGGACGTGGTGGCGGCGGCCGCGCCGTCGGCCCGGACGTTGCGGGACATGGGCCTCGCCGGGCGCGGGACGCTCCTGGGACTCTACCGAGGCATCCCTCAGACGCGGCGGACCACGCGATACGGCAACGTGCTGCCGGACGAGATTGTGATCTATCGGGAACCGATTCTGGCGAAGGCCCGCGCCGAGTGTCCGGACGGCGATCTCGACGCTACCGTCCGGGCCCTGGTTCGCAAGACCGTCCTGCACGAGATCGGCCACCATTTCGGCCTGAGCGAAGCCGAGTTGCGTCGCATCGATTATGGTTGATGGTTGCGCGTGTCGCGTTGAGTTAGCCGCCCGTACGGGCGCGTGCCGTTAGGGAGTCAGCCCTTCATGCCTATCGTTCGACCTCACGCCGACGGCGCCGTGGTGGCCGTCAAGGTCGTGCCCGGTGCGTCGCGCCAGCGCATCGTCGGTCCGCTGGGCGAGCGGCTGAAAGTGGCGGTCCGCCAACCTCCCGAGAAGGGCGTCGCCAACCAGGCGGTGGTCGCGCTGCTGGCCAAGGCGCTGGCCGTGAGAACCTCCGACGTCGAGATCCTCCGTGGCGGCGCGCGTCCCCGGAAGGTGTTGCTGGTCCGCGGCCTGGGCGCCGGCGAAGTCCGCCAACGCCTCGGTCTGACCTGAGATTGCCGCATTCCCTGTGACCTGGTTATCCCAGGCGGCGCGTTCGGCGGCAGCGGCGGCGCGCACTTTTTGCCCCGGAGGGTGTTAAGATAGGCAAGATGTGCGGTGTGTAGGGGCGAAACGGGGGCAAAATTCACGCCTTTTCGCTCACCGATTTGACGGCGGGCGGTTTTTGTGGTATAGTTGCGTTGCCTGTTTTGTGACCGGGGGTTGTTGAAGTATTCGCAAGGAGTAGTGCGAGGGGTTTCTTCGCACTGGGGGTAGTGCGATGAAGGAAGTTCTTACGACGGGGGAGGTGGCGCGTATCTGTGGCGTCGCGCCGCGGACCGTTTCCAAGTGGTTTGATGCAGGCCAGTTACGCGGATTCAAGATACCGGGCTCGCGGGATCGTCGGATTCCCCGTGAGTCCCTCGTGCGTTTTATGAGGGCCCACGGTATCCCCCTTCGCGGCCTCGACGGCGCCGTCACGCGTGTTCTGCTGGTCAATCGCGACTACGAGGCTGCCGACGCCCTGCGCGTGGCGCTGGAGAGCGGCTTCGATTACGAGGTCCGGGTGGCCACAGGCGTGTTCGAGGCGGGGCTGCTGGCACGCCAGACGCGGCCGCACGTCTTGCTGCTCGATACCTCGGTGCCGGGTGTCAAGGCCCGCCAGATGCGGCTGGCCCTGCGGTCGGATCCGGAACTCGTTGCGACGCAGGTCGTGGCCGTCGAAGAGGAACTCAACGAGGACCTGGTGAAGCAGCGCAGGAGCGAAGGCTTCGATTCGTGCCTCGCCAAGCCGTACCATCTGGCCAGCGTGGTCCGTGTGATTGAGGAGGCCACGAACATCGTCGCTTGAGTCGCGCGGGTGTGAGCGTTTTCCGAGGCCGCATGTTGCGGCCCCTTTTTTTGCGCGAACGATGCCTCTGGCGGCAGTCGGACGGAGCCGGCCCGGCGGTAACGGTGGCGGACGGGGTGGACCGGTGCTATACTGGGGCCGTGAAAGCGGAACCGATGGGAGCCAACCATGAGCGCTGACGCCGGGTCCTACGAGCGGTTCTCTTCGCCCCTGGTCTCGCGCTACGCCGGCGAGCGGATGGCGCGCTTTTTCAGTCCGGCCGCCAAGGTGCGAACGTGGCGGCGGCTCTGGATCGCCTTGGCCGAGGCCCAGAAGGAACTCGGCCTCTCTATTACCGACGAGCAACTCAGCCAAATGCGCGCCCACGCCGACGGCGTCAACTTCGAGCGGGCGATGGAGTTGGAGCACGAGTTGCGGCACGATGTCATGGCCCACGTCCACGCTTTCGGCGAGCAATGCCCGGCGGCCCGGCCCATTATCCACCTGGGCGCCACCTCGTGCGACGTCGGAGACAACGCCGACTTGGTGGCCATCCGGGGCGGCCTTGGCGTCCTGGCCCAGCGGCTCGTTGCGGCCATCGAGCGCCTGGCCCGCTTTGCCGACGAGCACAAGGCTCTTGCCACGCTCGGGTTCACGCACTATCAGCCGGCGCAACTCACGACCGTCGGCAAGCGGGCGTGCCTGTGGCTGTGGGACCTCGTGATGGATTACGAGGCCGTCGAGGCCGCGCGCACGGGCCTGAAGTTCCGCGGCATCAAGGGCACCACCGGCACGCAAGCCTCGTTCCTGCGTCTGTTCGAGGGCGACCACGAGAAGGTCAAACGCCTCGAACAGATGGTGGCCGGGAAGATGGGCTTTGCCGAGGTCCAGCCGGTCACCGGCCAGACCTACACGCGGAAGGTCGATTCGCAGATCCTGGCGGTGCTTTCGGGCATCGCCCAGAGCGCCCACAAGTTCGCCAACGACCTGCGGCTGCTGGCGAACCAGAAGGAGATGGAGGAGCCGTTCGAGACCTCCCAGGTCGGCTCCTCGGCCATGGCCTACAAGCGGAACCCGATGCGGTCCGAGCGGATGACGGGCCTGGCGCGCGTACTCATCCACCTGGCCCCCGCCGCCGCCGCGACGGCCGCCGAGCAGTGGCTCGAACGCACCCTCGATGACTCGGCCGCACGCCGCATCGTCCTGGGGGAAGGGTTCCTGGCGGCCGACGGCATCCTGAGGCTGTACCAGAACATCGTCGAAGGGCTGGTGGTGTATCCGAAGATGATCGCGCGGCACATTGCGGCGGAACTGCCGTTCATGGCCACCGAGAACGTCCTGATGGCCGCCGTCAAGGCGGGCGGCGACCGCCAGACCCTCCACGAGGCCATCCGCCGACACAGCCACGACGCTGCGCGCAACGTCAAGGTTGAAGGCGGCGAGAACGACCTGCTCGAGCGCCTGAAAAGCGACCCCGCCTTCGCCAAAGTCGACATCGACGCCGAACTGGAGCCCGCACGCTTCATCGGCCGCGCACCCCAGCAGGTCGATGAGTTCCTGCGGGAGCACGTGGCGCCCATTCTCGATGCCAACACCGGCGCCGCCGGCGTCGAGGACGAGATTAACCTGTGATGGCTGAGGCCGGGTGCGGCGGCGCCTGAACAGAGAGCGGAGACGAGCCATGCCTGTAACGGCGATCCGCGCATACGCGGACACATCTGTTTTCGGCGGCGTGTTTGACGAGGAGTTCCGCGAGGCGAGTCGGGCCTTCTTCGCTCAGGTGCGGGCGGGCCGGTTCGGACTGGTGACCTCCGCCCTGGTGCAAGAGGAAGTCGCTTCGGCGCCGCCGAAGATACGCAGGCTCTTCGACCAGATGCTTGGGTTCGCCGAAGTGACCGCCGTCGATGAAGAGGCTGTGCAATTGCAGACCGCTTACCTGGAAGCCGGCATCGTTGCACACAGATGGGCGGCGGACGCCTTGCACGTAGCCTTGGCGACGGTAAGCGGCGCAACGGTTGTGGTGAGTTGGAACTTCGCGCACATCGTCCACTTTGATAAGATTCCCCTGTATAATGGCGTGAACGCCGCGGCGGGGTACAGGGCCGTTGCGATTTACTCTCCGCGGGAGGTGATAGCCTATGAAGACGAAGGCATTTGACTGCGTCGCCATGAAACGCCAGGCCGCGATGCGGATCCACGAGCAAACGAAAGACATGACATTCCGGGAGCAGGTGGCTTTCTGGAGGGAGCGCTCCGCTGCACTTAAGAAGCGGCAGCGGGCTATCCGTAAGTCCACCGCCCCAGCAGGCCGATGAGTTCCTCGCGGCCCACGTCCGGCCCATTCTCGACGCCCACACCGGCGCCGCCGGCGTCGAGGATGAGGTTAACGTGTAGGGCGAGCACCCGTCCTTCGCGCGCCCTTCGAGCCGGCTGCGGGAGCAGCCGGTCACGTTCCCTGGCAGGTCGCTTCCGGGCGCCCTACAGCCCGAACTCGCGCAGCCACAACTCCAGGCACAGAAGCGCCCAGAGCCGGTCGCCGTGATCGGCACGGAGCGACGTGTGGGCGGCGATGAGCGCTTCGACGGCCTCGCGCTGAAACAGGCCGCGCCCGAGCGTCCGTTTATCGAGCAGAATCCCGCGCATCCAGCCGGCGTACTCGGACGCCAGCCAGCGGCCGACCGGCACGCCGAACCCCATCTTCCCGCGCGCGAGGATGCTCTGCGGCAGCAGAAGGGTCCTGGACCCTTTTTGGGAGAACGCCTCGCGGAGGATCGCTTTGCCCTGCGGCAGCCGCCCCAGCCGCCGACGCCACTTCAAAGCCACCGGCATCTGCCGCGCGAGTTCCACCACCCGGTGGTCGAGCAGCGGAGAGCGGACCTCCAGGCTGTGGGCCATCGAGGCGACGTCGACCTTCGCCAGGCAATCGTTCGGCAAATAATCCGCAAGGTCGATGGCCATCGCCCGGTCCACCCACGGCCGCGTGTCAAGGTCGCGGATGCAGGCGCGCCACCGCTCCAGGGGGTCGGCGGCGAGTGCCTCTGCGGCGAAATCGGGCGTGAGCAGCCAGGCCAGATCGGCGCTTGAGAACAGCGACCGCCAGCGGAGGTATCGCGGCAGCGGGTCGAGGTCGAGGGCCGAGAGAAACCGCCGCGCGGCGTTCCAGCGTCCCTTGCGGCCGGGACGCGGCGGCATCCGCCGACCCAACTGCGCGAGCAGGCGCCGTGTGCCGGCCGCCATCCCCTCGCTTACCGCCATGGCCGCATGTCGCGGGTAGCCGCCGAACGATTCGTCGCCGCCGTCGCCCGACAGTGCCACCGTTACGTCGCGCCGCGCCTCGCGGGCCAGGTAGTAGACGGCGATGCCGGACGAGTCGGCGAACGGTTCGCCGTGATGCCGGACCAGTGTTTCGAGCGCCTCCAGGCACTTCGGCTCGACGTTCACCTCGGTGTGCCGGGCGCCGAGCCGTTCGGCCACGTCGCGGGCGCGGGCCGACTCGTCCCAGCCGCTCTCGGCAAAGCGGACGGTGAACGTCCGCAGTTGGCCGCTCACGTGCTCGGCCGCCAGCGCTGCCACGACGGAGGAATCCAGCCCGCCCGAGAGCAGCACCCCGAGCGGGACGTCGGCCGCAAGACGCGACCGCACGGCCTCCGAGAGCGTTGCGAGGAGCCGTTCGCGCCACGCGGCCGGGCTCGTGTCCGTGTCGGGCGGGCCGCGCGGGGCGTCCCAGTACCGCGTCGGCCCGGCGACCTGGTTGGCGGCCGCATCGAACTCGAGGTAGTGGGCGGGCTCCAGTTTGCGGATTTCCGCAAATCCCGTGGCGGGGGCCGGGACGTATCCGAAGCGGAGAAACGTGCCGATGGCCTGCGGGTGCATCTCGCGGGGCACGTCGGGGGATTCCAGCAGTGCGGCCGGTTCGCTCGCAAAGACCAGCCCCATCGGCCCGTGGTGCCAGTAAAGCGGCTTCTGGCCGAGGCGGTCGCGGGCGAGCAGCAGCCGCTGCCGGGGCGCGTCCCAAACGGCGAAGGCGAACATGCCGACCAGCCGCCCCACCATGTCCGGCCCGTCATCCTCGTACAGGTGGACGAGCACCTCCGTATCGCCCGCCGAGGCGAACTCGTGGCCGCACGCCGCGAGACGCTCGCGCAGGTCGCCGTAGTTGTACACCGCGCCGTCCTGCGCCAGGTGCACCGAGCCGTCTTCGTTGGTCGCGGGCTGGCGGCTGCCGGACGGGTCGACGACGGCCAGGCGCCGGACGCCGAGGCCGGCGCGGCCGCTCTCGTCGACCCAGACGCCCTCCTCGTCCGGGCCGCGATGCGCGAGCGCCGAGACCATGCGGCCGAGGACGGCGGTATCGACCGGGGCGCTGTCTGTCCGGATGATGCCGGCGATGCCGCACATGAGGTGGCTCCTGTGGCCGAGTCTAGGCCCCGCCCACGCGCGGTCAAGGCAAAACGGCAGGCAGGGTGGCACGGCCCTTGGGCCGTGCAGCCTCACTCGGGCGCGCCGGGTGGCACGGCCACGCGCAGCGTGACCGTGTGCTGCTCGGCGCGACGTGACCCACGGCCGCGTCTTCGCCGCTGCCGTGCCACCCGGCGCGCCCGATTTGCCCATAATGGTTGACACCTCGTGTGCGGCGGACCTATAATCCGCCCTGGATACGTGGGGCGCACCTGGGAGGTGGTGTGTGAGGCGACCGTTCGAGTGGCCGGTCCGGGCGGCATGGGTCGTGGGCCTTGCGGGGGCTCTGGCGCTGGTTGCAGCGGGGTGCGGTTCGCGCCGCCCGTCGCAGCGCTTCCAGCGTGACAAGATGGTCCTGGACCTGGCCGATGCCTTGCGCGCCGAAGCGCTGAAGGTGCCGCAGGACGGTCAGCGCGAGCGGCTCGTGTCGGGCCTGATCCGCCTGCGGGAATTGATGTTGACCGAGTCGACGCTGAAGCCCGTCGACGAGGCGCCGGGCGCGCCGACGCTGCCTGAGCCTGTGGGCGGAGACAAGCCCGCCCCTCCGTGGGCCACGATGTTCGCCCCGCGGAGCCTCGTGGTGGGCTTCTTCACGCGGAGCAGGAACTTCGACGAGGCGCCCGGCGACGACGGCCTGGAGGTCCGGCTCCAGCCGCTCGATGCGTTCGGCGACCCCACGAAGGCCGTGGGTTCCTACCGGATCGAGGTCTTCGAGTACCGGCTCCGCACGGGCGAGAAACTTGGCCGCCGGATGGGGCACTGGTTCGTGGCCGTCCTGGACGAGGCGGCCAACCGCAAGTACTACGACCCGGTGGACCGCTCGTACGTGTTCCCCCTGCTGTGGGACCACGAGATGGAGCCCGGCTCGGCCGTGATCGTTCAGGCCACGTACTACCCGCCGGGCGGGTTCACGGAAAAACTGTTCGCCCAGCGCGTGATCAAGATCGGCGAGCCGTCCGAGTAACAGCAGCGAGGCGAGGTTATGATGCGGCGGATGGTATGGGTGCTTCTGGCGGCCGGGGTGGCCGCGTCTGCGGCCGGATGCGGGTTGACGCGCAAGAACTACCAGGCCGTCTCGCTCGGCCATTCGGCAGATGAAGTGAAGAAAGTGCTCGGTCAAGCCCGATATCCAGATGAGGGACAGTGGGTCTATACCCGCGACGATCCCCGCGATCTGACGAAGGTGGAGATCTACTTCGACGCCGACAAGAAGGTGGTCGGGAAGTCCTGGCAGAACCCGGAGAGACCCTGGGAGAACCACCGCGAAGGGCAAGTCCCCACCCGGCAGCCGCCGGCGGACGCCCTTGGAGGCGGAGCGTGACGCGAAAGGATGGATGCATGCACGTAAATCGGTACGTTCTGGCCGTCCTGGCCGCCGCGAGCCTCGCGGCGACGGGCTGTTGGTACCAACGCCCGGAACTCGACGATATGTTTGCCGACATCGAGATCGGCATGAGCAAGGACGAGATCATCGAAGCCCTCGGCCAGCCTACGGCCGTGCTCGGTGACACCGGCGCCGGCGACGCGCCGGGTGCGGTCGCACCCGAGGACGCCAACGAGATGTTTTACCTCTACGACGACCCGCTCGAGCCGGTCCGTTTCCGCTTCGTCCTCAACGACAAAGGCGTCGTCATCGAGAAGTACTACGAAACGAAGAAGGAACTGGCGAAGCGGGCCGAAGAGACGAAGGGCCAGGTGCCGCCCGTCGAGCGGATGCCGGGCGAGCAAGAGCCCGGACGCCGCTACCCCGGCGGGGCGCTCAAGCGCTTCGAGACCATACCGGGGATGCCCGAAAGAATCAAATAGCCCCGCCGCGCCCGGCACCCTGGGCGTCAGGCAAAAAGGTACCAGGTACCTTTTCTGCGTAGCACCCTCCGGGCCCTTCGGGGAAAAGGTGCCTGGTACCTTTTTGCCCTGTTCCACGGCTCGCCTCGGCGGGCCGTGGTTTCTTATGGCGTCTCGGCGTCCGGGACCGGGGGCTTGACGACGGCGATCTCGGCCTCGGCAACGAGCGCCTCGCCCGAGAGCGTCGTGAACGTGGCCCGCAGCACCAGCGTGCCGCTCGCGGGCATGCGGCCGCCGGGCCACGGCCATTTCAGAATATAACCGCGGATGCCGAGGCTGCCGATCCACGTCTCGGCAAGCTGCTCGGGCCCGAGTTCCCACCGGTGGTACGGTTTGTGCGGCTTGCCGTCGCCCTGCGGTTCGAGGGCTTCGAGCACGAGGCGTCCGGCGCGTTTGACGACGGCGCCCTCGGCGTCGAGGGGCTGGACGACGATCTTGATGCGTTCGTCGCCCGCCGCGCCGTCGGTGTCGAGGCCGCCGGTGTGCTTGCCGAACCGGACGGCGATGGGGCGGAAGGGGTCGTCGGTGGTCGGCCTGGCCGGGGCGGGCGTGGCGCCGCTGCGCTCGAGGTCGGCCACGCGTTTCTCGGCAGCGAGCAGTGTCTCCGCCAGGTCGCGGTTTCGCGTCATGAGCAGGCGGATCTGGTCCTCGCGCGACAGGTGCGGTCCGTTCTCGCAGCCGGTCCCCAGCGTGATAACCGCCACGCAGGCGAGAAGAGTTGGCAGGTTTCGTCGCTTCATGGCGCCGGCGCCTCCCCGCTTGGCTGCGTCCGTGTCTCGGCCGAGCGCCACTTTAGGGCGCCGCCGGCCGGCTGTCAACCGGCACGGGCGCTCCTTGTGGCTGCGCGCGGCCGCGCCTATAATGGCCGCTTCGGCCGCGAGGAGGCGTAATGTCCGGACCAATCAGGATCGGCACGGTGAAGTTTCTGAACGCCTGGCCGCTCACGCACGGCCTGGCGGGGCGCGATGACGTGGCGCTGCGCGTCGGGGTGCCGAGCGCGCTGGCGGCGATGCTGAAGGGCGGCGAGGTGGACGTGGCGCTGGCGCCGTCGATCGACTATTTCCGTCTGGCGGTGGAGCGCGGGGAACGCGCCCGGACGGGCGGGGCCACCGGCTTTGTGGCGCTGCCGGTGGCGGCGATCGGGTCCCGGGGGCCCGTCGGGTCGGTCCGGCTGTTCGCTTGGGCCGAGCCGGAGGACCTGCGGCGGGTGGCGCTCGATTCGGCCAGCCGCACGTCCAACGTCCTGGCGCGGATCATTCTCGCGCGGCGTTTCGGCGTGTGGCCGCATTTCGTCATGCCCGACGACGTGGCCGCCGCCGCTGCACGCCCGCCCGATGCACAGGTCGTCATCGGCGACCGGGCCCTCGTGATGGAGCGGCCGGGAGCCAAGTGGGCCCTGGACCTCGGCGAGGAGTGGGAGCGGTTCGTTCATCTGCCGTTTGTCTACGCCTTCTGGGTCGCCCGTGCCGACGGACCGGTCGAGTTGCTTGTCGAGTTGTTGTCGCAGGCTCGCGACTCCGGCCTGGCTGCACGCGAGCAACTCGCCGCTCGCGCCGTCCGGGAACTCGGCATCCCGGCCGAGGTGGCCGGGCCGTACCTGATGGAGCAGGTGCGGTACGAGTTCGCCGCCAGGGAGCAGAACGGCCTGCGGGCCTTCTACCGGATGGCCGTGGAGGAAGGGTTGGCGCCCGAAGGCGTGCGCCTGCGGCTGGCCCGCGCGGGCGGGGGTGAGCGGCCATGAGAGGCCGAGCGGAGCGCGTGTCGCCCGAGGAGGCGTTGCGGCTTCTCGAGCAGGGCGACCTGCCGGACCTGGGCCGGCGGGCCGACGCCGTTGCGCGGCGGCTGCATCCCGAGCCGTACCGCACCTACGCCGTCGACCGGAACATCAACTTCTCGAACCTGTGCGAGTGCCGGTGCCGGTTCTGCGCCTTCTGGCGGTCGCCGGGCGATCCGGAGGCGTACGTCCTGGACACCGAGACGCTCTTTGCGAAGATCGACGAGGCGGTCCGCCTCGGGGCGACGCATATCCTCGGGCAGGGCGGCCTCTCGCCGCGGCTGGACCTGGCCTATTACGAGGGCCTGCTGCGGAAGATCAAGGCCAGGTTCAACATCCTGCTCCACTGCTTCAGCCCGCCGGAGATTCATTACATGGCCGGCCGCGCGGGCCTGACCGTCCGGACGGTGCTGGAGCGGCTGCGCGCAGCCGGGCTCGACAGCCTGCCGGGCGGCGGGGCGGAGATCCTCGTCGATCGCGTCCGCCGCGGCATCAGCCCCAACAAGTGCACGACCGGCGAGTGGCTCGACGTGATGCGCGCCGCCCACTCGCTCGGTATGCCGACCAGCGCCACCATGGTCTTCGGCCACGTCGAGACGGCGGCCGAGCGGGTCGAGCACCTTGCCCGCCTGCGTGACCTTCAGGACTCGGGCGGCGGGTTCCTGTCGTTCATCGCCTGGCCGTTCCAGGCCCCGAGGACGGCTCTGGCGGTGAGCGGCGACCTCGGCCCCGGCTGGAGGCCGGTTGGCGGGGCCGAGTACCTGCGGCTGGTGGCGGTGGCCCGCATCTTTCTGGACAACATCCCCAACGTCCAGGCCTCGTGGGTGACGATGGGGCCGAAGATCGGGCAGGTGGCACTCGCTTTCGGAGCGAACGATCTGGGTTCGACGATGATCGAGGAGAACGTGGTGGCGGCCACCGGGTGCGTGCATCGTGCCTCGCCCGGGATGCTTCGCTGGCTGATCGAAGGGGCCGGTTTCGAGGCCAGGCAGCGCAATTCTCGTTATCAGACCTCGGGGCCGTGACCGATAAGAGGGTGAGGGAAAACGAGGGCGAGCGGTGCCCGAGATCGAACCCATCGTCGAGACGGCCCGCGTGGTGCTCATCGGCCGGTCGCCACTGGGGCGGGAGGACGCCTTCCTGTTCGACCACGCCCTGCGGGTCATGCGCGTAGCCGACCGCCTTTCGACCTGCGCGGAGGTCCGCTCGTGGCGGATCGACCGTTTTGCGCTTCAGGTGGCGGCGCTGTTCCACCAGGCGGCCACCGTGCGGCTGGACGAGGAGCGGCGGACGTCCACCGTCTATGCCGCCGCCACCATGAGTGCCGAGGACGTTAAGGAGTATAGCGCCGAACTGGCCGGCGACCGGCTCGGCGGCAAGGTGTCGCCTCGCCAGTTGGACCTGATCCAGGAGATCATCCGCCGCGCCCACGACGCCGGCAGCGACCTGGCTGAGGCGAAGATACTCTCGGACGCCGACAGCCTCGACGACATCGGCACACTGGGCGTCTGGCGCGACCTCAGACGGTACATCCTTGAAGGCCGCGCCGTCGAAGACACCGTCCGGGCCTGGCGGCGGCGCGAGCAGTACGGCTACTGGGAGGCACGCGTCCGCGACGCCTTCAACCTGGAGACGGCCCGACGCCTCGCCGAGAGCCGCCTGGGTGTCGCACGTGCCTTCATGCAGCAACTGGAGGCCGAGTTCGACGCCTCCGACTTTGCCGGCGCGGAGGAAGACTCGTGACGGCCCCGGCCCCGGCGCCGGCGGCCGTCATTCTCGGCAGCGGCCTCTGGCACGTTCTGCGAGACGAGGCGGCGTTGCGGCTCTCCGGCGGCCAGCAGCGCGACACCCCCTTCGGCCCGTCGCGCCCGGTGTTTCGGGCGGTCCTTCCCGGCGGGCGGGAGGTCCTCTTGCTGACCCGCCACGGCGAGAAGGGCTACCAGACCGGGGCCTGGAGCGTCAACTACCGGGCCAACCTCTGGGCGCTCAAGGACTTGGGCGCCGACCTGGTCCTCGCGACCTGCGCCTGCGGCGGCATGGATCCGGACCTGGCGGTCGGGACGTTCGTCGTGCCCCACGACATTCTCGACAAGACCACCGGCCGCGCGAAAACGTTCTTCGAAGGAACCGGCCTGGGCATCCTGCGGCACAGCGAGCCGTTTTGCCCGGCGCTTCGGCAGGCCTTGGCAGGGGCGCTCGAGGCGGCCGGCGCGCCGCACGTCGCAAGAGGCGTCTACGTCTGCACCGACGGCCCGCGGCTCGAGACGCCCGCCGAGATTCGCCTCTTTGCCTCCCAGGGCGGCACGGTGGTCGGGATGACGGTCGCGCCGGAGTTTGCCCTGGCGCGCGAACTGGCGATGTGTTACGCGCCGCTCGCCTGGGTCGTCAATGCGGCCGAGGGTGTCAAGCCGCGCCCGTATCGGCCGGCCGTGCTGTTCGAGGGACTGGCCACCGAGGAAGAGTTGGCCGAGGGCGACCGGGCCGCCGAACGGCTGCCCGAGATCATCGCGGCGGCGCTCGCGCGCATCAGCCCCGACCGCTCCTGCCATTGTCGCACCGCGATGCAGCGATACACGGATCGTGGCGACATCGGCGAGGACTTCCGGACGTGGATTGCACGCAGCGCCGAGTAACCTCGGCGAACAACGTGCGTGAGGCCGTGTTAGCCGCCGGGCTTGCGCGGCGCGTTCTTGGTGTGCCCTGAACGTGCGTGAGGCCGTGTTAGCCGCCGGGCTTGCCCGGCGCGTTCGTGGTCAGCGAGACGGCGGCGCCGGAGTCGCGGACGGCGGCCATGACCTCGGCGATGGTTTTCATCGACGCCTTCGCGTCGGCCTTCAGGCGGACTCGCTCGGCCCCCTTCAGCAGGTCCTTGACTTTGGCGCAGAACGCCTTGGGCGCGAGCGACGTCTCGCCCAGGCGGACCTTCTCGTCGGCCGTGACGACGATCTCCAGCGGCGGCCCCGTCTGGCCGGGCGGGGGCGCCTCTGGCTTCAAGACCACCAGGCGCACCTGCATCAGGGCGTCGCGAAGGATGTCGTTGACCTGCATGACGCGGCCGAACCGCTCGTCGGGGTCGGCACGCAGGACGGTCGTGCGGATGACGGCCGGCATGGCGTTGACGGCGTTCTTGAGTTCCTCGAGGGTCACCGACCGGCCGTCGAGCAGCGGCGGCGCCCCCTTCTTCAGGACGACCTCCGCCTGGACCTTCCTGGGTTCGATGCGGCTGCCGGTGGGGCGGATGATGAGTTCGACGGGCGTGCCGACCTTCGGAACCACGCGGGGATTCGCCTCGTAGGCGAGGTTGCTGTTGACGCTGGTGGACTCGAACGGCACGTCGATGACGGCCTCCAGGAAGTTGGCGATGCACACGACCGTGCCCTCGCGGTCGGCGGCCTTCATGGCGTCGGCTTCGGGGCGGCCGATGGCGACCCAGTCGAACGACCGGTCGAGCCCTTCTTCCATTCCCGCGAGGCGAAGCAGTTTCCACGCGGGGACCTCTTTCTGCTTGCCTCCCTCGGGCGTGAAGCGGGCGGTGATCGTGACAACCTCGCCCGCGGGCGGGCTGAACGCCCCGCCCTCGGTCACGAACCCCGGCTTGCCGGGACGAAGCCCCAGCAGCGCCAGCGCGAACGTCACGTGCGACGGCTTCGCCTTGACCACGATGACGCTCTCGTGTTCGCGGGTGCCCTCGCTGCACACGAACAGTTCCAGGGCGCCCTCCTGAAGGCACACCGTCCCCTGGAGGCGGACCTCGCGCGCCTTCGTGTCGACCACGATGCCCGGCAGCGTCTTGATGATCACGTCCTTGGCGCCGGGCCTCGCGGCCGCCGCGGGAACCACGAGCAGCGCGAGGGCAATGGCCTTACAGATGAGTCGATGCATGGTGCTCTCCGTACGTGTTGCGCGTGTCTCGCGGCGCCCGAGCCGGCCGCGGGAGCGGCCGGGCATTCGCATCCGCGACGGCACGTGCCGCCGCGAATGAACGCCACCGGGAGCTCCCGCTCCCGGCTCGAACGCTCCCGGCTCGAACGCTCCCGGCTCGAACGCTCCCGGCTCGAACGCTCCCGGC
>CAZIJC010000006.1:0-4518 GCA_964539385.1 uncultured Anaerolineales bacterium | reverse complement strand
TCGAACGCGCCCGGCGCCAGCGCGCCGGGCTGGTTCACGTCCGGCAGTGGGCCAGGGCGATCAGGGCGTAACTGGTCGGCACGGGCGGGAACCCTTCGAACCAACGGTCGGCCTCATTGGTCCAGAAGCCTTCGCGCTGTTGGCGGCGAAGGAGGGCCTCCGAGAGTTCCGCCCGCCAGTCGTGGTTGCGGCGTCGGGCATCGACGATGGTGTCCTCGCCCCAGGCCTTCAGGGCCTTGGCGGCGGTCTCGTAGTAGTAGAACAGGCCCTGCTGGCCGAGGTCCGGGTTCTCCTCGAACGTCCAGTGCCGGCGGATCCAATCGATGGCGGCCTGAACGCGCGGGTCGTCGCGCGCCAGGTTCGCGTACATGAAACTCTTAAAGCCCGCGTAGGTCATCGAGCCGTAGGCCTTGAGGCCTTTCTTGCCGTTGGGCAGATCGACCGTGCCGGCCTTGGATTCCCCGCCGGCGTTCGGCGAGTAGATCATGCCGCCGCTCTCGGTCCCGACGAACACCTGGTCGTTCGACTCGGTGCGGTCCTGCGAGCGGCTGACGAAGACCACGACCTTCTTCCACAGCGGATGGTCTTTCGGCACGCCCGCCTCGTGCATCGCATCCACGAAATACTGCGTGTTCGACAGGTCCGGCCGCTCGTGCTTGCCGTACCCGTGCCCGCCGTACCAGGGGTTGCCCTTGTCGATGCTTTCGGCCTCGTCCCACTGGTGCTTGATGAGGTAGGCCTTGGCCTTCTCGATGGCGTCGGCGTAGGCGTTGGCGTCGGCCTTCACCAGCACCATCAAGGCGATGCTGGTGGTGTAGGTCCTCAGGCCCACGTCGTAGATGCCGCCGTCTTGCTGCTGGTACTTCAAGAGGTGCCGGATCGCCCGGCGGACGGGCTCATCCTTGGCCGTCTTCCCGCACCACAGCAGCGCGTCGGCGCACAGGGCGGTGATGCCGACGTTTCCCTCTCCCCAGGAGCCGTCCTGCGCCTGCTCCTTCACCAGATACGCCACGCCGCGCGCGATGGCTTGCTGGCGGCGCGCGGCCAGGGGCCTGGCGTCGGCCTTCGCGGCAGCGGCGCCCTCGTCGGGCCTCTCCAAAGCAGCGCGTGCCGCCTGGGACTGGACCTCTTCGAGGAGCGCCTTCTCGCGGGCCATGACGACGTCCTGCCGCGCGGTCTCGTCGCGCACCCCGGCGCGGAACCAGACGAGGCCCAGGCCTGCCGCCACCAGGCCGCCGACGATCAGCATCCCGGCGGCCACGACGATGGCGATGATGATGGCGATTTTCGCACCGCTGCTCATCGGCCGGTCTCCAACAGGTTCGACGCCTCACGCGCCGACTAATGCATTATACGAGCGAGCGCTTCTTTGCGGCGAGAGAGCCTCCGGCGGCGCTCAACACCTGCGGCGTCGGGATGCTGCGGCGGGCCTATTCGTCCGATTCCCCCGGCCCGGGCGCTGCGTCGGCGGCGGCCGGGGGCCTGGCTTCAGCGGCGCCCGAGTCGGACGGCGGCTCGGCAGGAGCGGCCGCATCGGGCATGCCCTTCTTCGACCGGATGGCGGCAAGGATGAGGCAGTAGGCGCCCGCCACCCCACCGGCAATCATGCCGCCATAGTTGAAAGCCTGAAACGTGGCGTCCCCCTCCCCTTTCTGCGCGATGAACAAGTCGTAGGTGCACCATAAGGCCATGCCTAGCAGGGCCAGGCCGAAGACCATCAGCAGACCGGGACCGTAGGGCTGCTTTGGTGGCCGGCCCTGCCCGCCCGTGTTCGTTTCGCCTTCTGCCATGACGGTTCCTCCGTGAGTGCGGTCCACGTGTTTATGGCTATTGTAGGGCGTTGGGTCTCGGCTGCAAGCGCCTGTTCACCAGCGGCGCGGTAAGCCGCGGCCGACAGAAAAAAGGTACCTGGTACCTTTTTTGCGTTCACGGCGGCGACGCGAGGCCAACGTTGGCAGGGATGGCGACGTTTGTCCCGACACCCATGCCGTGGCGATCGAACCACCCGGCCGGCACTTCCAGGGCGAAGCGGACCGGCTCGCGGCTGTAGACGGGGTCGAGAACGTGGGCCTTCATGCGTTCGACCTGCGTGATCGTGCCGTCGGCGGCGATGTACGCCAGGTCGAGGTCCACCGGCGTGTTCTTCATCCAGAACTGCAGGTTCGCCTCCCGCCCGAACACGAAGAGCATGGCCTCGTCGTCGGCAAGGCGCTCGCGAAACATCATCCCTTTGCGCCGCTCGGCATCGGCATCGGCGATCTCGACGACCAGCGAGGCGCGTCCGACGCGGATCGTCGCCGTCGGCAGACGTTGGGGCCGGTCGGGGCTTGGCGGCGGAGTGGGCGCCTCGCCGTCGCAGCCGAGCAAGACCGATATCGCCAGCGCCGCGGCGAGCGCGGCGGGTCTCCGCACCCGCCGCGCTGAGATCGCGTGAGGCGCGGTGGGTACGGAGACCCACCGCGCCCTATCCTGCGCGAAAGACCTTCGGGTCATAGCCGGCCGCCTTCAGCATCCGCTCCAGCAGTTCCATCGGCAGGCCCACGACGTTCGTGAAACTGCCGTCCACCTCTTCGACGTACCGGTCGCCGGTTTCCTGGATGGCGTAGGCGCCGGCCTTGCCGAGCGCCTCGCCGCCGGCGACGTACGCCTCGATCTCCTCCGGCGTCATCACGGCCATGCGGATGCGCGTGATGTCGTGGGCCAACAATCTCCGCCCGGCCGCGAGGTCGACCAGCGCCAGGCCCGTCACGACACGGTGCCGGCTGCCGCTGAGTTCGGAGAGGATCCTGCGGGCGTCGGCTTCATCGGCCGGCTTGCCGAGCAGGTGCCCGCCCAGTTCCACGGCCGTGTCGGCGCCGAGGACCAGGCCGTCTGCGAGACCGTGCGCCTCGATGGCAGCCGTCGCCTTCAGGTACGCGAGGCTCTCGACGTACGGCCCCGGCGGCCGGTCCGCCTTCACGCCTCGCTCGCCGACGGGAGGCGGCCTGACGTCAAACCGGTACCCGGCCCGGCGCAGGAGGTCCCGCCGCCGCGGCGAATTCGACGCCAGCACGAGATTGGGCTGCTCGCTTGCCATCGTGATATTTAGCCGCCGGGCTTGCCCGGCGCGTGGGGTGGCGCCGGCCTCACGGCCGTCGGATCTCGAGCCAGCCGCGCTCGCCGTCCCAGCGGACCACCAGGTCGGTGTTGCAGACGCCGCACCGCAGGACGGCGTCGGGTCGCGTCCCGTGATGCACCACCAGTTCGGCGGCGCAGATCGGGCAGTGCCGCGCGAACGTCGTCGGCAGCAGGGCGGTCTTGGAGTCAGCGGCGGTCAGTGCCAGGGTGCTTTCGACTTCGCTGCGTGTCGCCTTCCCGGCGACCAGGCGGTTGAGTTCGTGCACGGTTTCGCCGGTGCCGAACACGATCGCGCCGACGAGCACGTCGCCCTGGAAGACGAGACGGCGATAGACGTTCGGCTCGTCGTGGAATTCGAGGGCCTGGATGTCGCCTGCCGGCGCCAGGTGACCGCGCCCGATGACGGCCAGGTCCTGGCCGAAGACGATGGTGCGGAGGCGGACGGCCTCAAAGACGTGCTCGGCGCGGGTGCCGAGCATGCTGGCCGCAGCCAAGGCGCCCTGGGCCCAGGCCCGCTGCCAGCAGAAGGCGGCGTCCTGTTGGCCGAACTCGTCGAAGGCGGCCGGTTCGGCCGCGTCGCCCGCGGCAAACACGTCCTGGTGGCTGGTCCGCAGGGCCTCATCGACGTGGATGCCGCGGCCGACCTCGATGCCTGAGCCTTTGGCGAAGTCGATGGCGGGCCGTCGTCGGCATCCGCAGGCCACCAGTTCGGCCGGAAACGTCTCGCCGGTGGTCGTCTCGATGCCGATGGCCCTGCCGCCTGCCCCGATCACCGCGCGGGCCTGGGTGTTTCGGCGAAGCGTCACGCCTGCCTGTTCGAGGATGCCCTCCAGGCGGGTGCCGGCCTGCTCGTCGAGCATCTCGGGCCAGAACCGCTCGCCGCTCACCAGTTGCGTCACCTGGATGCCGCGGCCGGTAAGGCTCTCGGCCAGCGTCAGGCCGATGATGCCTTCGCCCAGAATGGCCGCCTGACGCACGTCTTTGACCGTGTTCTGGACCGCCTGGGCCTGCGTGAGCGTGTCGAAGGTCGTCACGCCGTCCAGGTCGAGGCCGGGAATGCCGAACGGGACGGCCCGTGTGCCGGTGGCGATGAGGAGCCGGTCGTACCGTACTCGCTGGCCCGAGGCGAACAGGACGGCGTGGTCGCCCGGCTGGAGGGAGGCGATTTCGGTCATCAGGAACAGATCGACCCTCTCGCGGCGGTAGGCGTTGCGGCTCTGGAAGATGACCTCCGAGAGGGCCAGGTTTCCGGCGAGGAACTCGCCGAGTTGGCGGCGCAGGTAGAACGGGTAGCGTTCCTCCGTGAAGACGCTGACCTGAGCGTCGCCGTCGGCGCGGCGGATAGCCTTGGCGGCCCGGTATCCGGCGGCGCCGTTGCCGATGATGGCGAAGTGCGTGCTC
>CAZIJC010000005.1:58434-70491 GCA_964539385.1 uncultured Anaerolineales bacterium | reverse complement strand
TCCTCCAAGAGATGAATGCCTGTGACCGGAGATTCTACTCCCTGCCGCGGATCCTACACCGAATATGGAGCAGTTTCTGGGGAAGGCGCGGGCCCCTGTTCACGACAGTGAGTAATCTTTCCTTCCGGCACAACCTTCGCGCAATTCATAACCTTTACGGGAAAGCCGACGTGGCGCACGGAAAACGGCGAGATTCCCTCGACTCACCGCGCCTCAAGCCGCGATCGCTCGGAATGACATCACGCTAAACAGGTATGATCGGGTGGTTCCAAAGGGCGTGCACAGGGTGTGGGTCCCGTGCCCGGTAGCGCTCATGACCACGAGTCAACCTGCGCCTCGCGGATTTGAGCAAGCCGATCTTCACGTGTTTCATCCGTCCAGCATCCTTGCGGTGACCTGCTGCATTCGCTCTTCGGGCGGCAGCGGCTTTCCGTCCACACAAACGTCCACTCGCCCGCCGCGAACCTCGGTCTGCCGGCGGACGGCCTCGGGAAACTCGTCCCGGCAGTGCATCAACTGCGGGACCGGCAGAAAACCCAGACGAAAGATGTCGTAAAGCCCCCGGGGGGTATACGGGCGATCCACGCACGCCTCAACCGTCGCGAGGACGTGCCGGGCGCCTTGGATCAGAAAGGACGTTCTCTCGCGCACCTCCGGATGGGCCGACATGTCGTCCACTTGCCCCCCGGCCCGGAGGCGCCGGTACGAAGCCAACGCCGCTCGCGTGATCCGGATGCTCTCGTTGATGATCTGTGGCGTGGCCAGGTGGTGTCCCTCACAGTAACTGACGACGTGGATGATGTCGGGGCTGCGGGGGTCGTCCGGTTCGATGTCGTCCATCAGCGCCGTGACGGCCGCCAGTTGTGCCTTCGCCTTCGGCAGTTCATGCGACAGGTAGTCCAGCCCGGCGCGGGTCTGGAGAGTGACCCGGAAGTTGGAGCCTTCGAGTTCCCTGACGAGTGTCAGGGCGGCGCGCGCCTTGGCCAGGTCGTTGACGCCCCATGTATACTTGGGCTGGTTCAGCATAATGGGCAGGATGAGGTGGCCGATGCCGAGTCGTCTGGCGGTCCTGGCCGCCAGAACCGCCGACACGATACACGTTACGTCATCGGCCCCCCGGAAGGCGAACTGGTGGGCGACGTTGGGTTCGTACGGTTTCCCCGCCGAGGCCACCAGCCGCACGGCTTCGATGTGCTCCCGCAGGTTCGCCGGCACCGCGTTCGGGCCCCGCCCGTCGAGACGCGAGAACCACCACAGCGACAGGGCGTGCCAGGCGTTGTTGATGGTGCGTTCGTACATGGCGGCGAGTTCGGGCACGTTTCGGTTACCCGCGTACGTCCTGACGAGCATGGGCCTGGCGGCCTGCCCTATCCGCTCGTATTCGCGCGGTGAAGCGATCGGTACGCCGCCCCCGTTCGGCCTGCCGTCCCACGCCTCGCCGAACCGCTCTTGGGTCAGTTGCGACGTGCCGATGGAGAGGACATCCAGCAGGCCGGCACGTGCAAGTTCCCGGCACCAGGACTCAAAGCGCTTCACGGCCTCTCGCCGATTCGATTGATACGGGCCCGCATGGGCCCGCATCAGCGGCGGGAGACCGTGCCTGCGGCCGTGCTCCATCCTGTCAACAACCTTCTCCTGCTCCGTGCCAAATGACTTCGAGGTCGCTCTGTCCACGGGCATGACCGATGCGGCCTCGCCCGCCGCGATCACGTCTCGGCCGAAACTCGCGAGGGCGGCGTCGTAGGGGTGGACGCCGACGATGTCGTCCGGGGCCAGCGCGGGGTCAATGCCCATGCGCGTCAGGGTTTCGCGAGGGCTTTCGTCGCCGCGGAAAACGCCGACCGCATCGCCATAAAGGTGGTGTACGGCGTCACAGGCGGCCGGCAGCCCTGCAAAATAGACCGCCTTGATCCGCCCGCCGCACGTCTTGAGGAGCCGGTCGCTCGCCAGTTGCCCCATCAGGCGCCGAAAGACGCGCACCCCGTCTTCGGCGCCAAGGCGGTAAGAGAAGCAAAGGACACTGACGCGGTTCTCGGAGAGCCACTTCCGAATACGCGATGAGTTCTCCGCTCGGGCCGGCTCCGAGAAGGCCCCGCACAGAGGCGGCCCGGCGATGACCGTCCGGAAGCCGGACGCACGGAGGAGTTCGTCGGCCCGGGACAGGCCAAGCGTGTGGGCGTCGATCCGGGTCCGGGCCAGACCGATGGTGTCGGCACGGGTCACCGGTTCAGGCATGAACGCTCTCCGGGACCCGGTCTTCGCCCCGGATGATGGCTGCGAGTTCCTCCCTGACGCCCCCGACCGAGAGGCCGAGTTTGGCAAGCGTTCTCCCCTCCGTCCGGAAGTCTCGCCCGAGCGTCAGAGACCCTTCGTCGATGAGATGATCGATGGCCGGCGTCGCGACGCCGAGGGCCTTGGCCAACTCCGACATGGGCACGAGGCCCATGGGGATGTCTTCCCACAGATAACGGTGGTCGAGGGTCGTCGGGGCCTTGACGTCCTGGTAACTCGGATTCGAGCGGAGCATCGTGAACACGTCGGACGGTTCCAGGCCGTACCTGGAATGGAGCCACTGAGCGACCGAGAGGGGCCGCGCGCCCAGGCTACGGGCCAGCGCCTGGAACTCGCCGTCCACTTGGGCAAGACGCCGCGCCACCTTCCGGGTGATCCCGTCAGTGTAGAAGTCGAACGGCTCCTTTGCGCGGATTCTGTGTTTGTTGAACAGGGCAATGGCCGGATGGAAAATCGCACCGATGTTGCCGAGGCTGGTCTCCAGCAGCGACGGCGCGGCGACGAACTGCGGGTACACGCCGCCGAGACGACTCAGCAGATACAGGGTCTCCTCGGCACGGACCGCCGAGACGAACACCTCCCGTTTGACCGCCTTGATGGTGGCCGTGCCGGGGACGGCGACACGCGACACGTACACGAGCGTGCTGGCTTCTGCGACGATAGTCTCGGCCGTGCAGCCGCACTGCCGCAGAACGCGAGAGACCTCCATCGCCCCGAAGGTTCTGCCGGGGTTGAGGAGAATGACCTGGCCGTCCTGCAGAAGGGTGGCCATCCTCTCGGCCAGCGGCCTGTGCCCCGTGGCGGTCGTGACGATCATGATGACGTCTCGGTCCGCCAGTGCCTTCGCCAGGTCGGTGCCGATGTAGGCGAGCCGTCCGACGCCCCGGATTTTGCCCTGAAGTTCGATGGAGCCCCGATCCTTAAACGGCGCGATTCGGGCGGCGGACCGGTTCCAAAGGCTCACGTCATAACCGGCCGATGCAAGGTGTCCGGCCATGGCCTGGCCGCCGCATCCGGCCCCGATCACCGCGAATGTTGGCTTCCTCATGGCGAGACTCTCCTCATACGGCTCCTTTGGTGTTTGAGTCAGGCTCCGTTGAGCCGAAGTGTGGCTCAGGCGTGGCCGTCCATCCCCCGGCCGCAAGGCGTGGGTACACACCTCTTACCAGATTCCGCCCACCAAAGCAAGCCTCTTCACAACCACTCCCCTGGGAAGGGGCGTGGCAACGATTTCCGGCAACCGGTTGCGGCGGTGTGGATGGTGTTCAGGCCCGCTCGCGGGCCTTTGCCCCGCAGGGGTCCAGACCCGGCCTTTTAGGCCGGGAATCGCATCGTGGAGTGTCCTTACGGCCTTTTCCTTTCCCTCTCCCCGGGCCGCTTCAGCGGCCCGGGGAGAGGGAAAGGGGAAAACAGCGTGGGCGCCATTTCTGCCACCCGTACGGGCCCACACCCCTGCGGGGACAAATCGCACTTGACACAAGGGCGATTTTGCCCTTCCTCTCATCAATGTCCCGTACTTCGAGATGTTATATGGGTCAAGTTAAATCACTTGGCGGCAGCGTCGCGGGGCGGGCGGGGCGCGGTCCATACGGACCGCGCAGAATGTGTTACCTGCGATAGAGCATCAGCACCACGCTGCAAGGCACACGCGGGCGGGGCCGTACCACCAGGGGTAATCGTGCCGGCGGGCGATGCGGCGGACCTCGTCGAGCGCGTCGGCGTGCAGGGCCCTGCCCTCCTGGCCGGCATCCGGGTCGCAGAAGTGGGTGCGGCAGCCGAGGGTGCGGGCGGCGCGGGCGCTGCAGCGGTCGCCTTCCTGATACGGGCAGCACCACGCGCTGTTGACAGGACCGCCTGAGACGAACGTGACGCCACGGGGCAGGCCTGCCGCTGCCACGAGGCCGGCCATCTCCAGGGCGCTGGCGAACAGGACGATTCCGCCCTCGGTGAAGCGGCAGCACCGGCCGCACGCGCGGCAGGTGTCGGCGGCGGAGGCCAGGGCCGCATCGAGACGGGCGTAGACGCCGGCCAGGGCGGCCTGCTGCTCGGGCGTGGGCGGCTGATACGGCGGCGGCGGGCCCCAGACGCCGTCGGCGAAGGTCGAAGCGCGCCGGGCAAGCCCGTCGGCTAACCGCGCGTTTCGCGGCGCCGCAGCGCCGGCCTCGTCACCCGTGCGACTCACATCTTCATCTCCACTCGAAGGGCTTCGATCTGTTCAAGGCGGTACAGCGGCCCTTTGCCGATGCCGGGGCAGCGACCGGCGGCCAGTTGCCATGCCCTGCGGCTGACGAGGTTGGTCGGCCAGAACGGCCACGCGCGACACTGAAGCGGCCGCACCTCGTAGGCCACGCACCGGCCGCCCGAGTCGAGAAGGACGCAATCGTAGTTCGCCTTCTCCTTGAGGCTCAGGCCGCGCCACAGGCGCCGCACGTACTTGCGACGGAACTCCCTGGCCGTCAGCCCCAGGTGCGACGCGATGGCTGCAACCTCCTCACCGTCCACCCACACGTACCCCGGCGCCCCGCCGCAGCAGCGGCCGCACGCCTGGCAGGCGAAGCGCAGGCCGTCGGCGTACCAGGGTTCGGGCTCTGGTTGGCGTTGGGCGTGTGGTGCCATGCGGCGTCCTCGGCTGGTGCGGCCGCATTGTACGGCCCTTCGGAGGGGCCGACAACAGAATGCCTTGCGAGTCGCCTCGACCGGGGCCTATAATGCCACGCGACCCGGCGCCGAGGAGCCTGTGACAACAGCCGCCATCCACATCCTGCCCGAGCAACTCGTCAACCAGATTGCCGCCGGCGAGGTGGTGGAGCGGCCGGCGAGCGTGGTCAAGGAACTGCTGGAGAACGCGATCGACGCTCAGGCGTCGCGCGTCGTGCTGGAGGTCGAGGAGGCGGGCAAGAAACTCATCCGCGTAAGCGACGACGGGGCCGGCATCCCCGACGAGGAGGCGCCGCTGGCCCTGGCGAGCCACGCCACCAGCAAGATCACCTCGCGCGACGACCTGGAGGGCATCACGAGCCTGGGGTTCCGCGGCGAGGCGCTTGCATCGATCGCCTCGGTGGCCGACGTCCGACTCCTCACCCGCAAGGCCGATGCCCTCGAAGCAACCGAGGTGACCGTTTCGGGTGGCCGGGCCGATGCCCCCCGCCCTGCCAGCGGCCCGGTCGGGACGACGATCGAGGTGCGCAACCTGTTCCGCTACGTCCCCGCCCGCCGCAAGTTCCTCAAGACCGACGCCACCGAGATGGGCCACATCACGGAGCAGGCGGCCCGCATCGCGCTGGCGTATCCGGGGGTGCATCTGACGGTGACGCACAACGGGCGGTCGGTGTATCAACTTCCGCCAAGCGAATCGGTGCGCGAGCGCGTGGGGGCCTTCTTCGGAGGCGACCTGGCGGCGTCGCTGATCGAGGTGACGTCCGAAGAGCCCGGCGGCCGGCTGTGGGGACTCGTCGGGCCGCCACACGTGGACCGGGCGACCAGCGGCATGCAGTACCTGTTCATCAACGGCCGGTACGTCCGCGACCGCGCCCTGCTGCACGCCTTGCGTGAAGCGTATCGCGGCCTGCTCGAGGGACGCCGCCAGCCGGTGGCGTTCCTGTTTCTGACGGTCCCGCCCGAGCGCGTGGACGTGAACGTGCACCCCACGAAGATCGAGGTCCGCCTGCGCGACGCCCACCTGCTGTACGGCCAGGTGCTGGCGACGGTGCGCGAGCACCTGCTCGGACCGGGCCTGACGCCGAGCCTTTCGGCGCCGCCGGCGGCCGGGGCCGGTGAACCCTTTGCGCAGACGGCGGCTGAGGCGGAGTCGGGGGAGGCTTCCTCGGACCGCGAGGAGCGGGTTCGTCGGGCGATGGCGGATTTCCTGCACAGCCCGGCGGCGACCAATCAACATCGACTGCCGCTGGCGGGAAAGGCGGCCGCGCAGGGCGGCTTCGCCCGCAAAGCCGACACCGATGCCCACCGGGGCGTCCCCGCGACCTCCCGGTCGCGGCTCGGAGAAACAGCGCCCCACGCCGAAGCCTTCGATGAAGCGGCGCCGGGATCGCACGCCATTCAGATCCACAACACCTACCTGGTGGCCGAGACCGAGGACGGCATCCTGATCGTCGATCAGCACGCCCTGCACGAACGGGTGCTGTTCGAGGAGATCATGAAGCGGCTGGAGGCCGGGCCGCTCCAGAGCCAGCACCTGCTGATGCCCGTGACGGTGGCGCTGTCGGACCGCGAGATGGCGGCCGTCGAGGCGTACCGCGAGTCGCTGGCGCGGCTGGGTCTGGAGGTTGAGCCTCTGGGCCCGCGCGACGTGGGGATCCAGGCGTTTCCGTCGCTGCTGGAGCGCGGCGACCCCGAGGGGACGCTGCGGGATTTTCTGGCGTGGGTGCAGGCGGTGGACTCGCCTCCGACGCCGCGCCAGGTGCTGGAGGAACTCGCCCACGTGGCCGCCTGCCACGCCGCCGTCAAGGCGGGCGATCCGCTCAAGACCGAAGAGATCGAGGCGCTGCTCGCCCACCGCGAGGCGGCTCACATGGCCGCCACCTGCCCGCACGGCCGGCC
This sequence comes from uncultured Anaerolineales bacterium, assembly GCA_964539385.1. Taxonomy (GTDB): domain Bacteria; phylum Planctomycetota; class Phycisphaerae; order FEN-1346; family FEN-1346; genus JAUVZF01. Next base: position 63,642 of record CAZIJC010000005.1, on the reverse strand, counting down.
GACGGCGCTGGTGCTGCGCAAGAGGGACCTCGAGAAGCAGTTCGGCCGCGACTACACTGCCGGCAGTCAGGCCGCAGCAACGGACGAGATCTTGCCGTATTAACAAGGACGTACTCGATGACGCCCACACAAAGGAGCCTGACGTGAACGTGACAAGCAAGCGTTGGATCGTGGCGCCGGTTGCCGCCGTCGTCACACTCGCGCTGGTGCACGCCACCTTGGGAGGCAAACCCGCCCCGCCGCCTCCGAAGGACGCGGTGCTGACGCTCGGCAAGGCCTTCGCCTGCACCGACTACGGCGCGAACAACGTGTGCCTGGTGGATGAGAAGGGCAAGATCACGTGGCAGATGCCGGCCCGGCGGCCGCAGGACGTCTGGCTGCTGGCCAGCGGCAACATCCTCTTTACGCACGTCAAGGGCGTCCAGGAGGTGACCCGCGACAAAAAGGTGGTGTGGGAATACACGACGGCCGCCGGCAACGAGATCCACGCCTGCCAGCCTCTGCCCGACGGCAAGGTGATGATCGCCGAATCGGGCCCCATGCGGATCATCGAGGTCGACCGCGACGGTAAGATCACCAAGGTGGTCCAACTCAGCACCAAGTGCAAGCGCGCGCACGGTCAGATGCGTCAGGCCCGCAAACTGGCCAACGGCCACTACCTTGTGGGGCAGTACGCCGACGCCGTCGTCCGCGAGTACGACACGGCGGGCAAGATCGTCCGCGACATCCCTCAGAAGAACGCCTTCGGCGGCATCCGGCTGCCCAACGGCAACACGCTCCTGTCGACCGGCGACGCGCACCGCATCGTCGAGGTCGACAAGGACGCCAAGGTGGTCTGGGAGATCAAGGAGAACGATTTGCCGGGCAACCCGCTGCGCTTTCTCACGGGGATGCAGCGTCTGCCCAACGGCAACACGGTGGTCTGCAACTGGGGCGGGCACGGACACGTGGGCCAGCAGCCGCAAATCTTCGAGGTCACCCGCGACAAGCAGGTCGTCGGCGTCATCTACGATTTTAAGCAGTTCAGTACGATCAGCGGTGTGTCGATCGTGGGCGTGCCGGGCGACCCGGCGAAGTTCGAGATCCTGCGGTAAGCCGGACCTTGAATAGGAGCAGGCCGTCAAGGCAGCCTGCAAGCAGGCCAAAGCCAGATACGGGTTCTGACCGGCTTCTGTCGTTGACGGGGCACGCCGTGCGGTTAGAATACCCCGGAGATGAGCCACGGCGGGCGAAACGCCAACGGGAGCCGTCGGCCAAGGAGAGATGGGAGGAAAACGCTATGAAGAACGGGGATCGAATCATCGCTGTGGTTGTCGCCTGTGTCCTCTTGATCGGCGCGGGCTGTGTCTTTGCACAGGATTGGCCTCAGTGGCGAGGCCCCAATCGGGATGGAAAGGCCGGCGGGTTCACCGCGCCTGGGGAATGGCCGACCGCGCTCGCTCAGAAGTGGAAGGCGACGGTGGGTTCGGGCGACGCAACGCCCGCCCTGGTGGGCGACAAACTCTATGTCTTCGCGCGGCAAGGCGGGGATGAGGTCACGCTGTGTCTGAATGCCGCCGACGGAAAGCAGGTGTGGCAGGACAAGTATGCGGCGCAGGCCGTGACCGGAGCCGCCGCACGCCATCCGGGGCCCAGGAGTTCCCCCGCCGTGGCGAAGGGCAAAGTCGTGACGCTGGGCGTGGGCGGGGTCGTTTCCTGCCTGGACGCCGCTACCGGCAAACTCGTCTGGCGCAAGGACCCGTACCCGAAGGTCGTGCCCACGTTCTTCACGTCGATGTCGCCGATCATCGTTGACGGGATGGCCATCGCGCACGTCGGCGGGCGGGGCAAAGGAGGCATCATCGCGTACGACCTTGCCACCGGCGAGGCGAAGTGGAAGTGGGCCGGCGAGGCCCCGGAGTACGCCTCGCCCGCACTGATGACGGCCGGCGGCACGAAGCAGATCGTCACGCTGACGGAGAAGAGCGTCGTGGGGATCGGCGCGGCCGACGGCAAGTTGTTGTGGCAAGTCCCGTTCCCGCCCCAAAGAAGGGCTTACAACGCCGCCACGCCGATCGTTGATGGCCAGACCGTGATCATCACCGGGGCCGCCCGGGGCACCAAGGCCCTGAAGATCGAGAAGCAGGGCGACGGCTTTGCCGCCAAGGAACTCTGGAGCAACCCGCAGGTGGCCGTGCAGTTCAACACGCCGGTGCTGAAGGACGGCCTGCTGTTCGGCCTCACCGACCGAGGAAACCTCTTTTGCATCAACGCTGAGACGGGCAAGACGGCCTGGACCGATGCGACCGCTCACGGCCGCGGCTTCGCAGCCATTCTGGACGCGGGCTCCTGCCTGCTGGCCCTGCCCAGCACCTCGGAACTGATCGCCTTCAAGCCCAGCGGCAAGGCGTACGCCGAACTGGCCCGGATCAAGGTGGCCGACACGCCGACCTATGCCCACCCGGTGGTTGCCGGCAACAGGATCTTCGTGAGGGACCAGGAAACGGTGACCCTGTGGACGATTCAGTGAGGTTGGTCGGCGCGAAGCATCGATGACGTGCCCTGGAGCGGGCGAAGGGATTCGAACCCTCGACGTTCAGCTTGGGAAGCGGCTGCTGAGGCTACGTAACACTTTGCGGTGACGACGCTTATGCCCGCCCTGCCCCACCAGTGACCAACTCGGTGCGGGAGGGCTGGCAAGCCGTGGCGGTTCGTGTCAGCGGCCGGCATTCAGGAATGCCGGTAAGCGTGTAGGGTCTGGTCGAGCCGAGGCCGGACGGATGGATGCTTGTGAAGCCGGGCAGATGTGATAGAATCGAAACAGGCGGCGGTGGTTCCGCTGCCGCGAGTGCTGCTGTCGCTACGGTCGCCCTTCCATACGGGCCGTATGGCCGGGCTCCTTCTGCGACAGCAGCGGGATCGTTACCCATGCAGGCGGTTCCACCTTATTCCAGGCCGGAAACTGTCAGAGCGCATGGGGATAAGCTAAGGTTTGATGAGCCAACCGGAATGGCTTAACCCGGATATCTCACGAGGTTTTTAGGGATTTTCCCGAAGGGCTTGATTCATAAGCCGTGACATCAATTGCAACGACGCCGGGCTTAACGGACGGCAAATTTCGGTACGGTCTTTTGGGGCCCGGCAAGGACGATGAGCGTTTCTTGCCGACGGATGAACCGCTGGACAAGGAACTCAGACTGCGGCGTTCTGATTGCAGACAGTTTGATTATAACAGGGCATCCTTACGCATAGAAGCGTGGGATGTGACGGAATTGCCGGCTCTGGGGATTATAGATTGTCGCACGAGGTAGTCGTTGATGTGGAGGAACGTATCTTATGAAGCGGAGTACACCATCTTCTTTGCGTCCGCGCGTGGTTGTTCTGACCTCGCGGGGGGAGTCGCCAAGCGTTAACAGCCATCTTGAGGAAGTCGAGCGCATGGGCGTGCAGTGCGTCCGCGTCACCAGTGCGAACGAGGCGACCGGCGCGATCTTGGGCGCCCAGACGGTTGCGTTGCTCGTGGATCTTCGGGTAACCGGCTGCCGGGACGCGCGCGTGCTGCAAGTTGCGCGCCGAATGAATCTGGAGGTTCTCGCGTTCGGGACCTTGCCGCCGGAGGGGAGTTGCGACGATCTGAGCGGGATCAAGTTTGTTGCCGAAAGTGATATCCCCCTCGCAATTGGGCGTGTCCTTGATCGGAGCGGGATGAGTAACAAAATCGCCAGAACTATGGATCTGAGACCCGGGGAGGTTCTATCAGACGTTCCGCCGAGCAATTCCATGGCAACGGCGGAACAATCGGACGACGTAACCCGGCCGTTGTCGCCGGGTGAGCGGAGCAAAACTGAAATCACCGAACGCTCGCGCGGAGAAATGCCCGTTGGGGAACAGGTGGAACTTGTCGGGAAACAATTCCGGAATCAGGTTTCCAGATACGAGCGGGTCGATGGCAAACCTCAGAAGCGTTCCAAACGACTTGAGCATGACGCAGGGCAACAGATTGGCGAGTCTGGGTTGGGGAACGAACAGGTTGGACCTGAAATCGCGGAAGATGAGCAATCCAGACGCTGCTTGAGGGAGGTCAACAAGCAACTACTGGAAGCGACCGCCCCAGAAGAGCAGGCTATACTTCGCTTGAGGCGACGGATCGCTGAACTGACGGGAGTGACCGAGCGGGCCCAACGCGAGGCGGCTGAGCACAAACAAGTCGAACTTCGACAGGCGAAGCGGATTAAGGAATCGACGGCGACCAACGAGCAATTGAAGAGGGAAATCAGCAAGCGCGACGCCAAAGTGGAGCGCCTCGAGCAACAAGCCGTGCAATTGGCCGTAGCGAGCGAACGACTCCGGGACCGGAATCGGAAACTCAAACGGGCGCGAAGCGAATTCGAGCAACAACGTGAACGGCTTGAACGGTGCATAAAGGGCCGAGAGGGCGAATTGGCGGCGATGGACAAGAAGAACCAGCACGAGCTCGCCAAGCGGAAGGAGGCTGAGGAGTTATTAGAACAGCGGATTAGCGAGTTGACCGGTGCCTGTGAGCGACTTGAGGGCGAAGTATCCGAACATGAGGGGGGGCGAAAGGAACTCCAGGAGTACCGCGATGCACTCGAGCGGCGGATGAAGGAGCTGGCCGACGAATTAGCGGCAGTGAGCAAACAACTGGACCGTGAAATTGCCGAGCGGCGACGAGCGGAAGAGCTTCTTCGGGAAAAGGATGCCGAACTATCGGCTGCGAGCGAACAGAACCGGGACCGAGACCGGCAACTGGAGCGGGCAAAGAGCGAGTTTGAGCAGCAGCATGAGCGAATCGAACAGCGCGTAAGGGATCGAGAGGACGAATTGGCGGCGATGGACGAGCAGAACCAACACGAGCTCGCCAAGCGGAAGCAGACTGAAGAGTTACTTAGAGAGCGGATTACGCAATTGTCCTCATCGAGGGAAGAACTGGAACGTGAGATTTCCGAAGACAGGCGAACCCAACGACACCTTGAATTGCGAGTGATCGAGTTAACAACGGCGAACGAACAGTCCCAGCACGAAATCGCCGAACGTGAGTCAGAGGAAGAAGCACTCAAGCAGCGAAACGCTGAATTGGATGCGACAAGCGAACAGTTGCGCGAGAGAATCTCTGAATACCGGCAGATAGAGGATCAGCTGAAAGAACGCCGCGATCAGCTCGAGCGGCAGTTGGCCGGGCAGAACGCCAAGTTGGCGGCCACCGAAAAG
>CAZIJC010000005.1:46971-58334 GCA_964539385.1 uncultured Anaerolineales bacterium | reverse complement strand
ATCTTGTTCGGCTTTGGAAGAAACTGGGGCGCATGCAGTCTGGCCTGGCTGAGGATGAGCTGAAAGAACCCCGCGGTCAGCTCGAGCGGCAGTTGGCCGGGCAGAACGCCAAGTTGGCGGCCACCGAAAAGCGGCTCCGTCTCGAAGTTTCCCAACGTGAGCGGGCGGAAGAATATCTTGTTCGGCTTTGGAAGAAACTGGGGCGCATGCAGTCTGGCCTGGCTGAGGACGGTGGTTGAGGACGGGCCAACGGAGCAAATCGGCATTAGAGCGTTCTTGTGGCCACCTAATCTGTCAAAAAAACGCTTACTCTTCGTGTCATCATGGTGCTTCGCCAGCCGATAGATGGGGTGAAATTCCCCGAAAAAAAAAAGAAAACATTTGCCAAGAACCCCACTATTTGTTACTTAAGGTCGAAATTGTACCCAGTCCAGTCATTTGTGCGACCGCGAAGAGCAAGAAATAGTCGGCATTGGCTGGAACAGCGGTTGTGGTTATACGCTTGGGCGCTGTTGGGACAGAGAGATAGAGAGATGTGGTCCGTGCGAGTAAGCCGTAGTTGACAGAGCAAGGCACGATAGTCTCGCACGAGCGTCTCATCGGGTTACGGGATTTGTTGAAAAGAAATGATACAAAGGCGCAGAGGTAGAAATGCATTTTGCCGCGGCTGAAAAGGCGGCAGTGGGAAGGAGATGACATGATCAAGACTCTCGGACTTATAATCGGCGGCGTGTTTGTTGGCGCGGTAGGTGTGGAAATCATTCGTAGTAAGAGTGGTCCCGAGGCCTTCGGTAAGCTTTATGCGAGAACTCGCAAAATGGCTTCTGAGGCGAAGGCGGCTTTCCAGAACGGGTACAACAAGACCGCTCGGACCGCTGAACCTGCATAGCCAGGCGACGAGAATTCGCGTGACGAGAATTCGCGTGAAGAAAGGCTTGCGGCGAGAAGGACCCGGCATTCTCGGCTTGAGTTGGTTTTTGTCCCTGGATTTCGGATGACAGTTTAAGGTGGATGTTTCCCGTTGCCTGTCAGCAAGCTCGATCGCGAACTCCTGTGGACCGGCATGAGAGTTTGTGCAATGCCGGGACGGCAGCGGGTGGATTCCATTTCGGCGTGGCCGGGAAAGAGGGCATGGCGATGAAGGTTAAGGAAAAGGGGGTTTCGGACGTTGTCTGTGCGGTATCCAGATTTGCCGGCGCCTTGACCGCCATAGCGGTGGCCGACGGCAGAAAACTCAGATCTTGCGTCAAGCGGACGCTGGTGAGCGGCAAAGGCACATCGGATCAAGACGTCGGGAAATCCAAGCGGGTTCGTTCAAGCAAGAAAATATCGGCACCGGCAAAGAAAAAGTCAGTCGCCGTAAAGAAAAAGTCAGTCGCCGTAAAGAAAAAGTCCGTCGCCGTAAAGAAAAAGTCCGTCGCTGTAAAGAAAAAGAAAAAAAAGGCATCCGGGCAAGCGCAGAGAAAAACAACGGCCAGGGCAACCAAGACCGAACGATCCGTTGCCGCCAAGCCCCGTTCGGCGCCGCAATCTCTCCCGTCGCTGTCCAAGGACCCCACGGCTCGGGTGTCGGAGGGAAAGGACAGTAAACCCACAACATCAACCACTTCCGCATCCGCATCCGCAAATCCGGTATTAGCTCTGAAAAAGGTACGAGGCAATTACCAACGATAAGCCAACGGATTTGAGAGTCATTGGTGCCACTTCCAGGCAGGTCGGTGCGTTTGTCGGGAGGGCGACGGCTATTGGGAAAAATGTCTTTCGACTTGGTGGTAACGCCGCAAGGGCAGCGGGAAGCGTGTTCAGTCGTCCCTTCAGTGACCCTGTGATGGTCGCGGGCGAAAACGCCTTCTCACCATCTGAAGTTGCCCCTCTTGGCCCTGAACAGGTGCGGGAGCCGACAGTACCGCAGACGCCCCTTAACATAACGGTCGGAGCAATGAAGTCGAAGCTTGTGTCCACCCGGGAGGAACTCAAGGAAGTACGGAGCGGGGCGGAGAAGGCACAGTCTCTGCTTGCCTCGCAGATACAGACGATGCAAGAAGAGAAAAGGTCGCTTGTCTCCGAGTTGGAGGAAATGCGGCGGAGGGTCGGGGAGACCCAAACACAGGAAATCGCGGCAATGGCGCGCGTGACTGCCTTGGAGTCGGATCTTACTGCTGTGCGTAAGGAAGTAGTGAAATCGGCGGCAGAAGAACAGTCCGCGGCGGTGTTGCCTGAGAAAGTGATCGCGCCTTCGGTAGAGGCAGAGGCGACTGCTCGATCGGACGACAGAACACAACAGCAAGAGGAACACCCGGGCGGGTCGACCTTCGAGGAACCTGGTGACGTGACACCGGAAGAGTTGCACCAAGCCATTTTCTCCGATGTGGCCGAAAAGATCGTTTTCACAAGAGCGGTTGTTGACATTACGAACCGTAGCGAAGCTGCACGCCTTGACACAGCCAAGGTCATGGGCGGCATCCGCCACCAACTCTCAGCAAGAGTCCTTTCCGCTCAGTTGAGACGGGAGGCATCGTCCCGGGTGCGGCAAGAGTGCGTTAAGGCATTGACATCGCTGGGGATGGAGGAAGGGCACGCCGCGCTCCAGTACGCATTGGCCGACCACGACCCTTCCGTCCGCTTGGCGGCTGTGTGGGGTGTGTACCGCTTGTACGGGAATCGAAGCGCCCCAATTCTCACAGATATGTTGTCGGATCAGGACGCAGGGGTCCGGCGCAGGGCCATTGCGTGTATCGGCTGGCTGGGCAGGGAGGAGCTTGCCACCACGCTCTTGCCACTTCTGGACGATAAGAGTCCCGTGGTCCGTTTGGCAGCCATTGATGCGATGAGCCAACTTCGTTCGCGAAAAGTGGTCGCCGCCCTTGTCAATCGCCTGAATGACCCCGAAGTATCTATCGCCAAGGCCGCCCTTCGCACGATAGAAACTATTACTGAGAAGAAAATGGGCAAGTCGTTTCCCGCAAGTGAAAGGTTACGTCAACGCCTGATGGTTAGATGGGACCATTGGTGGAAGGGGCAATGCATAGAATGGGACAGTGCAATCGCAGATGGGGAAAAGACTGGCGTGTCGGTGTAAGTCTTGGCCTGAAGGCCGCATCGCGATAAGGAGGTAATTTGATGCCTACAATGCGGAAGCAACAAACTGCCGCAAAAAAGAAGAGGTCGAAGGCAAGGAAGGGAAACCGCCAAGAATCCTCTTCGAAACCGGTTGCTAAGACCAAGACGCATAAAGGTGCCATACCAAGGGGAAAGGTCGCCACAGGCCCGGCCGGCCCCACCGCGACAACGCAGAAGATGCCGCCGGAACGGCAGATGATGGACGATACTCAGATGGAGAAAATCCAAATGGAGAACCACACGGACGTCTCAGAGCATTTGACGGGCGTTCTCTCCCTTATCGAGGGGCTCGAAGGGCAGGTTGACACGGCGTTCAAGCTGAAGGAGATCTTGGAGAGTGACCTTGAGGCGACCCGGGAGAAGTTGTCTGAGGAACTGTCCGTACGCGCGGAGCTGGAGGCGCACGTCAAAGTACTTGAACCACAAGCTGCCTCGGTGGACCAGTTGCGAGCTGACATCACCTTCGCCGACGAAGAGCGGAACAGGTTTGCCGACCTGCTGGGAGAAGTGAAACCACAGCTTGTGGCGGTGACTGGGGAACGCAACCTGCTCTCCGAGGAGATAGCTTCCACCAAGGCGCGCATCAAGGAGCTTGAAAGCGGCAAAACAACCCTTGAAGCGCAGCTGATGAATCTAAAGGACGAGGTTGTAGACGCGAAACAGTTGCGCAAGCAACTCGCCGAAGAGACAGATGCTCGTCGGAACCTGGAACAGCAGATGCGGACTCTTGCGAGTAGTTTGGAAGAATCCGACGCGTCAAGACGCGCCATTGAGGCCGACTTGGAAAAAGCCGGGGAAAACCTCCAGTCTATACAAGGGGAAGCGCAGAACTGGCGACAGAAGAAAGCGGAAATCGACAACCAGTTGGCCGATCTTCAGGCTCAACTTCAGGAGCAGCAGAGTGAAAACAAGACGCTGACGGAGACCGTGGCGGACCTTGAGAGCAAGATACGAATGTCAAGCCTTGACCATGAAGCCGTTGCCACAGAACTCACGGCGGCCAGGATGGCCTTGCTGGAGATATCCAGCCAAGCTGCCCTCACCAGCGGGCGCGTTCGTCAGCGATATTTCAAAACCAAGGAGTAGATGGGCGGTTGTGGACATTCGTGCCTGAGTGTCTTCTGAGTGGGCATGGAACCCGTCGGTGTGTTTGTTCGATCGGTGCAGCATTCACTTGCGGCGTCGATCAACCAGCGGGCCGGCTGTGGTGGCCAGATACGAATACCGGACATCCCCGACCGGCTTGGAGCGGTGCGGGGCGACTGAGCTTGTTGATGTGGGCCGGCAGCAACTCCTTTCTTCGTTCGTCCAGCCACTGAAGTACCAGTACAAGAAGCCCTCCTCGCTCGTCTCCATCGACAGCGCCGTCACCAGACGCAGGCACGACGGGCCGTTCGGGAAGATCCGCACCACCCGTGTCCGACGCTTCAGCTCCTGGTGCCACCGTTCCAGCATGTTCGTGGAACGCATCCGCTTGCGGTGCGGTGCCGGCAGGGCGTACACCGCCAACGCCTCCTCGCCTGCCTCCTCCAGCCACGCCGCCACCTTCGGGTAACGCTCGGCCAAGCTCTCGAACCACCGGACATAATGATCCAGCTTAACAATTCTTTTGTTTTCAGCGTTCTCTTCCTTGACTTGCCGTTAGCCTTGCCTTACATTCTTAGCCGAGGCTTCATAAAGTGGCGGCGCCTACGGACAGGATACTCGAGAATCAGCTATGAATACGCCGACGCACGGAAAGTTGACCGCTTCGCAGGAAGACTACCTGGAGGCCATCTGGGCGCTTATCTGGGCCGAGGGGGTCGCGCGGGTCAGCGATATAGCCGACCGATTGCATGTTTCGATGCCTTCGGTGACCGGCGCCTTGAAAACGCTCGCCAAACGTGAGTTAGCCGAGTACACGCCGCACAAGTACGTCACCCTGACTGATCGCGGGATGGAGCTGGCGGAAAGAATATCCGCTCGTCACAAAGTGTTGCGGAAGTTTCTGACAGACGTCCTCACCGTCGGGAACAACATCGCCAACAGCAACGCCTGCCGCATCGAGCACGCAGTCGACGAGGTCGTTTCGGAGAGGCTGCGTTGCTTCGTCGAGTTCCTCTCTCAGGATGCGGAGGCAAGTAGATTGGTTGAGAAGTTCAATGACTTCTGTGACCGGCGGGAACGGATCCGCGGCGGTGGCCCGTGCGGCAGCCGAAAAGAATTACACGTGACATTGGCGGACATCAAGGTCGGCCAGAAGGCAAAGATCGCGCGCATAGGCGGTTTGGCGGCGACCGGGAGGCGGCTGGCGGGGCTGGGGATAACTCGCGACTCCGTGCTATCCGTCGTCCGCGTCGCACCGCTCGGTGATCCAATTGAGATCGAAGTGGGCGGCAACACCCTGGCCGTTCGTAGGGCCGAAGCGATGGACGTTGAGGTCGAGAAGATGGAATGAATCATGATGGTTAACTGGTGAACGGGTTTTGTTGCCCTAAATCTTCAAGGAGGCACGGGATGCGTAACGGAAACAGCGGGGTTGCGGAAGACGGGTATGTGGGCAAAAAGATCTCGCTGATTGAAATGCGCACGGGCCAGTCAGGGAACATTGTGAAAATCGACGGGGGCCATGCCTTGTTTCGCAAGCTTGACGCTTTGGGGATCAGAGAAGGAAAGGAAGTCACAAAGGTGAGCGGACAATGGATGAGGGGCCCCGTCCTGTTGAAACAGAATAACACCCAGGTTGCGATGGGGTTTGGAATGGCCCGCAGGGTGTTCGTCGAGCTTTTGGAAAAGAGGCGCGGGAAATGAAGATGCTTCTTATGGGAAACCCTAACGTCGGCAAGAGTGTTGTTTTTAACCGAGTCACTGGTGTAAATGTTATTGCCTCCAATTACGCGGGCACCACGGTTGAATTTACAAAGGGCAGCATAAAGATCGGCGATGAACGTGCAGAACTTGTCGATGTTCCCGGAACATACACTCTGGACCCAACCTGTAAAGCAGAAGAAATTGCAGTCGAAATGCTCAACGAGCATAAGCACGGAGATGTAGTCATTAATGTTGTGGAGTCCACAAACCTCGAACGCAGCCTCAATCTGACGCTCCAATTGCTTAAACGCCAAGTTCCTATCGTTGTGGCGCTGAATTTCTGGGATGAGACGAAGCACAAGGGCATATCGATTGACGATAGGAAGTTGGAGGAGATTCTCGGGGTGCCCTGTGTCCCCATCTGTGCCATGACAGGCGAAGGGATCAACCGGCTCGTGGAAAGAATCAAGGACGCGAAGCCTTCCACGTACGAGTATGAAGATACAGAGAGGTGGCATGAAGTCGGCAACATTGTGGATAAAGTGCAAAACATAACCCACCGCCACCATACCTGGTTGGAAAGGCTTGGAGACGCGTCAGTTCGACCGCTAACTGGTATTCCTATGGCTGTCGTAGTGATGTTTCTGGCCTTTAACATTATACGCTTCATCGGCGAAGGGCTGATCGGTTATGTCTGCGAGCCCGTCTTCGAGAACTTGTGGCTGCCCGTAATGATGAAACTGTCAGCGATTATGGGCGGCGACGGGTTTCTTCACAACCTGGTTATAGGCCAGCTTATAGATGGCGAAATAGATTTCGGGCAGTCTTTCGGTTTGTTGACCACAGGGCTTTTTGTTCCAATGGGTGCGGTTCTGCCGTATGTGTTCGCCTTTTATGTGGTTCTGTCGTTTTTAGAGGATTTGGGCTTTATACCCAGGCTGGCTGTTATGGTAGATACGTTAATGCACAGACTGGGCTTGCACGGTGTTGCAATAGTGCCTATGTTGCTTGGGCTTGGATGTAATGTTCCCGGCGCATTATCGACCAGGATTCTTGAAACCCGAAGAGAGAAATTCATTTCCGCAACCTTATTGTCCATCGCCGTGCCTTGTGCCGCACTACAGGCAATGGTAATAGGACTGGTAGGAGAGCATGGGCTCAGATACATTGGGATTATCTACGGGACGCTGTTTGCGGTCTGGGTGTTGCTCGGGGTTATATTCAATAAAACCGTCAAGGGCGAGTCGCCGGAGATATTCCTGGAGATACCCCCTTACAGAATCCCATATATGAGGGGTGTGATAAAGAAGATATGGATGAGAATAAGGTGGTTCCTTAAAGAGGCGGTTCCATTTGTGTTGCTTGGAGTGCTTATTGTCAATCTGCTCTACGCGTTCGGAATAATCCAGTTTGTCGGCGAGATCGCCGCCCCGGTCGTCACGCGGGTTCTCGGTCTGCCAAAAGAAGCAGTTGGTGCGTTAATCGTCGGGTTCTTGCGTAAAGATGTGGCTGTGGGAATGCTTATTCCACTGGGCTTGACGATCAAACAACTGGTAATAGCATCGGTTGTGTTGGCAATGTATTTCCCGTGCATTGCCACATTCACAGTGCTTATCAAGGAGCTGGGAGGTGTGGACATGCTTAAATCCGCCGCCATTATGGCCATATCCAGCTTCGTGGTGGGAGGATTGTTGAACCTCATCCTATAGCAGCGGTCAATCGGACAGATGGTCGATCAGCAGCTACCGTACGAATATCAAGAACCTCGAAACGTAGGGAAGGATAGGAATACTTATATGCTGTTGAGGCAGCGACTTGCGATTGCGTGCATAGTGGTTCTGGGGGCGGGGGGCGTCTGCCTGGGACAGGACGGGGAGAAGATGGAATCAGCGACAGAGGCGGCCGGATCATTGCTCCGCCCCGCGCCACGGTTTTACTCCGCCCTTTACACACGATAGTAGGTCGAGGCCGGCAGGTCCAGGCGGGCCAGGGCCTGCGTCGTCGGCACCGGCGAACACTCGATCAGGCGAAGGACCTCCCGCTTCTCCTCGGCGCTCATGCGGACATACCTCCGCCTCAGATGCCGAGGCTTTTTTTGTAGCGTTGGACGTCCAGAACCGCCTCCGCCAGGGCCTGCTTGAACGAGCTGTTCTCTTCCTTCAGCCGGTGGACCTCGTCGCTGGTGGCGTCCCGCTGGGTGGCCCGCGTCAGGCCGTTCTTGCCGGCCTCCAGGAACTGCTTGCTCCAACGGTAGTAGACCGTCGGAGCGAGGCCCTGGCGGCGCGACAGCTCGGTGATGGGGATCTCGCCCCGCAGGCCTTCCAGGACGATGCGGATCTTCTCCTCGGCGGAGAACTGACGACGGGTGGCTTTACGGATCTCTTTGACGATGTTCTTGGCCATAATCGGCTCCTTAATACCTGCCCCGACGGCAGGCGTCCAGAACCGCGTTCGGTGGCCGGCCGATCGGCTCGCTACGCTCGCCTCACGGCCGCCCACCCGTGACTTAACTTCTCAACCCCCCCTGTGCCAAAGTCGCTGACTTTGAACACATCGCCGCAATGGCTGCTGTTGCTCCGGTCGCCCTTCCGGGCTCCCTCCGCAACAGCAGCGGCAACGTTGCCCATGCAGGCGGTTCCACCTTATTACAGGCCGGAATCTGTCCAGCGCATAGGGACAAGCTGAGAGGACCTCGTACAGGAGCCGCTTGAAGCGGCGGTTGTCGACGATCGGCAGGACGCAGTACGGCCCGTCGTACAGTTCGTCGGCGGCGATGTAGCCGGAGAAGTCGGCCAGAGCGCTGCCAAGATAATCACGGGTGATACGCTCTTCGGCCCTTTTTTCCCCCCGCCTCGACCCAGTTCTGGACCGTGGCGAAGGGGACGAAGACGCGGTGGTCGCGCCACAGGTGCCACGAGGCGGACCGGTACGGGAGGCCGTCCTCGACCACCAGACGCACCGCCAGGGCGACGACGCGGCGTGTGTAAAGGCTGTGGGGGTCGGCCAGGTCCGTGAGGTCGGCGTTGAAGTACCGGCGGCAGCGGGAACAGCAATGTTGGGAGTAGGTGATAACCAGGTCTCGCGGCCGATTGGCCGCCAGGTCGCCCAGATCATGCAGTGTGCGTGTGAAGACCTTGTCGCGATAGGCCGAATGGCCGCAGTGCGGGCACTTGCGCCGCTTGAAGGAGCGCCTGCGGCGTATGATCTTGGGCTTGGGCAGGGCTTCGACACGGGTGATACCCTCGGTTGGGTCGGGCACATAACGGCCAGGTCCGGTCATCGCAACGTTCTCCCGGAAGGACTCCACCCCTCCGGGGCATCTATCGACCTGAACACCCGACCCCAATCACTCTATCCCGGTAACGGTGCTACAGTCTCCTCTTTTTGGTCTCTTTTTTGTCTTGATAATGGGGAGCACCCTAAATTAGATTATTGGGGTGGCTTCGGCCGGCAACTAATCAGCAAGGAGATGAATGAAAATGGTTGTGATTGGATTGGTGATATTGGGCATCGTCGTGGGCGCTGCGGGGACGGAGGTCCTTCGCGCAAAGAATCCAGAACTAATTGGGAAGATCGAGGACCGCGCAAAGCGTCTTGTCCAGAGTTTTGGCCTGGCCAAATCGACCGATGAAAAGGAAGATGAGTAAGAATTGCACTGGAAACAGGTAAGGAAGGAGACAGAATGTTTTACGGTTTGGGAGCCGTGATAGGCGGGGTGTTTCTCGGTGCCGTGGGGGTGGAAATCCTTCACAGGAAGTGTCCCGATACTATCGACAAACTGTACGCGAAAGCTCGCGAGGTGACCTCCGGGATAACCGAGGCGTTTAAGCGCGGCTACGAAGACGCAGGATCATCGCGGCAGACGGCGGCGAGTGATTGATTGACAATCGCCGGCAGAACGTTGGCAAATAGGACGCCGAAGGCGCCCTTGGTGCCTCCGATGTTTGTGTGAAAGTTCCGGGCCATTTCGCGTTGTACGATATGTGAGTTGATAATCCCGGCTCTCCTCCCAAAGAAAAGAGTTGGTTAGAGAATGCTAAGCAGTCTGGCGTATGTTTTGCGAGGTTGGGTGCGAGTGGCTGGCATGGTCTGAGGCAGCGCAGCATTTGTGTCTGGGCAAGGCCTACGACAACCCGACGGGTCGGCGGGCCACGCTGGAGCAGGATTACGAGCCGCACATTCGTCGGATCGGCCAAGAGAAATTGGACGAGAAGAAGCGCAAGACACATCCCGCTCGTCGTTGGGTGGTCGAGCACACGCTGGCCTGGCTGTCGAAGTGCCGCGCGATTCTGGTTCGCTACGCCAAGCGGTCATGGGTTTACCTGGGCCTGATCAAACTGGCCTGCATTCTACTCTGGTTCCGCAGATTGCACCGACTAACGGTTTTGAGATAGTTTCTTAATACCGACTACCGTCCCTGAGACATTCGAAAGGAACGGCGTAGCCTAATGAAAACCAAAGAAAAGGAAGTTGGCAGACTTGTTAGGCGCGTATCACAAGCTGTGGGTGCTTTGGCTGCAACTGTCGTACAGGTCGGAAAGGAAGCGACCCATCATATGAGAACGATGATGGCGGCCGACCAAGATGTCGCGGGCAAGTGTAAGAAGAAACCCGTCTGTGCTCCGGCGAAAAGACAAGCACGACACCGGGAAGGCGAGCAGCGAAAAACACACCGGGAAACCGCAACGCCAAAAGCACGCGAATCCAAGAGGGCCGCAAAATCGTCCAACTCATAAGGTTGAAATACATCGCGGCAAAATGACTGGTGGCCTAAGTTAAAGCTTTCTTTCAAAATGCCGGTTTGGGATACTCCCAGACCCGACAAGAAAGGATCGCAAGGCAATGCCAGAGGAGACAAACAAGGTTTCGGCAATCGTTGATGTTGCATCCGAACATCTCGGCGCCTTTTTGGGAAGGACTGCCAGGCTCGGCAAGAAGATCAGCGGAATTGTGGGGGACAATGCGGCGAAAACGCAACGCGCTGCGGAGAGAGGTGATCCGGAGAGCACTGAACGAACCAAGCCGACAGTTAAAGCGCCCGCCGGGAGAACATGCCCGGAGGAGCCTTCAGATGATTCTCCCGGCGCAGCGGTGAGTGCATTGGAATCCGAGCTTGAGGCCGCCCGGAGTGAGCTGGCCAGGATTAACAACGATGCAAGTAACATGCAAACGGAAAAGGAATCTCTTATCTCCCAGCTTGAACAGGCTCGCCATGAGGTCAACGAGTTGAAAGCCAAGGAAACCGCCGCCAAGGCGCGGACTGCTGCTTTGGAATCCGAACTTACCGCGGCGAGTCAGACGATGGCGGCCCCGGCCGGCAAAGGTAAAGCGGCGAAAACTCGTAAAGGTGTTTCCAGGGCGACAAAAGCTGCGTTGGAATCGGATCTTGCCACAGCCAGGGAAGAGTTGGAAAGAGTCCGTGACGAGGCAAAACAGGTACAGGATGGCCTCGC
>CAZIJC010000005.1:31327-46871 GCA_964539385.1 uncultured Anaerolineales bacterium | reverse complement strand
TGAGAGTCTACAAACAGAGAAGGAATCCCTGGCTGCCGATCTGGCCAAGGCGCAAGATCAGATCAAACAGACCAAAACCAAGGAAGAAACCGCGACGCGCGAGCAGGTGACTGCGTTGGAATCGGATCTTGCCACAGCCGGGGAAGAGTTGGAAAGAGTCCGTGACGAGGCAAAACAGGTACAGGATGGCCTCGCGTCGCAAATTGAGAGTCTACAAACAGAGAAGGAATCCCTGGCTGCCGATCTGGCCAAGGCGCAAAACGAGGCTGAGAAAGCAAAGGCCTGGGAAGATGCCAGGGAAAGACAAATGGTCGTCCTGAAATCTAGTCTTACTGGCATGCGACAGGAGCTAAAGCAGCACGTAAGGCAAGAACACGCTGAACTGCAAGCCCGCGAGCCAGATTTGCCGCTGGACGTTGATGGATCGCAACCGGATATAAAAGAACAGATCATATCACTGCAGCCGCCGCCAAGAGAGACTTCAGCGGCATCAGTTGAAGATAAGACGGCCGCTTTTGTGGAGGAGATTACTGAACAACCTCAGAAGAAGACAGATATCCAAGAAGAAACGCAGGAGGCTCCTGCGCCGGTTGTCGAGAGTGAAGTCCACACTCTTTCCGAGGTGTCAGACGAGGAGGTCAGCAATGCTGTTTTCTCCGGCGGGGCGACTGAAAGAATAGCCTTTAACAGGGCTTTGTCTGACCTTACAAACAGGGATGGCGCCGTGCGCGTTGATGCAATTAAATCAATGAGCGTTATCGACCATGAGTTATCGGTCAGGGCCCTGATCGTGCATCTGGCACGTGAATCAGACCCTCGAGTGCGACAGGAGTGTGTCAAGACACTGACGACGCTGGAAATGAAAGAAGCCTTACCGGCTGTCCGGAAGGCTTTGGCGGACCCGGCTCCTTCAGTCCGCTTAGCTGCTGTATGGGCGTCGTACCAATTGGCCGGACCCCAAGACGCGCCCTTACTTGCAGAGATGCTTTCCGATGAGGACGAAGGCGTTCGGCGACGAGCGGCAACGTGTATCGGATGGCTGGGTCAGGCGGACCTCGCCGAGGTATTACTGCCGCTCTTGAACGACGAGAGTGATTCGGTCCGTCGTTCGGCGGCCGAGGCAATGGGCAACCTTCGCAATCGACAAACGCTCTTCGCCCTCATCGAACACCTGAACGACCCCGTCGAGTCTGTCGGGAAGATTGTTCTTGCCGCAATAGAGAAAATAACCGGCAAAAAGATGAGCAAGTCGCTTCCCAAGGGCGAGGCGCAGCTTCAGCGTCTGATCGTGCGATGGAGCGAGTGGTGGAAGTCAGAGCAGGCGGCAGAAGAGCGTTGCGTTGCCCAAAAGTAGCGATAACCTGCAGGAACTGCACACAAGCTGTTGAATATTCTCATTGGGAATAAGAGATGGATATCATTGTCTGCGTCAAACAGGTGCTCGACACGCTTGAAGTCAATATCGACAAGCAGACCAATACGCTCATTCGCGAAGGCGCCGACAGCGTCATCAATCCGTTTGATTTACACGCGCTGGAGGAAGGGCTTCGTTTCAGAGAACAGTATGGGGGTAAGGTAACGGTCTTATCCATGGGACCCAGACAGGTGGAATCCGCTCTGCGCGAGGCTATCAGCCTGGGCGCCGATAACGCATTTCTGCTCAGCGATATGGCCTTTGCCGGGGCCGACACGCTGGCCACTTCCTACGCCTTAAGCAAGGGGGTCAGGAAGATCGGGCGGTTCGACCTGATTATTTGCGGAAGACAGGCGGTGGACGGGGACACAGCGCACATCGGGCCACAGCTGGCCGAAAGACTGAGCATTCCACACGTCAGTTGCGTTGTGAAGATCCATGATGTGACTGACGGATCCATGATTGCCGATCGTATTACCGAGGAAGGGGTGGAGCAGGTAAGGCTCTCGATTCCGTGCCTGATCACGGTTGCCAAGCGCATTAACGAGCCGCGCTTCCCGTCATTACGAGGGAAAACAACCGCGGCAAAGTCCGATATCACGGTGTGGTCGTCGCTAGACATTGCTGCAGATGTTAATAGGATCGGATTGAACGGTTCCCCCACGAGAGTCGTCCACATGTTTACCCCCGAGCGTCACAGGGGCGGGGAGATTCTGGAAGGTACTCTCCAGCAGCAAGTAACGGCGCTGGTGGCCAGGCTGCGGCGAGACAAGGTGTTATAAATTGGAACTGCTTCCATGGGCATACGTATAAGTGCCGCAAACTGTGTCGGGTGCAAGGCGTGCCTTCAAGCGTGTCTCCTTGGGGCGATTGTCATTGTCGGCGAAAAGGCCCGGATCGATCCGAGCAAATGCAATCTTTGCGGTGCTTGTGTCACCGCCTGCGAGAAGTTCAAGGCCATCGAGATCGACCGTGAAGAGACGCCGCGGGCTGATGACAAGAACGACCATAGAGACGTCTGGGTGTTTGCCGAGCAAAGAAACGGCAAGATCGCGCCGGTAACTCTCGAACTGCTCTGCGAAGGCAAAAGGTTGGCCGACAAACTCAACGAATCCCTCTGCGCGATACTATTGGGCGATCAGATGGAGAAAGGCGCCAACGACTTGATAAGCTTCGGGGCAGAGAAGGTCTATCTGGCGGAATCTCCGCAGTTGAGGGTGTTTCTCGAAGAGGCCTACACGGAAGTAATGGCCGGGCTGATTGGTGTGTACAAGCCCAATATCTTTCTCCTTGGCGCTACGACATCAGGTCGATCCCTTGCTCCGAGACTGGCTTCCCGACTGGAAACCGGGCTGACCGCCGACTGCACCGTCCTTGAGATAGACCCCAAGAGTAAGAACCTGATGCAGACCCGGCCGGCCTTTGGAGGTAACGTGATGGCCACCATCCTCTGCCCAAACCACCGTCCTCAAATGGCCTCCATCCGTCCCAAAGTCTTCAAGCCCCTCCAGCGGGATGAATCGCGCAGAGGAAAGATCATCAGATTGGATTACAGGCAACACCAACTGACACAAAGGGTTGAGCTGCTTGATGTCATTAAGGATGTCGCAGAAACGGCACGCTTGTTAAACGCTGATACAATAGTCTCCGGAGGCCTGGGACTTGGCAGGGCCGCAAACTTCAAGATCCTTCAAGAGTTGGCCAAGGCGCTAGGTGGAGCGGTGGGCGCCTCCCGCGCAGCCGTCGATGCGGGATGGATTTCCCATGCTTACCAGGTCGGGCAAACAGGCAGGACAGTACGCCCAAAACTGTACATCGCGTGCGGCATTAGCGGCGCGATTCAGCACCTTGTGGGAATGCAGTCTTCAGAGATCATCGTAGCCGTCAATAACGACCCACAGGCACCGATCTTCAGCGTGGCCGACTACGGTATCGTGGGAGACGTCCTCGAAATCGTTCCCGCACTCACCAGAGAAGCAAAAACGATGCGAATGGAAGAACCCGGCCACTTTGTTGCAGATGAGCCTCGCGCTTTGGCACAATCTTACCTGCCGAATCATGCATGAATCGCTGCCGGTCTCTTCCAGGATAGTCAAGTCCTGAGAGTTCTGTAAAATGGCATCTCCTCGTTGGGCGGCGTGGGGGCCGCGGAGGCCAAGGGGACCGACGCCGGAGCGGGCCCCACGCTCAGGCCACCGACCGGGCCGGCGCGCCGGTCTCCGGTTCGCCGGGAACCGATCCTTCGGCCGCCTCCATCGGCAGGTACCGCCGCCCCTGCCACTCCTCGCTCGTCTCCATCGACAGCGCCGTCACCAGACGCAGGCACGACGGGCCGTTCGGGAAGATCCGCACCACCCGTGTCCGACGCTTCAGCTCCTGGTGCCACCGTTCCAGCATGTTCGTGGAACGCATCCGCTTGCGGTGCGGTGCCGGCAGGGCGTACACCGCCAACGCCTCCTCCAGCCACGCTGCCACCTTCGGGTAACGCTCGGCCAGAGCCTCGACCAGCGCCGCCAGATGCCCCTGCGCCTCGGCGAGCGTCTCGGCGTCCCGCACCGATCGCCAACCCGCCGCGACCCACGCCCGGTCCTTCGGTCCGGAACCGCCCCTGGCGGTCCTTCGGCACCATCATCTCCAGCCTCCCCACGCGCGTCTTCAAGGTCCGCGGCTTGTAGCCGTTGCGGTGGCCCCGACGCCGCTGGGTCCGCTCGTACGGCTCGGCCCCGAGGTGAGCCGTCATCTCCTCCTCCAGGAGCCGCTGCAGCAGCCCCTGAAGGAGCACACGGATCGGATCGTCGCCGGCGTCCTTCGCCTCTTGCCAAACGTCCAGCACTGCAGTAGTCTCATCCTGGCGAGCCATCGTGCATCTCCTTTCGTTCAGAACCGTTCGAATCAGGAGATGCTACCGGCTCGCCACTCCTTGCGCCGAGCCGCTTTTACAGAACTTTACGGACTCCACCCCGCCCATACACCGCTCAAAACGCACCTTTTCGGGGGGCTTCTTCCTTCTCAAAGAAACCTCAAAAATTTGCAGGAAGAGACTTGACCTAGGCCTGCGGAGAAAGTATAGATTGTGGAGAATCCATAGACTGCCCGTGGACGGTTGAAAACAGACAACGGGATCGGGGGTGCCTGGGCGCACACGTTTCGGCCCCGGCAGATCAGCACGCGGGGCAGAAACGTTCAGTCAATTGCAATGAAGTTGGATACAACAGCCAAGAGGAAGAAACGGCAAGGCGGCAGCAATGCCGCCTCCGGACGAAAGGATTACATTACAACTACTGAGTTGGCGAAACTTTGTGGCGTTTCACGTTTTACGGTCATCAATTGGGCTAATCAAGGCAAAATCAACGCTGTCAAGACGCTCGGCGGACATCGCAGAATCTCTGTAGCCGAAGCAATTTCCTTTCTTGAGCGATTCCACCAGGACACTTCCCACGGAGACCGCAGTAGTATCGCCTCGGGGACATTGGGCCACTGTTGGGAGTACCGGCACAAGGCGGATCACGGGCATGAAGACAGCGATTGTAGAAATTGTTTAATTCATGGGGGGCAGATCGAATATTGCTTTGTTATGGTGCGGCAATTCGGTAAAGAAGTGATTCGATGTAAGGGAGATTGTTTAAGCTGCGCTTATTTCGAGAAATTGTTCAGATCTTACGATGCCAATGCGCAGCCAAAGGCCGCGATCGAAGGGGAAACCCCGTCCAACAGCGATGGGAGGAGGAACTTTCGGGATAGCTTCGCCTATAGCGTAGGCAAGGGTGTGCGGGACTTAAGGAAGAGGGTTACACGAATAAGAGATCGATTTGCCGGCAGATCGCCTGGTACCAGCGGAAAGCCGCATAAAGGATCCCCGCAGGTCGAATCGGAGAGGCAAGGGTAAAGCAAGTTTGGTAGCTGAAAGAGACAAGTGCGAAGTTGTCATTATCGGGGCAGGCCCGGCGGGGCTCGCCTGCGGATATGTTCTGGCCAAGGCCGGCGTGCAGGTAACGATTCTTGAAAGGGGCCAATATCCCGGAGCAAAGAACATGTTCGGGGGAATATTCTTCTCCGATCAGATGACGAAGTTGATGCCGCGCTTTTATGACGAAGCGCCGGTCGAGAGGTTTGTAGCCAAGAAGCACTATGCGATGCTGGTGGACGGGTCGCAGATCGGCATGACCTTCGAGCCGGAGGAGTTCAAGAGCCCGCCCTACAATCATTCCTTCATCGTGAGGCGCTCCGTGTTTGACAGATGGTTCGCCGGGAAGGTCCGGGAGCAGGGTGCTACCATCATCTGCGGTGTAACGGTGAAGGACTTCCTGTGGGAGGGCGGCAGGGTCGTTGGAGTAAGGACAAATCCGGGTGATGACAACGCCCTGTTTGCCGACATCGTTGTTTGCGGCGAAGGCGCCAATTCGCTTCTTTCGGAAAAGGCCTCCCTGCGCAACAGGATGTCGATGAGAACGCGGTGCATTAGCGTCAAGGAAACGATTTCCGTGCCCAAGGATGTAATTGACGACAGGTTCCACCTGACGGGCAGGGAAGGCGCCGCCTGTGAGTATTTCGGTAGCGTAGCGGCCGGAATGCTGGGCAACGGCTTTATCTACACCGGCTTGGATTCCGTATCCGTGGGCATCGGGGTTGTCATCAGCGAAATGTACGCCAAGAAGGAACCTGTCACACCAAATGAACTCCTGGAGAGGTTCAAGGCCCATCCGTGTGTGCAGCCTTTGATCCGCGGCGGCAAGACGCTGGAGTACTCGGCGCACATGATTCCCATGGACGGATACAAGAACCTCCCCAAACTCTATACCGGCGGGCTTATGCTGGTTGGCGATGCAGCCGGGCTTATCAACAACAGCCTTTGCCATGAGGGTGTAAACATGGCTATGGCGTCGGGAATGATCGCGGCCGAAACCATATTGGAAAGAAGGGATGAAAAACGCTACGACGCCAAGGCCTTGAGCCTCTACGAGCGAAAGCTCAAGGATTCCTTTGTCCTGGACAATATGAAGAGCAGTCGGGACTTTCTTGACCTGATGCGCACACACAAGGAACTCATCAACGACTATCCACACGTCGCAAAAGATGTGCTGTGCAAGTTTTTTGAGGTTGGCGATGTGCCCAAAAGGGTCGTTAAGTGGAATGTCTTTCACATGCTTCGCGACAGGACAAACGTCATCAAGGCGGGGAAGATCGCCATGGAGATGTTGAAAGGCGGGATATGAGATGTCAATCGCGACAAATAGCAATAACCTGAGCCTGCGCGAAAAACTGTTCACGGTTCGCAGAAAGCCCGTCACCGAATCGCACATTAAGCTCGACGAGCAATTGTGCGTGGACTGCACCAAGCGGGCGTGTACTTACATTTGTCCCGCGGGAGTTTACGTGTGGAACGAAGCGGAAGGCAAGATAGACGTGAGCTACGAGGATTGCCTCGAATGCGGCGCCTGCCGGATAGCTTGCGAAATGAATAATATAGAATGGTCGAATCCCGTATGGGGAGAGGGAATCTCGTACAAGGTTAGTTGAAGGACGCTCCTGGCATTGGATCGCAAAGAATCATGATGGGACGGAAATAGCCGCCGGGTTTATCGGAGGTGTGCAACGCGGCGGCGGCAACCGTCCCGGAAGAAGGTGCCGAAAACATGACGGAGCTCTATGTCATATCCGGTATTGTAGTTATACCGTTGCTTATTTGCGGGATATATGTCCGTGGAAAGGTCCGGCGGCTGTTTGAGGAGTACTCAAAGGAGCCCGTCAAGAAGGGAGTCAGCGGCGGTCGCCTCGCCAGGAAGATGCTCAACTCCGCCGGATTGGACAACATTGTTATCGAGGAGATCGGCCCCGGGCTCAAGGACCATTATGATCCCCGCCTGAAGGCCGTCAGGCTCTCCCGTATGGTTTCGCAGAGTGCCTCTGTCGCCGCGATAGGAATCGCCGCCCATGAGGCCGCACACGCCATACAGGATGCCAGTGACTATCCCCCCGCCAAGGTGAGAAACAGTATCGCGCCCATCATCGAGAAGGCCGGTTTTCTGCTGCTGCCGCTCTTTTTCTTCGGGATACTCCTCGGACAAATGGTGCTGTCGTCGGTTCTGCTGGATTTATCATTGATCTTATTCCTTGGGATAGTCCTTTTCTACTTTGTGACGCTGCCTGTCGAATTCGAGGCTTCCTCCAGAGCGATGCGCTATATCAAAGAAAACGGCATCGTTGACGCCGAAGAACTCGAGGGCGTTCGCCTGATTCTCAGGGCGGCCGCTCTTACATACGTGATAGCAACCATCCTGGCCCTGGTCCAATTTCTGAGCTTGTTCGGCATGCTTCGAAGGAAATGAAAGCCGTATCGGAATCGCCGCAAGGGGCCTGATGCAGTGTTTTGGGTTAATGGAATGATGGCTTGGTATTTCCGTCGCGGGTGCGTAGCCCGTCGGGCCGGAATGCCGCTAAACGTCTGTTGTTAGAAGGAGAACACGCATGTCACTAGGACAACTATTGCTTCTGGTGTTGATCGTTGCTGTGGTCTGGCTTGCGGCCAAATTGAGGGATTATAAGCACAGAATTCGTCGGTTGGAAGGCAAGGAACAAAGCGAACCATCTGAAGACTGAGAATCCTGAGAGACCATAGGAGCAGAACATTGAAAACCATTGACGGTGCTCTTGCAGCGAATTGCCCCAGAACCTATATCATGTGGGCGTTCGTTGTGGCTGGAATGGTATTTGCGTTTTTCGTCTACATCTTCATTACAGAGCCAACAGCCACGTTTGTTGATTCTGATACAAGTGCTGTCGTCCCGGTAAGCGCATCGCCCGGCAACCTGATACTTACCGAGCATACGAACGAGAACGGCGATTATGAAAAGCCGGTGTGCAAGCGGCTTGAGGAATCGGAAGAGCCCTATTAATCCGGCAATAGCAAGGGTACTGTGATGAATGTCAAGGATTGGGTTTCCGAAAATGTCATATGGATACTTATAGCCCTTATAGCGGCGAATCTGTTCGTGGCCTATTGGGGCACGGTGAATCTGGGCATATACAGTATGCACAATTCCGTTGTCAGTTGGGACCTGTTTCGGCCCAAAAAGTCGCTTTTGCAGGAACAGGCCAGGACGCTTGACGGCACGGGGGGGGCGGGTGCGGGGTCGGGTGCGCTTTCCAGCGCCAATTTGACACTGACGTGTTCGGATGACGATCTGGCGACGGCGTTTGCAGCCGTCAGGCCGGCGATAGTCAACGTTACCGCCGACCAGGCGACTTCCTCAAAAAGCGCCTCCCTGACCGGCGCGGTCGTCTTCGACAATCCTGCCATAACCTTTGTCCAGGAACAATCGTTAGGCTCCGGGGTCATCGTCGACCCTCGCGGATATATCGTAACCAATGCCCATGTCGCCTCGAAGGCTGTGAATCTTAAAGTTGTGATCTTCAGTTTCGAGAGGACGGAATACCCGGCCCGGATCGTCCGCAAAGATCTGGATAACGACATTGCCGTACTGAAGATCGATGCCGGCGGGCCGCTTCCAGCGGCCGTCCTTGGCGATTCGGACATGATAAGGGTGGCAGAGAAGGTCATGGCGGTCGGGGCGCCGTTCGGGCTGGAACAGACGGTTACCGCGGGAATCATAAGCGACGATTCGCGAGATCTCGTCATAGGTTATCAGGCCTACAGCGATATGATCCAGACGGATGCGGCCATTAACAGAGGCAACTCCGGCGGCCCGCTCGTCAACATCAAAGGCGAGGTTATAGGTATAACTACGGCCATCTATGCACCTACAGGCGTGTTCCTCGGCGTCGGATTCGCAATTCCGATTAACAAGGTCAAGCCCATTGTGAAGGACGCATTGACCAGGTGAGCCTAAAAGGAATGTCATAACAATGTGGCGGAAAGTAATAATCATAACTATTGTTCTGGCGGTGGTTATACTGTCGGCGCTGAACATGCATCCGACGAAAGTGAACCTTCCTTTCACGCAAGGCTACGAGATAAAGACTGTTTTTCTTTTGGTAGTAAGTTTTTTTCTCGGTTACGGTGTCGCGTATTTTGTTGAACTAACCAGGCAGAAGCGGGAATAAACGGCAATAATGACGGACGCGGGCAAGCACATAAACGATAGATGGATCGAGAAGCCCTTCCTCGTCGCTGCGCTGTGCAACCTCGCCCTTTCCATCTTCAAGCTGGTATTTGGCCTGTTTGCATACAACCGGCTTATCCTGATGGACGGTTTGTTTTCTCTCCTGGTTTCGGGGGCCTGCTTGCTTCCCTGGCAGGCGGAACTGCTTGGTCGAAAGCGGCCTGACGAGAGGCATCCTTACGGAGTGGGCAAGATCCTGTTTCTGAGCATGGCAGCCGTCGGCACCACGGGATTGATCATTTCCGTCCACATGTTTCTCTACAGCCTGACGATTGTCGGATGGCTCCGCATACACCCCGCTCACATCCTGTCGCTGATAGTCGCAGTGATATCGATGTTGGCCAACTATAGTCTCTACCGGTATCTGCTAGCCAAGAGCAGGAGTTGCACAAATGGGATGGCACTTACGGCCGCGCGTTACAACCGGACCGGAGTTTGGATTTCATGCTTTGTGTTGATCCTTCTGATACTTCCGCTTCTCAACATAACAATCGTCGAGGGTGCGGGGGTCGCGATCGTTTCGATCATCGTATTCGTTATGGGCATGAGGATGATCTACAACGGTTTTGCCGGGATCATGGACAAGGCCCCGTCCAGCAGGGTCATGAAAGCAATAGCAGTGTGCGCTGGGAAGATGGACGGCGTGAGGGAAGTCGTAGATGCAAGCGCAAGGCATACGGGAATGCTTCTTCAGATCGACCTGTCGATAGCGGTCGACGAGAATATAACCATGGCTCGGGCGCACCTGATCGCGCAGAACGTCAAGGCGAAACTGATGAGGCAGATGCCCGCTGCAAAGGAAGTGAACGTCATTATCGCATGAAGATCGACAAGAAAGCTACGATCGTCGGTGTGATTCTCGCCGCAGGTTGCGGCCTGGGAATCCTTGTGATCGTGCAGGCTTGGCCTGCGAGTGCAGGGCTGTTGCGGCCACGAATTGTGTACCGCACCGTCACGCAGGACGGCGTCACGTACAAGGACATCACGGCGGCTCAATTGAAGCAGAGGATGGATGACGAATCGGATAGCAGCTACATAATCCTGGACGTGAGGGGCAAGAATCTCTACGACGCGGGACACATACCGTCGGCAATAAACATTCCCCTCAACCAGTTGGGCTACAGGATGTACTCCCTGGATAAGACGAAGGACATAATCGTGTATTGCCAGACCGGCGTCCGATGCAGGGTCGCATGCATGATACTGATAAATGGTGGTTTCAAGGACATCTACAACCTGGTGGGGGGAACTCAGGTGTGGGATTACCCAATCGAAACGAGCGACGGAAGAGTGCGTGTTTGAGGGGCGATGAAGTATACGCGTTAAGCGAAAGGAGCAAAGAATGCTGCATTTGATTATAGGACTTATCCTGATTGCGAGCGGCGTGTGGGGAATCACGCACCAATGGTACATGTTTAAGGATCTCCTGCTTGCCCTCGTGCCGGTTGTGGCTATCGGCATTGGCGTGGTAGCGATGCTGGCGGGAATTCGCAGTCTTAAAGTGAAAGCGAGAGAATAGAAATGGGAAACATTGAAGACG
Organism: uncultured Anaerolineales bacterium; assembly: GCA_964539385.1. GTDB lineage: Bacteria > Planctomycetota > Phycisphaerae > FEN-1346 > FEN-1346 > JAUVZF01. The sequence goes on along the minus strand of CAZIJC010000005.1, from coordinate 35,797 downwards.
CGACGGAAAAAAAGGCCGAAGAGGCGGGGAGCAGCAGCCTGTCAATCCCACTTCGCATCGAGAGTTTCTTTTGGAAGCTCAAGAGATGTGTGGACGGGATCGTCGACGTTTACTGCCGCCTGACGAATATTGAGCCCCTCGAAGCCACGGAAATGGTCTCCAGGAAGGCCGACTCTCTGAGGAACAAGGGCCAGTACGGAAAGGCCATCGACCGGTACAGAAGACTTATCGAGATGGGCAAGGAAGAGGCGGACATTTATTACCATCTCGGCATCTGCTGCGAGCGCGAGGTGATGGACGAAGAGGCGGAAGCGGCCTACAAAAAGGCGCTCCAAATGGACAAGAGCCTCTCCGACGCAGCCTACAGGCTTGGCCTCCTGGCTATAAAGAATGACGACGCCAAGACGGCCGTTAAGTACCTGGCACCCATCGCCGCCAAAGAGAAGAAGGATTCATTTGACGTCCTCTATAATCTCGGTGTCGCGCACGACAAGGCGAAGGAGTACAACAAGGCCGTGGCCGCTTTCCAGAAGGCCATCGCCATCGAACCCCACTATGCCAAGGGCCACAAGCGTCTGGGCTATGTCTACGACACCATGGGTAGGCATGAAGAGTCCACTGCGTGCTTCAAGAAGGCCATGGAACTTGAAGAGGTGTAGGAACGGATCGCTTTCATGATACGTCCCCTTAAGACAGACACCAGGACAAAGCGCAGTCGCGAGCTGCGCAGCATCTTGGGCACACGCAAGTCCGCCCGGAAACAACGGTTTCCGTGGCTCGCAAAGGCGCGCGCCTACGTCGTCGCGCATTACAAGATGCTTCTGTGCGCGACGGTCATAATTGCCCTCGTGTATACCCACATCTACTACTTTAACAAGCTGACGACCATGCAACAGCAGGTGGAAAACCTGGGCGGCCAGGTGCGGAGCGGGCTTCAGATGAGGGAGAACACTATTCGCTCCCAGACGATAGCCCTGAACCGTTTCATAGCATACGAAAAGAACGTGATGCTTACGGCCGTCGAGGCGCGGCAAGATACCATGAGCATGTCGGAGGATCTGGAGAAGCTCGAACAAGTCGTGCAGCAATTGTCAAACAAGGACTTGTCTCCTGAGAGCCTTTCGAGGTTCATTGCGGTGGCCGAGAATTATCCGCAACTCGCTTCAACTCAGGTGTACAAAGTATTTATCACGCAAATTGGACAGATCGAGGGCCAGATTTACCAAAAACGGATCGAGTATAACAACGCGGCCAACGAATACAACACCGGTTGCAGTACCTTCCCGGCCAACGTGGTCGGAGCGCTCCTGGGATTCCGCCGTGAGCCGTATTTCATGTGGGATAAGGGCCCCGAATGGGTATTTGTAACAGATGAAAAGTCCGGCCAACCGCCGTTGAAAATGACGTCAGAAGAAAAAGACGTGCAAGAAGTGAACCGCCTTCTTCCTGAGCGACATGCAAACGATTGATTTCGAAAACACGGGGCGGCAACGGGACGGTTGGCAACCGAGAAAGGATTTCTTGCGTGGCGCTTGCCTGTAAACACTGTCGTTGGTGCGCCAAGAATGTTGGCCCCGTAAACCTGTGGGCTAACTGCGGGCTCTTCGTCGTAAAACTGGCCGGCGGGATACTCGGGCATTCTCAGGCGCTCATAGCCGATGCGGTGCACTCCATGAGTGACGTGGTCATCTCGATATTAGTGACGGTCAGCCTGAAGGTCTCCGCCACCCCGCCGGATGAAGACCATCACTGGGGCCACGGACAGATAGAGTTCATCGTGTCCACGATAATAGGCACCATTCTTCTTTGTGCGGCCGTGACTATCACGATAGTGTCGCTGATATCGATTGCGGAGGGTGTCGAGTACCAGCCGAGTATTCTGGCGGTGTGGGCGGCCGCCATATCCGTAGTCAGTAACGAGGTGCTGTTCAGGCATTCCCTTTGCGTCGGAGAGCAAATGGCTTCGCCTGTAATGATAGCAAACGCCTGGGAGAACAGGGCCGACGTCTACTCATCTCTCGCGGCCATGGTGGGCGTCCTCGGAGCGAGGATGGGATGGTCGTTTCTCGATCCTGTCGGCGCAATCGTTGTAGGCGCCTTGATCGCCAGGTCCGGAACAAGCATCATGATCGGGGGGATTAAAGGCATGACAGACCACTCCCCTGATATAGGGAAGTATAGGGGAATCAAAAAACTTGTCATGAAACACGGCGAAATAAAAAAGATGTCCCGTCTGCGAGGCAGAAAGATCGGGCAGAGGGACTGGCTCGACGTCGAGGTGCAATTTGATCCGGAAATCACGGTCTCGAGGGTAAAGAAGGTGACCGCTGACGTGAAGAAAGAAATAATGGAAGAGTTCGAAGGAATAGGGAACGTCGTGATCGTGTCCCATGCCGCAGAACCTGAACTAAGGAAAACCTAGCCATGTTACAGAATAACATGACGCATGAGGAGAAAGTGAAGCTTCTGGATCATAAGAAGCGCGTATTGAGGCGCTGGGCGATAGTGATCGGGATCCTGGCGATGGCAAGTTTTGCCGCGCTTGGTATGACGATACTCGATCGTGTACTCAAAGGGACGGCCGACGGCGGGCTGGAAATAAACTGGCCCAAGGTTGACAAGAAACTTGGCTGGCTCGGGGCCGAAATACAAGACGTCACCGATACTATCCGCGAGCAGTTCAGCCTGACTTCAACAGACGGAGTCATAATAAGCAGCGTGACGCCGGACTCTCCCGCTGACGATGCCGGGCTCCAAAACGGAGATGTTATACTCGCCATCAATGAGACGGCCGTAGTCAACACCCTGCAGATACAGCAGGAGATTGCCGGTTATGCCCCGGGCGAGACGGTGAGACTGTACGTGGACAAGGCAAATGGAGGCAGGAGGGCCCTATATGTTGAGTTCGGCGTCGACCCCTCCGACGTCACGCCGTCACAGGGCGCGAATATCGTGAGAACCGCGGATGTCCCGGCAGCTCCGGTCATAAGCAGTACGTCCTGGGGGATATCCGTATCGCCGTTGACCGGAGAACTGAGAGAGCAGTTCAACATACCGGATTCCGTGCATGGCATTGTCGTTGTAACGGTCGCCAGGAACAGCGCTGCCGATTCCCAGGGAATCGAGGTCGGCGACGTTATCGTAAGCGTCAACAAGGCCCCAACGCCGAATCTGCAGTCTTTCTACCAGGCGCTTCAGAAAAATGAAGCCGTCCTGCTGGATGTCTACTCTTCGGACAGCGGGAAGCGGCTGTTCGCATCCCTTCCCGACGAAGGGAGCTTCCCGCCGCAGGTTGTACTGATGAGCTTTGTAGCCGAAACACCCACAAAGAACAGAATCGCCATCGCCTCGGACCGCGACACCCTGGACGGAACCGTCTACGCCCGATTTGCCACCTCGCCGCATTTCATCATCTACGACATGAACAAGAACGAGGCAACGGCTATTGCTAACCCCTATGCCGCACAGGTTCGTGGCATGGGGATAATCGTCGCGCAGATGGTGGCGCGACAGAATATCGATGCTGTAGTGGTCAGCGGGATAGGCCCGCAATCATTCGACGTTTTTTACAACGCAAAAGTCAAAGTCTACGGGCCCGTCACGGGCATCGTCAAGACCGCGATAGTCAACTATCAGTTGGGCAAGCTCCCGGAGATGAGTGAAGCCAATCTCGGTGGATACGGATTTTCGTCAGTCGCTACGTTGCCTACGGGCGGGTCGCCATGGACCGAGGACTCCGACGACGAAGAGGAGGAGAGCGGCTACAAAGGTCTGCCCCCCACTATTCCGCCCAAGGGCAGCGCGGCCAACACAACCCTCACAGCCGTGGGAGATCCCCGAGCGAATAGAACCGACATGTGTATCTGCCCCAATTGCGGTGCGATGGTGACACATCCGGCGAGCACCTCGTGTTCGGACATGACGTGTCCGATATGCGGGTCGCGGCTGATGAATCCGACACCGGGGAGCGATACCCGCGGCGGATCGGCGCTGGAGGCGGAGTTGCCCGCAACAGACATTGCCTTGCAAGTCAGACCTGTTACCCAAGTTGCCGGAACCGCTACGACCCCGGGAGGCGCCCCGCCGAGCAGAATCACCGCCCTTCAGCAGACGACGAGCAATCTTTGGGCCCTGAGCGGCAAACCGGAAAGCATTCCCCCGACGCAGTTGACGGCCGGGGCGGGCGGACAGGCACCGACTTCGGGCGGCGGTGCACAAGTGACGACCTGTGTCTGTCCGCTGGACGGAACGACGGTGACTCATCCGGTGGGTGTCCCGTGCGCCGCGCTTCAATGTCCCACGTGCGGCGGGAGGATGGTAAGCAGCGCCAGCGCAGCCGTCGGTGGAACCCCGGCGCAGGCGACGGGCGGGATCCAAACCGGCGGCAAACCAGACGACGTGCCTCCCATCCAGCAGACGTTCTTCCTGGTGGCCGGGCCCAACGGGACGGTTACACTGGTTCCGACTTCG
>CAZIJC010000005.1:0-31227 GCA_964539385.1 uncultured Anaerolineales bacterium | reverse complement strand
GACGTTCTTCCTGGTGGCCGGGCCCAACGGGACGGTTACACTGGTTCCGACTTCGAGCAAGCCTGATACCGTTCCATTGTTAGGTCAGTCGACGCAGGGCGCGGCGGCTCAAGGCAAGACGGTATCCGTAGCCGGGATACCCGTAGCAGGAATGCCCGTAGCCGGCGGACCGCCGGCCGATATGGGGTCGTCTTCGGGTGGAGCGGCCGTGGACGGCCCGGCCCAGGGCGGCGGACAGGCAGGGTCCGGCGCAGCCCAGAGCGGACGCTCGACCCTGTGCATCTGTCCCATGTGTAAGACCACTGTAACGCACCCGATAGGCGTTCCGTGTGCCGCACTGAATTGCCCCGTCTGCGGGTCTCGGTTAGTCAATGCCGAACCCGGCGGCACCACCGGAGGGGCGGCGATGACGACGGCAGCAGGTGTGCTGACCGCCCAGTCTACGGTGGTCCAGGTATCGACGGCGTCGAAGAAGGTGGTCGTTCCTGCTATGGGCAGGAGCCTGAAAGCTGATGTTGCCCCGCTTCTCGATGATGCCCGTTACTTCATAATGGTCGGTCTGGGCAAGACCGAGTATGTCCGGAACCCGTACTACGGGACCAAGGGGTCGACAGGAACGCAAGTGGCCCAGTTTATAGTGGGCGAAGGCGGCGCCGCCGTTATATGCGACAATCTGAGCATGACCGCCCTCAAGACCCTCAAGGATCTCAAGGTCAAGGTCTACACCGGCTTTGGCGGGACCGTGCAGCAGGCGTTGGACATATACGCCACCGGCAATCTGAAGGACGCATCAGCGACGGGCGTCGTTGACGACGAAGAAGAGCACGGCGGCGGCGGGCCTCCTGCGTCCAAGAGCAAGGCCAGAGACAAGGACAAAGATGGCGCCGAATTATTCTAAGCGGGATCACATAAGTCTCCTCGGGTGTGCGGCTCGATCATGGCTTGGCCTGCGGCCAGACTATGGTACCCCCTCACGTGCTCGTGAGCATGCATTGCTCTCGAACCGGAGAACATGCCCAGAGCAAGCGTGGGCATTGGCACCCGGCGGAGAACGGCGCCGGACAGCGCCGGACCGACGAAACCGCCCGGACAGAACACTTTTTGACGCCGGCGCGCTCCGAATGCCTCCGCGTCTCGGAGCCTCTGAAAGTTGAAAAGGACCGAGAGTTGCCAAATGATGATGGTTGAACAAGTACATCACGAAGATCCCGCGAAGCAGCGTTGGAGGCTCAATCTGATCATAAACGTGAGCCTGATTATCGGGCTGATTATTCTCATTGTCTGTCAACTACTCGTGTTCACTTTTACGATGCAGGCAAGAAGAAGGACCGCCGTGACATTGCAGGACGGATCGGGCGATACTAGGAGGCTCACCGCATCCTCGGCCCTTCAACTCACCTCGTGTTCCGATGACGACCTGACTGACGCGGTGTCGGCTGTGAAGTTTTCCGTTGTGAACATAGACGTCGCCTCTTCGGACGTACTACGCGGGGCAAGAAGGCCCGGCGGGGCAGGACTTGGCTTTGATACACCCTCCCCCCAAGCCCTGACGACGAACGATGAAACATTGGGCTCGGGCATCATTGTAGACAATCGAGGGTACGTGCTTACCTGCTATCACCTGATTGAGGGTCATCCGAGGGTCTACGTGACCGTCTTCAATGCGAAGCGCAAGACCTACGAGGCGGACCTGATCGACGTTGACGTTGAAAACGATCTGGCCCTTCTGAAGATCAACGCGGATACGCCGATGCCCGCGGCGAAGCTCGGAAACTCCGACATGGTCGCGATAATCGACACGGTACTTGCAATCGGTTCCCCGTTCGGTTTTGAACACACCGTCACCGCAGGGATCGTCAGCGACAACAAGCGCAGTGTCGTCATCGACAGAAGGGTCTACCACGGCATCTTCCAGACGGACACCTCCATAAACCGCGGAAGTGCGGGAGGAGCCCTGATAAACGGTGAGGGCGAGGTTATCGGTATCAACATGGCCATTGCGTCGACATCCGGATATTTCGCGGGTATCAGCTTCGCCCTACCCATAAACCGTGCCCGGCTGCTGATGATGAGGGCGATCGGGAATTAGGAAGGACAGAAAGCAAGGAGAGTGTCACAATGATTCACATCATCATCGGTCTTCTGGTAATAGCGTTGGCAATATGGAGCATGTTGCCGGACTGGATGTTCATTGTAGAGGTGCTGAAGGTGCTGGCCTGCATTGGACTTGTCGTGTTCGGTATTGTTGCCGTATTGGCGGGGGTCAGACGGCTTGGAGCGACTAAACCAAAGGCGGCTTGACCATGACCAGGAAGAACAGGAAACGGGTAATGACTTGCCTGGGGGCCTTTGTGTTCGGCGTGGTCCTGATGGTCGGAGTGTATGGATTGTTCCAGGCCACGGGCAGCAGGTACAGGACCGGTTCGACGGATACCGGTGCCGCCGACATCGTATTGACCGCCGCCGAAGATGGAGCCGATCGTGCGCCATCGGCGTTTCTCGGGGTGGAAGTGCTGTCGATCCGTCCGCTTCTTGTGGAGCAGTTGAATCTGCCGCCTGGCGGCGGAGTTCTCGTAAACAACGTCGTGTCCGAGTCCCCGGCTGCGACGGCGGGGTTGATGAGGGGCGACGTCATTGTCAGCCTGAACAAGTTTGCCGTCGAAGATGTGGACGCCTTCAGGGAAGTCATGCTGGAGCTGAAACCCGCCGACACCGTGAGAATTGTATACGTTCGAGACGGCGGGAAAGATTCGGTCTACGCCGAACTCGCCGCCGCGGCCACACAAACGACTGCCTCCGTGGACCCCGGCGATTCCGGGTGGGGTATATCGTTGTCGGACCTCACCTCGACACTGCGAGCAACACTGGGTATCCCGGATGACATAACCGGCGTCGTGATCCTGTCGGTGGTGCCGGGCAGCAGCGCCGATCAGGCGAATCTTTCAGCCGGGGACGTTATCATGGGCATCGACAAGATGCCCATATCCAATCTGGGCGAGTTCTTCAGTGCCCTGGCGGCGGACAATGACAATACAGCCCTGCTGGACGTCTACTCTCAGGGCCGGATGAGCTATGTTCCCATGGACTCATTCGCCGACGTGCGTCTGACGGGTGGGACACCGTTTTCGACTGATGACGATGATGACGAAGAGGGTCCCAAGGGTGGAAAATTCGCCCGGGATGATGTGACGCTTACGTCGGACAATACCGCTTTCAACAGGCCCTCGGCTGTTCCGGGAGATACCAATACCGGCGGCTCGACGGGCTCTTCATCCACAACAACAGGCATGAACAGGCCGTCGGCCGTCCCGCCACAATTGAGCGGATCGACAAATGACACCGTGCTTTTTGTGGGGCTTCTGCTACTGGTAATTCTTTACCTCGCGTACAGGGAATATCACAGGCCAATGGAGGCCGGAAAAGGCAGATGATAGCGGAGCTCAAAACTTTCGCAAAGAACGCTCTCATTCTGCTGTTGAGGCCTGCTGCGCTACTGACGCTCGTTCCGGTGTGTCTGCTGTTGTTGCTGGCGTTGAGGGATTCAGGCAGAGCAACCGTGGACGAGAGATTCCGACTCTCTTCATCCATAGAATCGCCGTATAGGGACACGCTCAAGAACGCGTATGAATACTCGTTTGCCTTTTGCGCCGATCCACACCTCACCGCCGGCAGTGACGGGTGCTTTGCCGATCTCGACAGGGAAATCAGAGCAAACCGGATAAGCTTCGTCGTGTTCGGCGGAGACCTGACCTACATGGGTTTTGAAAACGAGTACGAGAACTTCGTCAATCACGTTAATGCATTGACCGTTCCGGTGTACCCGGCAATTGGCAATCACGATCTTTATAATGATGGATGGTCACATTATTGGGGGTGCCTGGGCCCGTCGATGTATTCCTTTTGCGCCGGCAACGCCAAGTTCGTCGTAATCGATTCGGCCAGCAACGAAATAGGCCAGGCCCAGATGGAATGGATTGAAGAGCGGTTGAGGAGGAATAAGCAGCCGCTGCTTTTTGTGATATCCCACGTGCCGATATATGGCGGTTCACACGGCGGATATGACTTCCCCAAGGGCGAAGAGAGAGACCGACTCATCGACCTCTTCGAGAAATACGAGGTCGATTTTGTCCTCGAAGGCCATTATCACGGCTACGAGGATATTACCGTCAACGGTGTGCGTTATATTACTTCCGGGAGCTTCTCAGACGGTCTTCTAAACTCCGGAAACAGGCATTTTCTTCTTTTGAGAGTGTACGGGCCGAAGGTCACCGTGGAAAAAATCCCCGTCGGAGCGGATATCCCTGTCCAGTATGAGGACGGGGAAATATAAGGCGGGCTCTTGGCGGCGCCCGGGACTACGAAACGCCTGCGGAGGCTCGGTTGGGTCTGACGCGGTACTTCGCGTATTACGACCATTTGCGTCGGCACCGAAGCCTGGGCCGCAGGACGCCGGCCAGCGTGTACGGCTTGGACGCTCCGGCGTCGGTCCAAAGGGTTCTTGTCACACCGGCGAGAAACGATATGATTGAGATACCTGCCTTGGCCGATGCCTGGGTGGGCGGCGATGCGGGGCGGTCCCGCACCGCGATCGCTGCTGTCGCTCCGGTCGCCCTACGGGCTCCCTTCGCAACAGCAGCGGGAACGTTACCATGCAGGCGGTTCCACCTTATCCCAGGCCGGAATCTGTCCAGCGCCTGGGGACAATCTCATTTTGAAAGCATAAGCAAGGAAACCACCTTTAAGCAATCAATCGGCTAACAAAATGAGCGATATTGACAAAGAACATTTTAGTGATTCTCCCACAGGGTACCGCAAGTGGGCCGTCGCGATGGTGGTGATGATGCTGGCGTTCGCGGGGTATCTCCTTTACACTAAAGCCGATCTTACCGGCACGTGTCCGACGATTAACAGCCAGCCTTCCGCGGCGATTACCGCAGACGATGTCGTGCAGATCGCAGCCGACGCCACGTCAGTTTCGGTCTTTCTTGGGGTGGACGTCCGCGACATTGACGCCGTTCTTGCCGAGCAGTTGGACATACCGGGCGGAATCGGGGTGCTCATCAACAGTGTCGTGCCCAATTCCCCGGCCGAAAAGGCGGGCCTGAAAAGGGGAGACGTCATCGTTTTCCTTGCCAACAGACCCGTGAAAAACCTCTCTTCACTCAGGGAGGTCATGGTCACCCTGAACGCCGGGGATAACGTGAGACTTCGGTATATAAGAGCAGGCAAGAGAGACCTCGTATATGTTGAACTCGTCGCGCGATCGGCCTTTGTCAAGACGGCCGTTGTTGATGCAAGTGATGATACCGACACGAGCGACAGCACCTGGGGCATGTCTCTCACTGCGTTGACCACGCAACTGCGGGAACAATACGGAATTGACGCCGGCGTAAATGGCCTCGTGATCCTGTCTGTCGTACCGGGAGGCGCAGCAGACCAGGCGGGCCTTTCCGCTGGAGACGTTATTATGAGCGTTGGCTCGACGGCCATATCCAACCAAGCTGGACTGTTCGCTACATTGAGCGACGGCAATAGCGATACAGTTGCTCTGAACGTCAACTCCCATGGACAGACCGACTACGTGACCATGCCGGCGCTGTCGGCAGAAGTACTGAAAACTGCAGTTCCGTTTTCGATCGAGGGAATAGAAGAATATCGGCTCTTGTTGCAGGCCGTTCCTTATGTCGGAATTGTGGGCTTGTGTTTCGCCATAGTCGGGTACTTCGCGCTGTTCAAGTATCCGGCCGGAAACCAAAAGATGAGAACTATCGCCGAGAAGATCCGCTCCGGAACAGCCGTGTTCCTGAAGCAGGAATACAAGGTTGCTGCGATCTTCCTGATCTTGTTCTTCATTGTTATTTGCGTCCAGCTTTGTGCAGCCACGGCCGTGGCGTTTATAGTTGGATCGCTCTGTTCGATGTTCCCCGGCCTGATCGGCATGAAGGCCGCCACCACGTCAAACGTGCGAACATGTCAGGCGGCCAAGGACAAAGACAGGAAGAAGGGCCTTTACAAAGCCCTGACAGTGGCCTTCCAGGGCGGAGCCGTTATGGGCATTTCCGTAATGGCCGTGGGCGTCATCGGACTTGGGTTCTACTGCCTCACCGTGCTTACGGGAGATAACCCCGAAAGCCTCGCGTACGTCATAGCGGGCTTTTGCCTGGGCGCCTCATTCTTTGCCCTGTTCGGAAGGGTAGGCGGAGGGATATACACAAAGAGCGCCGACATCGGGGCCGACATGGCCGGGAAGCTGGAGTTTCACCTTCCCGAAGACGATCCCCGCAATCCCGCCGTTATCGCCGACAACGTCGGTGACAATGTCGGCGACGTTGCTGGTATGGGTTCGGATTTGTTCGAATCTTTTGCCAGCGCCACAGTGGCCACGATTATCCTGGCCCTTAAGATAGGCGGGATGCAGTATGTCATGCTGCCCCTTATCCTGGGGGCCATAGGCCTTGTCTGCTGCGTGGTAACGGTATGCTTAGGCAAAATCCTTGCCAGAGGCGGCGACGCGCAGGTGTTCCTGCAAAGGACCATTTATGTGTCAAACATGCTCTTTCTTGTGGGGGCTTATGTGGCGATCACTGCCTTAACCGGGGAATTCGCCCTGTTCGTGTCGGTTGCGGCGGGCGTATTGTGCGGGATACTGATAGGCATCGAAACCAAATACTTTGGCTCCGGCATGCCGGTCACGTACATCGTCAACATGTCGAAAACAGGGTCGGCGACCAATGTGATTGCCGGACTGGCCGTCGGGTTCATCGGGGCCTTTTTGCCTATAGTCACCATATGCGCGACGATAATCATAACACTGCTCGCGGCTGGACTGTATGGAATAGGGCTTTCGGCGGTGGGAATGTTAGCCACGATGGCCATAATCATGTCTATCGACGCCTTCGGCCCGATCGTCGATAATGCGGGCGGCATAGCTACAATGAGCGGCGCCGCTCAATCCGTTCGCAGGACTACCGACAAGCTGGATATCGCCGGGAACATCACTGCCGCTATAGGCAAAGGGTTTACTGTCGGGGCCGGCGTCATATCGGCGGTAGCCCTGTTCGCAGCCTTCATCAAGGGGACGGATCTGGCTAATACCGAATTGTTTGCTCCCCGGACACTCGTCGGACTGTTTATCGGCGTGACCCTCACGCTGCTCTTTGCCGCTTTGACCATGACCGCGGTAACGCGAATAGCGAACAAACTGGTCGTCGAAGTTCGCCGCCAGTTTCGTGAAATCAAAGGCCTCTTGGCGGGAACAGCCGAGCCTGAGGCGGATAAATGCATACGGGTTATCACCAACAGTGCCCTCAAAGCCGCCGTCCTGGCCGGGTCAATTGCATTGGCTGCCCCATTTGTCGTGTTCTTCGCCCTGGGAGTTGAAGCCATGGGCGGATTCCTGGTCGGCGCGATGGTTACAGGCTCTGTGCTGGGAATGAGCATGTCTATCGGGGGCGTCGCATGGGACAACGCCAAAAAAATGATCGAAGCTCGCCGCGAATTCGAAGACGGCATGGAGGTCGCCTACAAATCAGCCGTGGTGGGCGATATGGTGGGCGATCCATTCAAGGACGTTTCCGGCCCGGCTATGAATATCCTCATCAAGCTTATGATCACTATTGCACTGGTGTTCTACGCAATATTCTGCACGCAATAGAGACAGCGGCATATTGCCTAGTGCAATGCATCAGACGTAGGGCGCCACAAGATGCTTCATGCAGGCCAGAATAGTATCGACCATTTCCTCCATACTGCCGGAGAATGGCGTTCATTGCCAGCGCCCCGTGTGCCCCTTGACGCTCAGGCCATACATCGAAGCGGACAGACGCGTCAGCCGAACGCGGTCGTCGTTTTCCATCTCGCTATTGGGCCCCAACGGCTCACGCCGCCCCAGGATCAGGTGGTCGCCGTGCACGCGGACGTACAGCCCTGCCGTCGGCTCGTGCGCAGCCACAACGGTTCCGTGAGGGCATCACTCAAATGCCGCTTTCTCGGTACCCAGACGTTCCGTCGTCCCTCGCGACCTCGTTCATGCCCGTCTTTGTCACTGGTCACCTTGAAACCGGCCACGGCGGGTCGGTTCAGACCAGGCCGGCCCAAAGGCTAGGTCCAAGGAGGCGTCAACGATGGAAGTGATTGACTACTACTGCCCGGAAACCGTCACAAGCACGGTGGCGTACAATCTGGGGCACAGTCTCAGGGCTGTCCAAGTAACGACCGTCGAGGCGCTCAGCCCGCTGACGGCGAGTGCGGCAGTAGCTGCTGTGTGGGGCAGCATCGCCGCGCTCGTGAACGCGAGAAAATACTCGCAAGGGAAGATGACGAAGCAGGACGCGATCCTCGATACCGCGAGCGAATCGGTAGGCATGGGACTGGCTTCCGGCCTTGGGTTGCTCGCAAGCAATGCAGCACGAACCGCACTTGTGGCGACCTCTGGGCTCGCGGTCATTCCGTTCACGGTGGGGCTTGTCGTGTCGGTAGGGGCAAAGGTTGCATGGAATTGCACCACACAGAGGCACCTGACAACATGTGAAAGAGGCCCGGCTTCCTAGCCACCGCGCCCTGGCTGCCGACTGCCAAGTGCTGCTGCAAGAGGGTAGACCATCGCCATGACGAAGTTTACCCGTTGGCTAGCGGCAAAAGCCATCCGGGACTATCAGAGCGTCGGTGATCTGAAGGTCAGGGCACGGTACGGAGCGCTTGAGGGATGGACCAGTATTGTCGTCAACGTTGTGCTCTTTGCCGTCAAGATGGGTCTGGGGCTCGCCATTGGAAGCGTGTCTCTCATTGCCGACGCCATACACACGCTGGCCGATAGCGCCACTTCCGTTGTGCTGGTCATCAGCTTCAAGATGGCCAAGAAGCCGTCGGACAGGGAACACCCCTTCGGTCACGGCAGAATGGAGTCCGTAGCCGCTCTGGTGGTCTCGGTACTGCTCTTCGTTGCCGGCGCCGAGCTTTTCGAGACGGCAGTGCGTAGCATCGCTCACCCCCAGAGCTCCAGAGCTTCCGTGGCCGTCATCTTGCTGATCGCGGGAACCCTCGTCGTCAAGGAGCTTCTGTCCCGCTTCTCCTACCAATTGGGCGATATGATCGACTCCCAGGCACTCAAAGCCGATGCCCTTCACCATCGAAGCGACGTTTTGGCCACCGCTCTGGTCGTGCTCGCCCTCATCGGCTCGCGCTTCGGTTACGACCGTATTGACGGCGCGGCGGGCGTCCTCGTCTCTCTGATCATCTTCTACGCGGCGTATTCAATAGCGAGGGAGGCGGTCAACCCATTGCTGGGCGTACCCCCGCCACGGGACACCCTGAGCCAAATTGGAAGCCTGGCCAAGGCACACCAGGGAGTTCTGGGAGTCCACGACATCATCTTTCACTCATACGGCCAGACCAACGTCATCTCCCTGCACCTCGAGGTATCCGATCAGGACAACATCGCCAGCCTCCACGCGCTTTCCGAAGCAGTTGAGGAAGACATTGCCCGCAAGATAGGCGCCACGGTGATCGCGCATATCGACCCCATCAACAGGGAACATCCCCAATACGAAGCCATTGCCGAGACGATCAGAGAGATTGTCTCCCAGGACGAGCGGGTGCATTCCTTTCACGACCTGCGGATCATCGGATGCCGCGCGAACCGATGCAATGTGGTCTTCGACATTGTGCTCGAGGCAGATGCCGATGAGCAGAAGACTCACGATATCATCCGCTCGATACGGGAAAAGTTCGCGGAGAGGTTCCCCGAGATGAGGACGATCATCAAGGCCGAGCCGAAGTATGCCTATACTCCCGTCGTTGATGAGGAGGAAGCAGGCACGCCATGAATGCGATCAGGAGGAAACTGGCGGACCTGTTGCTCAACATGAGCAGGAAAGCCATGGATGGGCTGGATCCCGAGAGCGCCTGCACGAAGGCGATGAAGATGAAGGGCTCGGACAGGTCCGCGCTTCTCCAAAGCGATATCGAGCGCATCTGCTCCGAGGTCAGCATCGTGGAGGCAGGCCGGATTCTGGCCATATCTGCCAAGCTGAGGTCATCGAACACAAAGGCCGGTGAGCGGCGCAAGAAGAAGCTCGTCGATATCGCATCGAAGGTGGTAGCACGCGTCGAGAAGAAGGGCGGCCCTCTGAACCTGCCGTTGCAGTGTCGAGACCTCCTGATCAATCTACAGGAGAACCCATGATGGAGCTGAGTGAATACGAGATCCAGAGCTTGGCGGAGATGGTGGAATGGGAGAAGCAGAAGCACGAGGGTTTTCACAAGAAGATCCTTGACGTGGCTTCCAAGCCCGTAGACTACTTGATCAAGAAAGTCGGCTCAGACAAGTTCGGAAAGCTTGAGAACGCGATACAGGGCACCATCAAGGATCTGCTTTATGCATCCACGTATACGGTTGACCCCCAAGTGCTCATAAAGAGGGCCCACGAGCACGGCGTCATGATAGAGGACCTCTCGGACCTGAAACGATGCGATCTCGCATTGCTCGATAAGTGCAACCGCAAGCATATAGATTTTCACGAGAAGGCGGCTGCCATACAGGGTGCTGTCCTCGGGCTGGGGGGAGCGCCTCTTATGGTCGCCGACCTGACGGCGCTCCTCGTTCAGGATTTCCACATGATTCAGGAGATTGCCTTCTGCTACGGCTATGACCCCAATGACATTGTTGAGAAGCAGATCATTCTGCGGATCATCGAGGCCGGCATCGGAGGATCGGAGGTGAAGTTCAGGGCCTTACAGCAGATTGAAACCCTGAGGGATATCCAGGATACAGGGGACAAGGAGCAGCCAAGGAGGGAGGGCGTGTCCGTGTTAGGAGCCAAGGCGTTGGAGCAGTCTCTGGAGACTGTCACCGCGATCTTGCTGGTTCGCTTGGCGCCGCGTGCCCTGCCGCTGGTATCGATGGCCGTGAGCGCACACTCGAATCACGAGATCATGGAGCATTGCGGGAACACGGGCTTCATGGTCTACAGGAAGCGGTTCCTTGAGAGGAAACAGGGGATGGCCGGCTGAAGATGCGATGGGAACAGCGAACGGGAACGGCGCGTTTCCATGCGACGATGCGTGTTGCGCCTTTGGCCAAGAAGGCCCCCGCTGAGTACCCGCAAGAGGAGCGCGCTCAGGAACTACCTGCCCCCGACGGTGATCGCCGAGTGGTACGGGGATTGCTATGGTGACTCGCGACGACCAGACCACGGTTTTCTGCTTGACACACGTTGCACGTTGGGGCTACAATCCGTGCGAGGGTACAATCAACACATCTCGGAAACTCTTGAGCTCGCGCGGCGGTTCACCATTCTGGCCGACGAGGGCGAGAGCGCAGCCGAGGACGATAGATGCATTGTCCTGTACGCCCAGATTCGGGACTGTGCATACACGATCCGACGCTTGGCAGAGCGGCAGCGAGAGGCCCACATCGCCCGTGGCATCTGCGACGAGCCTGCCCGACGGGGGCAGGTCGAGAGAACGCCTGGCCTGTAGATAAAGGAGTCGCACATGGCGCTGAAGGCCACACAGACGGAGAAGACCTGCTGACTGCCTTTGCCGGGGATTCGCAGGCGCGGAAGCGCTACACGTATTTCGCGAGCGCGGTGTTCAAGGAGGGCTTCCGCCAAGTCTCCGACATCTTCGAGGAGACCGCCAACCAGGAGCGCGAGCACGCCAAGCGCCTCTTCAAGTTCCTCGAGGGCGGCGAGGTCGAGATCACGGCTGCCTTCCCCGCCGGCACCATCGCCACGGCCGCCCAGAACCTCAAGGGCTCCGCGGCGGGTGAGAACCACGAGTGGACCAACATGTACCCCTCGTTCGCCAAGGTCGCGCGACGAGGGCCTCGATGAGATCGCGAAGGTCTTCGAGGCCATCGCCGTCGCTAAGCGACAGCACGAGCGCCGCTACCTCGCCCTCCTCGCCAACATCGAGGGCGGCAAGGTCTTCAAGAAGGACAAGCCGGTGATCTGGCGCTGCCTCAACTGCGGCTATGTGCACGAGGGCACCGAGGCCCCCGAGCTCTGACCGGCCTGCGCGCATGGCCAGGCCCACTTCGAGCTCCTGGCCGAGAATTGGTAGAGTCATCCAGTGTGCGCAGCCCGAGTTTTCCTCTCTGGCTGCGGCCGAAGGCCGCGCCAGGCGCGGAGCAACCTGGAGAAAGGAGAGCAAGAGATGACGGGGAGACTCCAGGTGTACAAGTGCGAGATCTGCGGGAACATCGTCGAGGTGCTCACGGCTGGGGCAGGCGAGCTCGTCTGCTGCGGCGAGCCGATGGCGCTCCTGGAGGAGCAGACGGCCGATGCCGCCACCGAGAAGCACGTCCCCGTCGTCGAGAAGATCGACGCGGGCTTCAACGTCACTGTCGGAAGCACCCCCCACCCGATGAAGGAGCAGCACTTCATCGAGTGGATCGAGTTGCTCGCGAACGGGAAGGCCTACAGGCAGTTCCTGGAGCCCGGCGACCCGCCCGAGGCCGTCTTCCACGTCGATGCGCCGCAGGCTTCGGCCCGCGAGCACTGCAACGTCCATGGCCTGTGGAAGGGCTAGCCACTGCGTAGGCGGATGCCGATGGGTAGCGCCATGGCGCGCGATGTTGTAGTGGGCAACGGCGACACAGTGGCCGGAGCCACACCGGAACACAGGAGCGATCCCCACGGTGTCGCGCCAGAGCCCTTCACGCTGGTGATCTTCGGCGCCTCGGGCGATCTGACGCGGCGCAAGCTCATCCCCGCCGTCTATAGCCTCTTCCGCGGGGGCCTGCTGCCTGAGCGCTTCTCCGTCGTCGGATTCGCTCGCCGCGAGATGTCCGACGACGCGTTTCGCGACGAGATGCGACAGGGCGTCGCGGCGTTCTCGCGAAACGGCCTGTGCGACGACGAGTGCTGGCGCCGGTTCGCCGCCAGCCTCCACTACCACGTCGGCGACTACGGCGACCCGGCCAGCTACCGCGCGCTCCACGACCGCCTCGAGGCCATGGCCGCCGAGCGGGGGGGGCCGCACAACTGCCTCTTCTACCTGGCCACGCCGCCGGCCGTCTTCCGCGCCGCCATCGACCAGTTGCGCCGCGCGGGCCTGGCGCGGCCGACGGACGACGACGGGCCTTGGTCGCACATCATCGTGGAGAAACCCTTCGGCCGCGACCTCGGCAGCGCACGCGCGCTCAACGCCCACATCCGCACGTCATTCGACGAGAGCCAGATCTTCCGCATCGACCACTATCTGGGCAAGGAGACCGTCCAGAACCTCCTTGTTCTGCGCTTCGCCAACGCCATCTTCGAGCCCATCTGGAACCACAAGTACGTAGATCACGTCCAGATCACCGTCGGCGAGACCGTCGGCGTCGAGCAGCGCGGAGCCTACTACGATCAGGCCGGCGCACTCCGCGACATGGTCCAGAACCACATGATGCACCTCCTCGCCCTCGTCGCCATGGAAGCGCCCAGCACCATGGACGCCGACGCCGTGCGCGACGAGAAGGTCAAGGTCCTCCATGCCCTGCGGCCGGCCCTTTGCGACTGCATGCCAGGGGGGATCGTGCGCGCCCAGTACACCGCAGGCAACGTGGGAGGGCGTCACCTGCCCGGCTACAGGGGCACCGATGGAGTGGCCCCCGACTCCACCACCGAGACCTACACCGCGCTGAAGACCTTCGTAGACAACTGGCGCTGGAGCGGCGTGCCGTTCTACCTGCGCACCGGCAAGGCGATGCCCGTGCGGGCCACCGAGATCAGCATCCACTTCGGGGCCGTGCCCCAGGTGCTCTTCAACGCCGCACCCTTCGGGCCGATGGCGCCGAACGTCCTGGCCCTTCGCATCCAGCCCAACGAGGGGATCTCGCTTCAGTTCCAGGTCAAAGTGCCGGGCGCCGGCCTGCGCATTCAGCCGTTCGAGATGGCCTTCGGCTACGCCGACGCCTTCGGCGCCGAGCCGCCCGATGCCTACGAGCGCCTCCTGCTCGACGCCGCCCTGGGCGACCCGACACTCTTCACCCGCAGCGACGAGGTCGAGGCCGCCTGGGCATTCCTTACACCCATTCTCGACGCATGCGCCAAGTGTCCCGTGAGCGAGCTGCCTGCCTACGCCGCAGGCTCCTGGGGCCCGAAAGAGGCCGACGACCTCATTGAGGCCGACGGCAGGCGCTGGACACTGGTGCACCCACCTACAGAGCTTCCGGCGCCGCAACGCGGCGGCCGGAGAGAACGGAGAACTCCAAGATGAAGAAGTACGTCTGCGACATCTGCGGCTACGTCTACGACCCCGCGGAGGGTGATCCCGACGGCAAGTTGTTGTGGCAAGTCCCGTTCGCGTCCCAAAGAAGGGCTTACAACGCCGCCACGCCGATCGTTGATGGCCAGACCGTGATCATCACCGGGGCGGCCCGGGGCACCAAGGCCCTGAAGATCGAGAAACAGGGCGACGGCTTTGCCGCAAAGCAACTTTGGAGCAACCCGCAGGTGGCCGTCCAGTTCAACACGCCGGTGCTGAAGGACGGCCTGCTCTTCGGCCTTACCGACCGCGGCAGTCTCTTCTGCCTGAACGCCGAGAGCGGCAAGGAGGCCTGGAAGGACACGGCTCGGCACGGCCGCGGCTTCGCAGCCATTCTGCACGCGGGCTCGTGCCTGCTGGCCCTGCCCAGCACCTCGGAACTGATCGCCTTCAAGCCCAGCGGCAAGGCGTACGCCGAACTGGCCCGGATCAAGGTGGCCGACACGCCGACCTATGCCCACCCGGTGGTTGCCGGCAACAGGATCTTCGTGAGGGACCAGGAAACGGTGACCCTGTGGACGATTCAGTGAGGTTGGTCGGCGCGAAGCATCGATGACGTGCCCTGGAGCGGGCGAAGGGATTCGAACCCTCGACGTTCAGCTTGGGAAGCTGACACTCTACCACTGAGTTACGCCCGCTCGGACGGCCTCTTATAGTATGGCCGAGGGCCGCCGAGTGTCAATGCGTTTTCGCTGCCGTGCGGGCCGGGGCGGCAGGTTTCGCCCGCGTGGGTGAATGGTTTTTTCGGGAATAATAGCCGCCACCTCAGAGGCCGGCAGCGGTTTCAGGTTATAAAGGCGTTTTCTGTGGAGTGTGCGCCTGCGCTGCACGGAACGCCACCGAAACCGGTGAATCCAGGCGCCTGCTGATCCTTGAGCGGAGGCCGATAGATGACTGACACACCAAAACCGGACGCAGCGAAACCGAAGGTCGCCCCCAAACTCGCCGAGGGCGACGACATCGAGGCCGTCAAGGCCCTGAACGTCGCCTACAAGAGGATGACCGACCAACTGGCCCGCGTCATCGTCGGCCAGAACGAGGTCATCGAGCAGATCCTCATCGCCACCTTCTGCCGCGGCCACGCCCTGCTGGTGGGCGTGCCGGGCCTGGCGAAAACGCTGATGGTGAGCACGACGTCTCAGTTGCTCCACCTCACGTTCAAACGCATCCAGTTCACGCCCGACCTCATGCCGTCGGACATCACCGGCACGGACGTGCTGGAGGAGGACCGGACCACCGGCAAGCGCATCTTCCGCTTCGTTCACGGCCCGCTGTTCTCGAACATGATCCTGGCCGACGAGATCAACCGGACGCCCCCCAAGACGCAGGCAGCGCTGCTGGAGGCCATGCAGGAACACATGGTCACGTGCGGCGAGACAACCTACACGCTGCCCGAACCGTTCTTCGTCCTGGCGACCCAGAACCCCATCGAGCAGGAAGGCACCTATCCCCTGCCCGAGGCCCAACTCGACCGCTTCATGTTCAACATCATGGTGGACTACCCCACGGCCGACGAGGAGATAGCCATCATCAAACAGGTCACCGGCACCTACGAGGCCGACCTGGAGGTAACGCTGACCGGCGAAGACATCCTGCGCCTCCAGGACATCGTCCGCCGCGTGCCGGTCGCCGACCACGTGGTCCAGTACGCGAGGGACTTGGCGAGGGCGTCGCGGCCGAACCGGCCCGAAGCCCCGCCGTTCATCAGCGAACTCGTCCAGTGGGGCGCCGGGCCGCGCGCCGGCATCTACCTCATCCTGGCCGCCAAGGCCCGGGCCATCCTGCACGGTCGTTACCACGCCACCACCGAGGACGTGCGGGCCATGGCGCCGCCGGTGATGCGGCACCGCGTCATCACGACGTTCAACGCCGAGGCGGCGGGCATCTCGCCGAACGAGGTCGTCGCGCGGCTGCTGGAAGAGATCAAGCCGACCGTCGAGACGGCCATCGCCTGACGACGCAAAGGCGTGTCAGGGAAGCGCGGGCGCCGCAGGCCTGCGCGGCCGGGGGCTACTAAGGGCCGCCGTCCGCCGGACGGCAGAGCGGGTGACATTTCATGGCACTAACGCAAGGTGGTACGACGTCCGATTACATGCGCCTGCTCGACCCGGACGCGCTGGCCAAGATCCACCGGCTGGAACTGATCGCGCGCGGCCTGGTGGAAGGGTTCGTCTCCGGCCGCCACAGGAGCCCTTACAAGGGGTTCAGTGTCGAGTTCGCCGAGCACCGCCAATACGTTCCCGGCGACGACATACGCGACCTGGACTGGCGCGTCTACGGCAAGAGCGACCGCTACTACATCAAGCAGTACATCGAGGAGACGAACCTGCGGTCGGTCATCCTGCTCGACGCCTCCGGCTCGATGCGCTACACCGGCCGGCAGGCGGCCGCCCACGACGGCCACAGGCTCTCGAAGTTCGAGTACGGACAGTTCCTGGCGGCGTCGCTGGCCCACCTGATGATCAACCAGCAGGACGCCGTGGGGCTGGTGACGTTCGACACGAAGATCCGCCGGTACATCCCGTCGCGTTCGCGCGTCACCCACCTGCGGGTCATCCTCGACGAAATCGCCAATACCGCGCCGGGCGACGAATCGGCGCTGGCCCCCGTGTTCCACGATATCGCCGAACGGGCTCACCGGCGCGGCCTCATCATCGTGATCTCGGACCTCTTTGACGACACGGAAGAGATCCTGGGCGCCCTCCATCATTTCCGTTACCGCAAGCACGAGGTCCTGCTGCTGCACGTCATGGCCGAAGAGGAACTCACCTTCCCGTTCGACCGGTGGAGTATGTTCCGCGACCTGGAACTGGACATGCGGCGGGTCCAGTTGGACCCGCGGGCCGTCCGGGCCGACTACCTGGAACGCGTCCGGCGGTTCGTCCGCGACATCGAAATGGGATGCGGGCAGATGGACGTCGACTACGTGCCCCTGTCCACCAAACGCAACTTCGACGTCGCGCTGGCCCATTATCTGGCAAGCCGAAAGACCAGAACAAAAGGATTGGGCAACAAGTAGGCCGCCGGCAACCGCCAGTCGGCCTGCCTGTTCCCCCTTTCACGACCTCCGGGGCATAGGCACATGACCTTCTTAAACCTGGCAATGCTGACGGGGCTGGTGGCCGTCGCCATCCCGATCATTATCCATCTGCTGAACCGTCAGCGGGCAACCATCGTGGACTGGGGGGCGATGCGGTTCCTGCTCGAATCGCTGACCCACCGCAGCCGCAGAATCCTCATTGAAGAGATCATCCTGATGGCCCTGCGGTGCCTGGTCGTGGCCCTGCTTATCCTGGCCATGGCCAGACCGTTCATGCCCGCACGCACGACCATCCCCTGGGCACTCGTGCTGCCCACCATGTTGATTGCCGCCATCCTGGCGGGGGTTGCAGCGGCCATGTGGCAGAGCGCTCGGACGCGATGGATCCTCCTCGGCGTCGCGGCGGTGCTCACCCTCTTTGCCATCGGCGCCTCGGTCATCGAGAACGTGCTTCAGCAGAGAGAATGGTCGCTGAGCGGCGGCGAACGCGACGTGGCCATCCTCATCGACGCCTCGACCTCCATGACGATCCCCGTGGACGGCAAACCGAACTTCGAACGCGCGATCGAGGAAGCCCAGGCCGTCATCCAGGCCTGCCGCCCCGCCGATTCCATCAGCATCCTGCTGGCCGGCCCCGTGCCGCGCCCGGTCGTCCCGAACCCGATCGCCGACCGCGAGGAACTGGCCCAGGCCCTGCACGACCTGATGGCCACGGGCGGGTCGATGCGGGTTCTCGATTCGCTCGGCGCCGCCGCTACCAGCCTCGCCAAAGGGACGAATCCGGCCAAGAAGATCGTCCTGATTACCGACGGCCAGAGCGTCGGGTGGAACACGCAGCACGAGGCCCGATGGAAGTTCCTCGGAGCCGGTCTGAACGCCTTCCGCACACCGCCCCAGATCGTTTGCCGCACGCTCGACCTGCCGCAGCAACTCAGCAACGCCGCCGTCGGCGACATCCGAGTCTCGCGCAAGGTCGTCGGCACCGACCGCCCCGTGCGAATCGACGTGGCGATCGTGAACACCGGCACGACGCCCGTCGCGCCGCTCACCGTGGAACTGCTCGTTGACGGCGCCAGTGCGGCTCGGCAGGATGCCGGCGAGATGCTGCCCGATGCGGCCGAGACGGTCCGCTTCGACTATCGCTTCAGCAAGTCCGGCCCGCACCTGGTCACCGCCAGGGTCCTGAGCGAAGACGAGATGCCCAGCGACAACGAGGCCACGCGCGTTCTGCCCGTCATCGACAAACTGCCGGTACTGATTGTCGAGGGCAGTCCGTCCACGCGTCCGCTCGACGGCGCCGCGGCGTTCGTCGAGATCGCGCTGACGCCCATCGACGAAGAGGAGGAGAACAAGAAACCGGATCCCGACAAGAAGAAGCCCGATGCAGAGCCGGCCCTCGGCCAACTGGTCGCCCCGACCGTTGTGGCCGCGCCCGACATCGCGTCGGTGACCGATTTCGGCCGCTACAGCCTCGTGGTCCTCGCCAACGTCTCGCGGCTGCCGCAGGCGACGGGCGCCAAACTCGTGCGGTTCGTCCAGGCAGGAGGCGGACTGCTCATCATCCCCGGCGACAAAGTGGTTCCGGAGTTCTACGGCGGCTGGACGAGTGAGGGCGGCCAGCCGTTCATCCCGGCAGGGCTGGCCCGTCGCCGGTCGCTGCCGGATGCTCCGGCCCATCTGGGTCTGAAGACGCTCAGCCATCCGGCGCTGGCGCTGATGCGCGACACGACCCAGTCGGACGTCGAGCGAGCCGTCATCACGGCCTTCTGGACGCTTGACGTGGACGAGAAGGACCAGGCCGTCCGTGTCGGCGGACTGCTCGACACGGGCGAGCCGCTCCTTGTGGAGCGAAGGGTCGGCAAGGGCTACGTGCTTATGACGTCGATGTCGCTGGACCGGCGGGAGAGCAACCTGCCGTCGCTCAAGTGTTTCGTTCCGCTGGTCCACGAGTTGGCCTACTACCTGGCTGCCCCCGCACTGGCACAGACGAACGTGCCGCCCGGGTCGGAGTTCGTCATGGAACTCCCCGCCAAATCGCCCGGGTCGGCGGCAAAGCAGGCCGAGGCGCTGGCCAAGACGCCGGCCGAGGTCCTGACGCCCGGCAATCGGCGGGTCCCGGCTGCGCTGGCCGCAACCCCCAACGGCATGCGCGTAACCTTCGCCGGGACTTACGAGCCGGGCCTTTACCGGCTGACGGTTCCGCAGAAGGTCGGTCAGGACTTTCTCGTGCCGCCCGCCGCCACGGCCGCAGGTAAAGGCTTTCCGTTTGTCGTCCTCGGCGACGCCGAGGAGGGACGCCTGACGCCTCTGACGGACGCCGAACTCGAGGCCGCCGGCACGCACGTCGATCTGTTCCATGCAGAGACCACCGCCCGGCTCGTCGAGGCCGTCACGGGCAGCGTCCCCGGTGAGGAACTGTGGAAGTACCTGGCCATCGCCCTGCTGGTCGGTCTGCTGGCCGAGGTCGGACTGGCGCGCTGGATCGCCACGCAGCGCCGAATGCACATGATCGACACGGTTTCGTTCGGAACCGACGCCGTGGACATCAAGACGTTCCGCCAACGGGCCAGGAGCCTGCTGGCCGTCACGAGCCAGGAACCTGAAGGTGCATCAAAGGCATGATTCCAACCGCCGAACAGCATTACGTGTTACCCGAGTCGGTGCCGACGGTGCTGGTGTACGTGATGGCCCTTGCCGCCGCCGGGCTGTGGATCCTTCTCCATTTCGTCTGGCGCCGTCCGAAGGGCATGGGCGAGCAAGCCGTGCGGTTCGTTGTTCTCGCGGCCGTCGGCTTTCTGACGCTGCTGGCGGTGTGGCAGGCGCTTCAGCGCGGGCTCGTCCTGGCGACCAACTGGCCGCTGTGGCCCATCGCCCTGCTGGGCGCGCTGGCCGTCGAGATCGCCCTTGGTCTGTATGCGCTGGAGCGCCGCACGATCTCCCGGGGCGCGGGCTTGGCCCTGTCGGCCCTGCGCGTGGGGATTATCGTCCTGGTCATCATCATGCTCGCCCAGCCGGTCCGCCCGTGGAACCTCGACAAGACGATTCAACGCTGGGTGACGGTCATGCTGGACACGAGCGCGTCGATGTTCGTGCCGGACACGCAACTGGGGCCTGCCGAGAAGATCCGCCTGGCCGAAGCCCTTTCGCTCCAGGGCGCCCGCCGCCCCTTCGCGTTGGACCGTCTGGCGGAGGAGTTGGACACGATAGGCCACGACCTTGCCGCCCAGGCAGAATGGCTGGCGTCGCTCGGCACGCTCGACACCGAGGCCCGCAAGCAGCAACTCCAGTCCCGCCGCGCCGACATGAACGACGCCTTTACGAAGGCCGACGGGACCCTGGCCGAAAAGGCCGAGACGATCGCCGAGCCGCTCAAAGCCTCCCTGAAACTCGACGACTCCCTCGTCAAGGGCCTCGAGGACATCCGCAAGAAGATCACCAGCCCCCTCCGGGATCGTCTCAAGGAAGCCGTCACGCTGACGAGCAAGGACAATGCCGACCGTCTGGTGGGCGAGCACGACCGGCTCCTGGCCACGGTCCGCCGGGCGGCAACCGAACTGGCAGGCCTGGCGTCGAAGACGGCAGCCATGGCCCGTGCCCTTGACGGGGCCGTTTACGCCTCGCTCGAGGCCGAGGTGCGGGCCGGGGTCGATGCCCTCGCCGGCAAGAAGCGGCTTGCGCTGGCCCGCGACATCCTTCTGCACCGCCCGCCCGCCGGGGCCGAGAAGCCGGGCGACGAGAGCGAAAAGGGCAAGAGTTTGCTCGACCGGCTCCAGGCGGACTACGGCGTCAAGGTGTACACGTTCGCCTCCGAGCCCGCCGAGGTCGACCTGAAGGCTTACGCCGACACCTACAAGGGCACCCGGGAGGGCCTGCCCGGCGACGCCGCCGCCCTGCCCTCCGAGCGGCAGCAGACCGACTTTACGGCGGCATTCGAGAAGGTGATGACCGAGATGTCGGACGAGCGGCTCTCGGGCATCCTCCTGCTGAGCGACGGCCGCCACAACGCCACCAAGAGCGTTGAGCCGCTCGTCCGGCAACTTGGCATCCGGCAGGTGCCGGTCTCCTCGATCGTACTGGGCGGCGAGAAGCCCCCGATCGACGCCGGCATCATCAGCGTCGAAGCGCCCGAGGCCATCGCCACCGGCGACCGGGTCTTCATCACCACACAGGTCAAACTCGACGGCCTGGCCTCAAAGCAGGTCAAGGTCACGCTCCAGGACGGCGACAAGACGGTCGATACCCACTCTGTCCGCGTGCCGACCGACGCCTACCGCGCGCGAGTCCAGTTGGCCGACGAACCCAAGGACGCGGGGCTTCACCGGTACGCCATCCACATCGAGAAGTTCGACGGCGAGGTCCTGACCACCAACAACCAGTACCCGCTGGCGGTAAGCGTCTCGGACGAGCGGACGCAACTGCTCCTCATCGAGGGCCGCCCGCGATGGGAGTTCCGCTACATCAAGAACCTCTTTGCCGGCCGCGACAAGACCGTCCACCTCCAGTACGTGCTGCTGGAGCCGGACCGGATCGAAGGCGTGCCCCAGCCGGCGACGACCTATGCGTCGGCGTCTCGCGACCTCGAAGAGGTCGAGGCCATGGCCCTGCCGAAGGATGAGACGGAGTGGCTGAAATTCGACGTCATCATTCTCGGCGACGTGTCGGCGGAGTTCATCGACCAGGACCAGCAGCGAATCCTCCGGCGGTTCGTGTCCGAGCGCGGCGGAACGCTGATCGTGGTCGCCGGACCGCTTCACACGCCGCACACTTACGGCGACGCGGGTCTCGCGGAAATCCTGCCGGTCATGTTCGAGACGTCCACCAAGCCGATTGCGGCGCCGCCCGAGAAGGAGTTCCGCGTCAACCTCACCGCCGAAGGACGCGAAAGCGTCATCATGCGACAGAAGGTGAATCCGGAAGAAAACCTGGAAATCTGGAACGCGCTGCCGGAAATTCACTGGCGGCATCCGATCCTGCACGCCAAAGAGGGCGCCACCGTGCTGGCTTACGCCATGCCTCCCGAACCGCCGGACTTCATGCCCCGGCCCAAGCCGGAAGGCGGCGCGCCCGACGAGACGCCCGACGAAGACATCCTCGCGAAGCGCCGCATTTTCCAACGCGAGAACGCACTCATCACCCATCACAACGTTGCCACGGGCAAGGTGATGTTCCTCGCGTTCGACCGCACGTGGCGGCTGCGATACCGCGTCGGCGACACGCACCATCACCGCTTCTGGGGCCAGGTGCTGCGGTGGGCCACCGCCAACAAACTGCCCGCCGGCACCGAGACCGTCAAACTCGGCACCGACCGCACACGCTATGCGCCGCACGGGTCGGTGCGCGTCCAGGCCAAGATCGCCAAGAAGGATTTCACGCCCATCGTCGGCAATAAGGACGTGGCCGTCAACGTGTACGCTGGCGAGAAACTCATCCTTCACCAGGTTCTGAAGTACGTCGAGAACTCGGCCGGCATGTACGAGGCCGACCTCGGCGAACTCGACAGCGGAACCTACCGCGCCGAACTCGACGCGCCCGCCGCCAAACCCATCCTGGCCGCAGAGAACGTCGACTCGGTGTCGGTCGAGTTCTCGGTCGATCCGTCCATGCCGGCCGAACAGGCCGAACTGACGCCCGACCGGGGCCTCTTGAGCCGACTGGCAACACTCACCAATGGAACCGTGGCCGACCCGTCGCGGGCCGAGCGCGTACTCGGCTCCCTCGGACCGGTCACGGAAGTCGAGATTGAGCGCCACGAGTACGTCATTTGGGATTCCGTACCGTTGCTCGTCCTGATCGTCCTGATGGCAACGGCCGAGTGGCTGCTCAGAAAGAAAGTGGGGTTAGCGTGATGACCGACACCATATCACCCCTGGCGGGGCATAACGTACCCCAACCGATCGCCCGTGCACTGCGGCGGCTGATCCACCGGGTTCGCGGCGTGATTCTGCTGCGCGGCGTGTCGGCCGTGGTGGCGACGGCCATCGGCGCGCTGCTGCTGGTCATGGGCATCGACGCCGGCTTCACGCTCTTCTCCGAGACGTTCAGGTGGGTGCTGACACTGTCGGCCCTGGCCGTTACGGTGGCGGTGGCCATGTGGCTGCTCATCCTGCCGATTGCCAAGACCATCACCCTGACCGGCATCGCCCGGGCCATTGAAACGCGGCACCCGGAACTCCAGGAACGCCTGAGTTCGGCCGTCGAACTGCTCACCAGCCGCGACATCCCCGAAATCCGCGGCTCCGAGACCCTCATCGCCGCCCTGGCAGCCGAGGCCAGCCAGGACGCCGGCCGCGTCAGACCCCGGACGGAAGTGCCCCTGAAGGCCGCACGGCCGTACCTTCTCGCAGCCCTGAGCGTGCTCGTCGTCTTCGGTTCGCTGTGGGCGCTGTACCCGAGCATTACGTCGCGGCTGCTCAAGCGTGCCGTGGCCCCGTTCATGAACCTGCCCAACATCAAGGGCGACATGCTGACGGTCACGCCCGGCGACGCCATTCTGGCCGAAGGCCAGCGCCTGGAGATCGGCGTGGAGGTGGCCAGTAAGGCCGTCAAGCGGGCCTCGCTCCGCAAGCGCCTGCCCGACGGCTCCGAGCGGTCGGCCTACATGACGTCGCTGCCGCCATCGGAGCAGGGTTATCCGCGTTTCACGATCACTTGTCCGCCGGCCGCCGAGGACTTCACGTACCGCGTCCACGCGGGCGACGCGCTCAGCATGGACTACTCCGTCACGGTTGTGCCGCCGGCCATCGTCAAACGTCTGGACGCCCATTACGTGTATCCGGCCTACACCCGGCGCGCGCCCGAGACCGAGACCGACATCCCGGGCGACATCCGTGCCGTCGCCGGCACCAAGGTCACGGTCTCGGCCACGACGAACAAGCCCGTCAAATCGGCCGACGTGCAGATCAACGGCCGTCCGGCCAAGGACCTCACCACGCAGATTCTGCCGGGCCCCGGCGGGACGACCGTCTGCAAGTTCCAGGTCGAACTGGCGCCCCGTATGCGCGGCCGGTGGGCACTGGCGATGACCGACCAGTACGGCTTCAAGAACACGTCGCCCGAACGCCAGATCGTCGCCCTTGCCGACAAGCCGCCTACCGTCAAGATCATCAACCCCGACGTCAAGAGGCTCCGCCTGAAGCCGAGCGACCGCCTGCCCGTCCAGTTCTCCATGAGCGACGACTTCGGTCTGGCAAAGGCCGAGTTCGTTGTGGCAACCGACGCCCGCAAGGGTGCCAAGGTCGCTGTCTCCTTGCCGGATGGCCGGGATGCGGCGAACCGGACGGCGGCCGGCGAGGCGCCCCTTCTGCTGTCGAAACTGCCCCTGCGCGGCGCCAAGCAGTTCACGTTCCGCCTCCGCGCCGCAGACAACAGACCGCCGGACCTCAAAGGGCCGGGTGAGGCCTCCTCCAGAACCATCACGGTCGAACTCGACCTCTCGGCGGAATCGTACGCCATGCAGTCGCTGAAGTCCGAGGAGGAAGCCATCCGCAAAGGGCTCGAAAAGGTTCTGCACGAACTCAAGAAGACCAAAGAGGATTCCGTTCCCGTCAAGGAGCAGGTGGCGAAGGCCGAGGAACTCACCAAGGGGCTCGCCGAACGCGTGGACCGCATGCGAGAGCACCTAGCCGAGGCCAAGGCCGCCACCGCCGAGGTCACGCCCAAGGCGGCCGAGGGCACCTTCGCCGGCCTCGAACCGAAACTCGAGAAACTCGAGGCCGAGGTGGCAGGCGCCGAAGACAAGACCGGCCAGGTCAAACTTGCCGACACGGCGGCCCAGCGCGGCACGGCCGCCGCCGAGGCCGACCAGCACGTGGACAAGGCCATCGGCCTGACGGAGGAACTTCTCAAGGGGTTGGATAAGATGGCCGAGGCCGTCCAGTTGGCTCAAGCCCTGACCGACATGGCCGCCGAAGAGGCCGCCCTGGCGGCCCAGGCGGCACAGCAGGAGGTCCCCGGCGACTGGCAGCGGGACCAGGAGCAACTCGCCGGCAACGTGGGGGAACTCGTCGCCGACACGCCTGCCGCTCAGCAGGCTCAGTTGGCGCGCGACCAGCAGGCCGCCCAGGACATGGCCGCCGACGCCCGTCAACTTCAGAAGGAACAGTTGGCGCTGGCCGAGGAAACCGGACAACTGGCCGAGGTCGCCAAGGTCGACCAGGCCCTCGAAAACCTGGCAGCCGAACAGGCCCAACTTGCCAAAGAGGCCGGCGCCGAGCCGGTCGCCGCCGACCAGCAGCAGCCGATGGCTCAGGCCGCCGAGGATATCCGGGCCGCCCAGTTGCCGCAGGCTATCGAGCAGCAAAAGGCCGCCGAACAGGCCCTCGCGGCACGGGCCGAAGGCAAGCAACCCGGCGGTGAGCAAGCCGGTGGAGAGCAAGCCGGTGGAGAGCAAGCAGGAGGCGAGCAAGCCGGCGGTGAGCAGGCCGGCGGTGAGCAGGCCGGCGGCGAGCAAGCCGGCGGCGAGCAGGCCGGCGGCGAGCAGGCTGGCGGAGAACAGGCAGGCGGAGAACAAGCAGGAGGCGAGCAAGCCGGCGGTGAGCAGGCCGGCGGTGAGCAAGCCGGCGGTGAGCAGGCTGGCGGAGAACAGGCAGGCGGAGAACAGGCGGGCGGCGAACAGGCAGGAGGCGAGCAGGCCGGCGGAGAACAAGCCGGAGGCGAGCAGCCAAGTCAGGAGGCTATGCAGAAAGCCGGCGAACTGGCCGCTAAGCAACAGGACATCCGCGAGCGCACGGAAGAACTCCTTGCCCAGCGCAACGCCCTTGGCCAGGAGATGACGGAAAGCCAGATGGCCCGCCTTCAGGCCGAGCAGGCCCAACTGGCTCGCGAGGCCACCGAATTGGCCGAAAACGTTGCGCCGATGGGCGGTCAGCCGAGCCAACTCGGTGAGCAGGCCGCACACGATGCTCAGGCCGCCGCCCAGCAACTGCCAACCGACGTCGCCGCCGCCGCCGAAAGCGCGGGCAGCGCCGCCGAGGAACTCGGCGGCCTCTCTGAAAACCTCGGCAACCAGGCCGCTCAGCAGGCCGCCGGCGAACCATCGTCAGGCGAACCATCCTCAGGCGAACCGTCCTCCGGCGAACCGTCGTCCGGCGAGCCTTCCTCCGGCGAACCATCCTCCGGCGAACCGTCTTCCGGTGAGCCATCGTCGGGCCAACCGTCGAGCGGCCAGCCGTCGAGTGGTCAGCCATCGGCGGGCGAGGCCGCCCAGATGGCCCAACAGGCGGGTGACCTGGCCGAGCGGCAGGAGCAACTGGCCGCCGAGATGCAGGCCCTCGCGCAGCAGAGCCCGCAGCAGGCGCTGGCCGCCGCTCAGGAAGGTCTGGCAGACCGTACGGGCGCGCTTCAGGAAGCCGCCGCCGCACTCGGTGAACGTGCCGAAGCGATGGCCCCGGCTACCGCCGCTGCCGCCGGCGAGGCCACCGAAGCCCTTGGCGAGGCCCAGCAGTTTGCCGAGCAGGCCGCCGGCGAACTCGGACAGGGCAGCCAACCCTCGCCGTCCGGCTCGCCGGAGGCGGCCCAGTCGTCGCAGCAGAGCGCCGCCGAGGCCCTCGGTGAGGCCGCCGAGGCGCTCTCGGGCCTCGGTCAGGCGCTGGCTCAGGCGGCCGAAGGCATGCCCGCGCCGTCGGCGGGCGAAGCCGCGATGGGCCAGCCGATGGCCGAAGGGTACAGTGCTGCCACGGAAGCCGCTGCGAGCCAATCGGCTCCATCGGCCGCCCAGGCGGCTCAGGCGCTGTCGCAGGCTGCCAGCCAGGCCGCGGCAATGGCCCAGGCGATGGGCGCACAACCCGGCATGGGGATGGGCATGGCCATGCAGCCGGGGATGATGCCCGCGCAGACGCGGAACTCCCGGTTCGGCATCGGGCCGATCGGCATCAGCCTGACGGCTGCAAAACTTCAGGGCCTGGGCATCAAACTGTCCGACTGGGCGCGGCTGCCGGGCGAGTTACGCAACCAGATCCTTCAGGCTGCCGAGGAAGGCGGCCCGGAGGAATACCGCGCTCTGATTAAACGGTATTTCCAGAAGGTCGCCAAGAAAGGCGGCCAAAAAGGCGAGGAGAGCAAATGAGACCCTCCAGGCGCGGCAACACCCCAGGCAGACGCCGAACTCGACCGGCGGTGGCGGGCGTTCTCGCGGCCTGCCTCTGCGCAGCCCTCGCAGGCCGGGCGATGGCCGACAAGGCATCGCCGGCGCTCGCCAAGCACCAGGAGAAAGTGGACAAGTCCATCGACCGGGCGCTCGCCTGGCTGGTCAAAGAGCAGAAACCCGACGGCTCGTGGAGCAAAAACGAACACTCGCGCAATGCCACCGGCATCACGTCGCTCTGCCTCATGGCATTCCTCGCCAAAGGGCACACTCCCGGCGTCGGACCGTACGGCAAGGTCCTCAACAAGGGGATCGATTTCATCGTGAAGACGCAGGAGTCCAACGGCATGTTGGTCCGCGGGGGTTCAGGCCACGGACCGATGTACAGCCACTGCATCTCGTCGCTGATGCTCTCGGAAGTCTCCGGCATGGTGGACCCCGACCGTCAAACCAAGATCGACAAGGCTCTGAGCAAGGCGATGAAGATGATCCTTGCCGCACAGCAGATACACAAGGACGAGCGCAGCACCGGCGGATGGCGCTACCAATCCGACAGCCGCGACAGCGACATCTCGTGCACCAGCTGGGCCATCATGGCCCTGCGTTCGGCTCGCAACAACGGCGCCGCCGTCCCGACCGAGGCGATCGCGCGCGGCATCGGCTACGTTATGAAGTGTCAGGTTCGCCGCGACGGCGGCTTTGCCTACCAGCCGGGCGGCGGCTCCGGCTGGGGCCGGACCGGCACCGCCCTGCTCTGCCTGGAACTGTGCGGACGGCACCGCGACCGCAGCGCCCTGATGGCCGGTGAATGGCTCCTCAAGAACCTGCCCACCCACTACGGCCGCGGGTCACACTTCTCCTACGCCATGTATTACTGCTCGCAGGGCATGTTCCAACTTGGCGACGATTACTGGGACCGATGGGCCTCCCAGATGTACGAGGTCATGCTCAAGGCTCAGCAAAAAGAAGGCAACTGGCGGTCCTCCGGAGAGAACGTCGGCGAAGGCGGCGACTACTATTCAACCGCCATGGCCGTCCTGGCGATGAGCGTATCGTATCGGCAACTGCCGATCTACCAACGGTAAGCCTGCGGCGTCGTGCCGCCCCCCTTGGATCTGGGAACGTTTTGCCTTGACAAGAGCGCCGGACGAGGGAAAATGCGGGACGTGTCGGCTGTGCGTTTGCCCTCGGGACGGTGGCGCTCGGTCGCCATGTGGTTGGCCGTCGGCCCTGTGGGGGCGTAGCTCAACTGGTTAGAGTTCCGGACTGTCGATCCGGAGGTTGCGGGTTCGAGTCCCGTCGCCCTCGCCACGTAAAGACACCGGCCGCTCGGGCTCACTGGTCCCGGCGGCGTTTTCCTGCATGGGAAACAACCATCGCCTGCCGGTTCGATGCCGCCGATGTCGGCACCCGTCCCGTGCGAACTGCCGGAAAGATTTAGCCGGGACCGGTGATTACCGCGTTACCTTGGCGCCTGAAATGCGTTTAGCCTAGGTAAAGGACAGGGGGCAGGGTACGCCACGCTGCCGCGCCCGTCGCGGTTCGGCGCACAGGAGACGAGCCATCCATATTAACGCACGCCTGATGCAATCCGACGGGGTCGCCGAGGTTTTCATCACCGCCACCCCGACCCGGTCCAAGCCTCCCGGTGAGCAGGCTGAGGCGCTTTTCTCGGCCGTCGCCGAGGTGCTCCAAGGCCACAAGGCCCGCATTCTGCAGGAGCGGATCTTCGGCACCGACGCCGCCCTCCAGGATGCCCTGGCCGTCCGCCATGCCGTCTACGGCACCCTTGACGACGGCGTCCCCCCCGTGCTGCTGGCCGTGCCGGAAGGGCCTTACGGCGGGCTGTGCGGCATCCAGATTCACGCGGTCTCCTGTGGCGAGACGCCGAAGGTCCTCCGTTCCGAGGGCGCCGTCTGTGGTCGCAGGCTCGACGCGGGCGGCCTCGGGTACGTGGCGCTTTCCGGCCTCATCGCGCCGAAGGCGGGAGCAAACACCGACCAGGCGCGGGCCATCTTCGAGAAAGCCGCATCGGCACTGCGAGAAGCCGGTTGCGACATCTTCTCCGTGGCGCGCACGTGGCTATGGCTCGAGGACATCCTCTCCTGGTACGACGACTTCAACGGCGTCCGCAGCGGGTTCTTCCGTGAGCGCGGCATCATTAAGGGTGGCCCGTATGAGAATTGCCTGCCGGCAAGTACGGGCATCGGCGTGGGTCCGGCCGGCAGCCCCCGGTGCGCCCTCGACGTTATCGCCACCGTCGGCGAGAAGGCGTGCGTCGAGTACTACCGCGCCGCAGGAATGCAACAGCCGCCGTTCGAGTACGGCTCCGCGTTCTCGCGAGCAGCAACCGCACAGACCCCCGCCGGCAAGACGGTCTACGTATCGGGCACAGCCGCCATCGATGAGGCCGGCATCACGCAGCACGTAGACGACCCGAAGGGCCAGGTGGACATGACGGTGACCAACGTGCAGGCAGTCCTTCGCGACATTAACTGCACCGACGCCGACGTCGTTCACGCGATTGCCTACTCCAAAACGCCGGAAGTCCAGGACATGTTCCACCGCCATTGGGCCGACCTCGGCTGGCCATGCATCTCGGTCATCAGCGACGTCTGCCGCGATGACCTGCTGTTCGAGGTCGAAGCCACCGCCTGCCCGGGCGCACGAGCGGGTTGACAAGCACCCGTTCAGCCTAATCCTACAACGCCACTTGTTGGTTTGCGCATTGCGCGGCCCGTACGGGCCGGGCCCACAGGAGGGGGGAAGGTCGCCATTCGAGCGCGGCGGGTCGGGAGACCCGCCGCGCGGAAAGTGGCGTTGCCGTATTACTCCCCGCCGGCGCGGGGCATGTCGTAGTGCTTGCGGTCAGCAACGATGGCCTTACGGGCCTCGGTCTCGCGATGTGCCATGCGCTGGTACTTGACCTCGCGGTCGGCGTCGATGCCGAACAGTTTGGCGTCGGGCATGTCCATACGTGGCCGTTTGGCGAGCATCTGTTGGCCTGCCCGGATGATGGCCAGCGCCTCGGCATAGCGTGGGTCACGTTTTTCCTTGAGTCCCGCCAGGCACGGGCTGAGTTCGGGCCGGGTGAAACTGATAAGCGGCTCGTGATGCTGCCCGTTCAGTTGCTTGCCCGTCAGTTTCGCCAGTGCGCCCAACTGCTTGCCGTCCAGGGGACAGCGCCCGTAGAGGTTGTCGGGGTAAACGCTCGCGTACGATGGGTAGTACGGGGCGTTGATGTCGATCCACGTGACGATACGGTCGAAACTCTCGGCGTCGAGTTTGACGTTGTTGTGACCTTCCCGCAGAACGCGGGCCAACTTGCTTGCGTGCGATCCCCAGGAATACGGCATCTGCACGTCGGGCGGCCCGGCACCGACAACCTTAACCAGGTTCTTCCGCCTGAGTTCCATGTACGAGACGTTGAACGCCCGGGCGAGGTCCCCCGCCAGGACAACCTTCTTGGCGCCTTTCTTGCCGAAGTCGTGGCACCGGATGCAGTGTTTGTCGAAGACCGGCTGCACCTCCGTGCGGTAGTTGAAGAGCCGGGGGGCGCCGTGCCAGGGCTTCAGCCTGTGGGGCGTGCGGCCCATCGCTTTCCTGGCAGAATTCGGCACGGACGAGCGGCGGTCCTCATGGCAGCCGATGCATCCGAGCGTCTCGCCCGGCCGCACGATCGTGCCGCTGCGCATCGACTGGACCATCATCCCTTTCTCATCGAGGAGTTGGAAATACACGAACCGGTCGGCCGGGACCGCAAAGTAGGCCGAGCCGTCGCCCTCGACGGGCACGGTACCGAGGATCCGCTTGTTGTTGAAGTCGTTCCAGGCCATGCCGGGGGCCTGCGTGCCGC
>CAZIJC010000004.1:43752-72416 GCA_964539385.1 uncultured Anaerolineales bacterium | reverse complement strand
CCCTGGCGGCCGAGCCGGCGGCGTTGACGGATTCGCCGGAGGCGGCGCTGCTGGCGTTCGCGGATGGATCGAGTCTGAGTGAGAACCGGGCTGCCGCGTTTGCGGATCGTGGGGATTCAGAAACGGATCTCGCGGTGGACTGGCAGCGCTTGGCGCGTCAACCGACGGCGGCGCCGGACATTCTGGACCGCATCGCGGCCGGCGAAGAGGCGTTTGCCGGCCGGCGCGCTGCCGCCGCCTCGGATGTGCCCGCTCCGGCGGAAGACCCGCCCGGCGTCGATGATATGCCCCAAACCGCTGACGGACTCGTGGACGTTTTGTCCGTGCCGGCGTTGGACGTTCAGGCTGTCCTGTAATCCAGGCCGGGTCCGTGCCGTTCAGGACGTGCGGTAGTCCTTCCCCGCGAGGCTGTCCTTGCAGGATGCCCGCCAGGCGTTGAGCGTTGCCCTCATTTTCTCGACGATTTCGGGCTTTTCGGCGGCGAGGTCTTTCACCTCCGACGGGTCGGCGACCAGGTCGAACAGCATCCAGGTCTTGCCCTTGTTCTGGCTGATGAGTTTGTACCGGTTGTCGATGAGGGCGATCTGACCGCTCGACTCGAAACCGATGGGCTGCGGGCGCTGCGTCATCTTGCCCTCGATGAGCGGCAGCAGGCTGACGCCGTCGAGCGGTTCGGGTTGGCCCTTCATCTTGAAGCCGAGGGCGTCGAGAACCGTGGGGAAGTAGTCGCACGTGGAGCAGGGGACCTCCGTCGTGCGCGGCTTCCTGACGCGCGCGGGCCACTGGAGGAGTCCCGGCACGCGGACGCCGCCCTCAAAGAGGCTGCGTTTGCGGCCGCGAAGGCCGCCCGTCGAGCCGGGGCCGGTCTTGTGTTCGGGACCGTTGTCGGCGCAGAACCAGAACATCGTGTTCTCGGCGATGCCGAGGTCGCGCAGTTCCTTTTGCAGGCGTCCCATTTGCTCGTCCATTGCCGTCAGGCAGCCGTAGTAGTGCCGCTCCTTCTGGCTTTTGACGCCTGGGTACATCGCGAGGTGTTTCGGCCCGGCGACGACCGGCTCGTGCGGCGTGTGGAACCAGACGACCGCCAGGAACGGTTTGCGGCGCTGGGCAGCGTCGCGGATAAAGGGGATGGCCCGGTCCATGATGACGCACGAATCGTCTCCCTCGAGGTTCTCGGCGGCCTTCCGCCCCGGTCCGGTCCAGTAGGAGGTGCCGTAGGGCGTATCGGTGCCGGGTTTGAGCATGGGGTTCCAGGTCGGCACCTTGGCCTCGGTCGAGAAACAGACGTCGAATCCGTTGTCCCACGGCGGCGAGTAGTGGGCGACGCCTTTCGGCCCCCCGCGATTCGATTCCTTCTGGGTCTTGGTGAGCGTTCCCAGGTGCCACTTGCCGAAGTGGCCGGTCGCATAGCCCTGTGTCTTGAGCGCCTCGGCCAGCGTGATCTCTTCCGGCCTCATGTGTCCGACGTTGGCGAAGAAGATGCCGTACCGGTACGGATGCCGACCGGTGACGGCGCTTCCGCGGGTGGGCGAGCAGACGGGCGCCCCGGAGTAGAAGCGGTTGAATCGCAGGCCCGAGCGGGCCATCGCATCGAGCGCGGGGGTCTTCAGGACCTTGTGCCCGTTGTAGCCGGTGTCGCCCCAGCCCTGATCGTCGGTCATGGCAAGGATGACGTTCGGCCTGTCGGGCGGTGATGCTGCGCGGGCAGAGGACGGGCCAGCGCACGATGCCGCCGGCAGCCCCACGGCCATCGCCGCCGCACCGCCTGCAAGGCGTTTCAGGAAAGAGCGCCGGGTGATTGTGTTCGTCATCCTCTTCTCCTTTGCGTGAACCGGCCGGTTGAGTGGGGCAGGAAGCCGGGAGCCGTTCGGCTTCGCTCATGGCAGGCTCAGGGCTCCGGACCCCTTCCTGCTTCATCGCCGCGGGCGAGCGGCACGAAACGGCAGGGGCAGAACTCATGGCGTTCGAGCCTTTCGCCGCGCTTTGTAATCTTCACCAGAATCTGGGCCCCCGGCCCGCCCACGGGCGTGACGATGACCCCGCCGTCGCCCAACTGGTCGATCCACGCCGGCGGCACCTCTTCGGCGGCGGCAGCGCACAGGATGCGCTCGAACGGCGCCTCCTCCGGCCATCCGGCCCGGCCGTCGCCCGCGCGGTAGTGCACGTTGTCGTAGCCGAGCGACTCCAGCACGCGGCGAGCCTTCGTCTGAAGCGACTCGCGGACCTCGACGGTGTACACCTCGGCTGCCAGGTGGGCCAACACGGCCGTCTGGTAGCCCGAGCCGGTGCCGATCTCAAGCACCCGTTCCGGTCCTTCGAGCGCCAGGCTCTGCGTCATCAGTGCCACGATGTACGGCTGGCTGATCGTCTGCCCGAGACCGATGGCCAGCGGAAAGTCGCCGTACGCCGACCGCTGCTCGCCGGCCGGGACGAAGCGGGCACGGTCGATGGAGCGAAAGGCCTCCAGGACGCGTGGGCCGCGGATGTTGCGGTTCTCCAGTTGCGTCCGGACCATGTGGTCGAGTTGTTCGCGCGCGTCGGACATGGCGGTATCCCCGGCTATGCGGTACGACATAGGTTTCTTGAGGTGCGCGGCCCGAGTCACGCGTCGATCTGCTGGACGAGTTCCCAGTCCGGCTCAACGGGCCGGCGCTGCTCGATGACCAGACGGCCGTCGCCGGCGCGGTGGATGACGAGGCACTTGCGCCAGTCGGGGTCGCGGCGAGGCAGCGGCTCGACGGCCTGCGGCGACTCGAAGTAAAGATGAGGCCCGCGGCTCTCGGTCCGCGCGCCGCAGGCCGCCAGGACCATCTCCGCCACCTGGGCGATGCTGCGCGTTTCGGCAAGGAACGCCTCGCCCGCCTCGCGCCCGTCCCAGGGGCGCGCCTTGAGTTGGGCGAGTTTCTCCAGGCCCTCTCTCACGCCGGCGGCGGTGCGCTTGACGCTCGCCCGCATGGTCATCAGGTGCTGGATGGCGCTGCGGACCTCGCGAACGTCGATGGCCTCGCCCCTGGCGTCCGTTTTCGGGCCAGCCGTCTCGACGGACTCGCCTGGTTTCGACGCCGTGGCGAGGGCGGCAGCCTGCTCGCCGGCGATCCTGCCCATGACCTGGCTGTCCATGAGCGCGTTGCCGCCGGGACGGTTCGCGCCGTGCTGGCCCCCGGCCACCTCGCCGCACGCAAACAGACCCGGCACCGTCGTCTCGGCCCGCTCGTTGATCTTGACTCCGCCCTGGAAGTGCTGGCAGGCGGGGGCCAGTTCGATGCGGTCGCCCTTTTCGAGATCGACGCCGCGCTCGGCCAGCCACGCGACGCTCGGCAGGTTGATGGCCTTGAGGCGCTCGAGCGGCGAGGTTGCCAGGGGCACCTCGGTCAGGGGCAGTGCGGCGATCTTCGGGTACCGCGACCACAGGTCCGCATCGAGTTTCGACGTGTCGAGCCGCTCCGGGTTCTTCGAGAAATCCATACTGACGGTGTGGCCCTTCTGCATCTCGGAGAAGACGGCGATGTCGATGACGTGGCTCTCGTCGCGATACGAGAGCGGCCACGAGGCCCCCTTCTTGAACAGGACGGCGCAAGCCCGCTCGGGCGACGCGCCGTCCGGGAAATAGTCGAAGAGGAACTCGCGGCCGTCTTCGGTGACAAGGCGCGGCAGGGCGCGCATGAGGCTGCCGGAGCAGGCGAGTTTGGTCTTGACGCTCGAGAGGCCGATCTGGATGAACTCCAGGTTCACCAGTTCCGCCCCCGCCCGGTAGGCCATGGCGTGGCCGTCGCCGGTCATGCCTTCGGGAAAGACGTTGATCTGGAAGACCTCGCCCGCACCGCCGGTTGCAAGGACGACGGCACCGGCGGCGATGGTCCTTGGATTTGAGATTTCAGATTTGCGATTCCGAGCGTCCGCCAGGCGCACGGCGGCGACGCGCCCCGATGCGTCGAGCGCCAGGTCGGTGGCCATCACGTTTTCGAGGATCGCCAGGCGGCGCCTCTTGAACTCGTTCCGCAACGCCTCGTGGATGTGATTGGCCGTGTACGGGCCCGTGTAGCAGGCGCGGGCGAACTTGGAGCCGTCGGTCACGAACTGGTCGGCCAGGCCGTCGTCGTTCTTGACGAACGGCACGCCCAGACGGTCGAGGTAATGGAACGCCTCACATGCGCCCTGGGCGAGAATCCTTGCGAGGCTGGCGTCGGAGACGCGTCCGCCGATGCGGTAGATGTCCTC
The DNA here is from genome assembly GCA_964539385.1 of uncultured Anaerolineales bacterium. Classification (GTDB taxonomy): domain Bacteria; phylum Planctomycetota; class Phycisphaerae; order FEN-1346; family FEN-1346; genus JAUVZF01. The sequence goes on along the minus strand of CAZIJC010000004.1, from coordinate 68,198 downwards.
GGCGTGGTACCGCCAGGCGTCGGGCCCGCCGGGCTCGGTGTGTTCGAGCGTCGCGTGGAACGCCATCCGGTCGGAGCAGGACAGGGCGGTGACGCCCGCCTTGCCGAGTTCGCCCTTGGTAAGGACGAGGACGCCGGCGCCGGCGTCGTCGGCCGCCAGCGCCGCCCGAAGCGCCGCGCCGCCGCTGCCCACGATGACCACGTCGGCGCCCGTCGGTTCCGCCATGCTGGAGGACTCCTTCTCTCGCAGAAAGACCGCCCCGTCGAATGCCGGCAGTCCGTAGCCTTCCCGGGAAAGAGGCCACTATAATGGCCGCCGGAGGGAGGGTCAAGGTGGGTGCGGGCGGCGCTTGCTTGACCTCGACGCCGCAGTTCGGGATAATCGCCCACCGGGAAGGAGGTGCGCCGTGGCCGAGACCATTACGCTGCTGACCGATTTTGGCGTGGCGAGCACGTATCCGGCGCAGATGAAGGGCGTGATCCTCGAACGGAGCCCGGACGCCGTTGTCGTGGACATGTCGCACGCCGTGCCGCGCCACGACGTCCACACGGCGGCGTTCATGCTGGCGTCGGCGGCGCCGGCGTTTGCGGAGGGTACGGTTCACGTGGCGGTGGTGGACCCTGAAGTGGGTGGGCCGCGGCGAGTGCTGGCGGCCGAGGCGGGCGGACACGTCTACCTGGCGCCCGATAACGGTCTGCTGACGCTGGTGGCCCAGCGGCGACTGCTGCTGGGCGTGTCGGTGCCGGAAAGCCGCGTGGTGGCAGTCGAAAACGAGAGTTTCTTCCGAGTCGATGTCTCGAGCACGTTTCACGGCCGCGACATCTTTGCACCGGTTGCGGCGGCATTGGCGTCGGGCACGGCCATTGACGGTCTCGGCCCGCAGGTCGAGGCCATCGAACGGTTCGACCTGCCGCTGCCCGAGCGCGAGGAGAACACCATCCGCGGCCACGTGCTTTACGTGGACCCGTTCGGCAACCTCGTCACGAACATCGCCGGCGAGACGCTGATGGAACGAGACCCGTCGGCCGTTGAGATATACGTCTCGGGGGCCGTCATTCGCGGACTGTGCCGCGCCTATTGCGACGTGGCCGCAGGCATGCTGCTGGCCTATGTCGGCAGCGCGGGCCTGATGGAAGTGGCCGTTAACCGTCAGAGCGCGGCCCTTCGGCTGGGGGCGGCCATTGGAATGCGGCTGACCGTGAGGCTGCCGTCGCCGTCATGAGCGAAGCAAGCGACCCGCTATCGCGCCTGCGGCAGGCCGACAAGGCCCACCTGTGGCACCCTTTCACACAGATGCAGGAGTGGGTGGACGGCGACCCCGTGGTCATCGCGTCGGCCGAGCGCGAGTGGCTCATCGACACCGAGGGCAACCGGTACGTCGACGGCACCTCGAGCCTGTGGTGCAACCTGCACGGCCATCGGCGGCGGGAGATTGATGAAGCCATCCGGTCGCAACTGGGCCGGGTTGCCCATTCGACGCTGCTGGGCCTGGCATCGCCGCCTTCCATCGAACTGGCTGAGCGCCTGGCCGCCATCGCCCCCGACGGACTGACGCGCGTCTTCTATTCCGACTCCGGCGCGACGGCCGTCGAGGTGGCGCTGAAGATGGCGTTTCAGTACTGGCGGCAGTGCGGGCGCCCCCGGCCCGGCAAGACGAAGTTCGTGTGCCTCGACCTGGCGTATCACGGCGACACGCTGGGGGCGGTGAGTGTGGGTGGAATCGACCTGTTTCATTCCATCTATCGGCCGCTCCTGTTCGAGACGATCCGTGCGCCGTCGCCGTATTGCTACCGCTGTTCGCTCCAGAAGGATCCCGCAACCTGTGGCATGGCGTGCGCGGCGGCCATGGAAGCGATTCTGGCGGCCCGCGCCGACGAGGTGGCCGCCGTCATCCTGGAACCGCTGGTCCAGGGCGCCGGCGGCATGATTACGCACCCCGACGGCTACCTGAGACGAGTCGCCGACGCCTGCCGCGCACACGACGTCCTGCTCATCTGCGACGAGGTGGCGACGGGCTTCGGCCGGACCGGCCGCATGTTTGCATGCGAGCACGAGGGCGTTCGGCCGGACCTCATGTGCTTGGCGAAGGGCATCAGCGGCGGCTACCTGCCGCTGGCCGCAACCCTGGCGACGGAGGCAATCTACCAGGCGTTCTTCGGGCGTCACGGCGAGGCTCGCACCTTCTTCCACGGACACACCTACACCGGCAACGCCTTGGCGTGTGCGGCGGGCCTGGCCAGTCTGGATGTGTTCGAGAAGGACGGCGTGCTTGAGCGGATTGGCGAACTCCAGGCCGCCCTCGCGGAAGCCCTGGCGCCGCTGGCGGCCATGCCGCACGTCGGCCAGGTGCGACGGCGAGGTCTGATGGTGGGTATCGAACTGGTTGCGGATTCCAGCACCCGCGAGCCGTACCCGCCCGAGCAGCGGCGGGGGCGCAGCGTCTGTCTTGCGGCCCGGAAGCACGGCGTCTGGATCAGGCCGCTCGGCGACGTGGTGGTTCTCATGCCGCCGTACTGCATCGGCGACGAGAGCCTGGCGCGGCTTGTCGAGGGCACTGGTGCGGCCGTTTCGGAGGTGACCGGCGCGTGAAGAAGGGCCTGTTCATCACGGGGACCGACACCGGGGTCGGCAAGACCATCGTCACGGCGGCGATCGCGGCGACGCTGCGGGCCGACGGCGTGAACGTCGGCGTGATGAAACCCATAGCGACCGGCTGTGTCCGGAGGCGGGAGGGGTTGGTCTCGGAGGATGCGGAGTTCCTGGCGAAGGCGGCCGACGCGCCGGAGCCGCTGGACGAGATCTCGCCAATCCGCCTGGCCGAACCGCTGGCGCCGACGGTTGCGGCGGCGAGGGCAGGTGTCAAACTGGACCTGGCGCCGATGTGGCGGGCGTGGCAGCGGCTCAAGAAGGCACACGACGTTATGCTCGTCGAAGGCATCGGCGGGGCGCTCTGCCCGGTAACGCCCAAGCGGAGTGTGGCCGACCTGGCTCAACAGTTTCGCCTGCCGCTCCTGGTGGTGGCGCGGCCGACGTTGGGGACGATCAACCACACGGCCATGACGGTCGAGGTGCTGCGGGCCAGGGGATTGGAGGTGGCGGGCATTGCCGTCAACCGCTACCGGCACGATACAGACGACGTGGCCCAGTTGACCAATCCGGACGAGATTCAGCGCGTGACCGGGGCGCCCGTCCTGGGACTTGTGCCGGACGACCCGACGACCGATTTCGCGAGTGGCGTGGTGGGCGAGGACGTGCTGGCGTGTGTGCGACAGATGGCGTTACGATTGCGCTGAGGATTGCGGCCGGCCGGCAGCGCGTGCGCATCAGGTTGGGGCCGCGATTTGGCCTTGACACCTCCGCCGGCGCAAGTATGCTTATCCGGGCCAATCCGGTGGGCGATTAGCTCAGATGGATAGAGCGCCTGCTCGACACGCAGGAGGTCACTGGTTCAAATCCAGTATCGCCCACTAGCCCTAAGTAACGCCGAACGCCAGGCTTGCGTACCCTCGCGCGTCGCGGGGCGCGGCCCGAAAAGGCCCGAAAAATCCGGTAGACTACCGGATTACCGGCCGGAAAGGAGCCGTGTCCCATGCCAAGTACATATCATGTCCCGTCCTGCCGCCTCCACAAAGGGAGCGGCCAGGCCGTCGTCACCCTCGGCGGCCGCGAGGTCTACCTCGGCCGCCACGGCACCCCTGCGAGCCGCCGGGCCTACAAGCGCGTCCTCGCCGAGTTCATGGCCGCCGGCGGACGACCGCCCGCGCCGCGCACCGGCCCGGCGCCCGACCTCACCGTCACCGAGATTGTGCTGCCCTACTGGCGGTGGGCCAAGGGCTACTACGTCAAGGACGGCCGACCGACCCACCAGCTCGGGAACGTCAGGGCTGCGCTACGTTTTCTGAGGGACCTCTACGGCGACCAGCCAGCCGCGGCCTTCGGTCCGCTGGCCCTCAAGGCCGTCCGCCGGACGATGATCGAGGTCCGGACGCCGCGGACGCCGGACGGCCTCAGCCGCGGCACGATCAACCGCTACGTGGACCTCATCCGGCACTGCTTCAAGTGGGCCGCCGGCGAGGGCCTTGTCCCGGCCGACGTCTGGCACGGCCTGCAGGTCGTCGACGGCCTGCGCCGCGGGCGAACCGAGGCGCGCGAAACCGAACCCGTCCGACCCGTGGCCGAGGCCTGGGTCCGGAAGACCCTGCCGTACCTGCCGCGGCCGGTGGCCGCGATGGTCGAGGTTCAGCTCCTCACCGGGATGCGGTCCGGCGAGGTCGTCATCATGCGCGGCCGCGACCTGGAAATGGACCGCCCGGTGTGGCAGTACCGCCCCGCCAGCCATAAGACGGCGCACCACGGCCACGACCGCGTCATCGACCTGGGGCCGCGGGCGCAGGCGGTGGTCGGGCCTTGGCTCAAGGCCGACCTCGGGGCGTACCTTTTCGTGCCGAGCGAGACCGAGGCCGCCCGCAATGCGGCGCGGCGCGAAGCCCGCCGGACGCCCTCGACGCCGAGCGCCCGGGCCAGACGCCGGCGGGCCGAAGGTCGCCGTCGCCACCGTCGCCGGCCGCCGGGCGAGCGGTACACGAGCGACTCCTACCGGCGGGCCATCGCGCGCGGCATCCGGTGGGCGAACGCGCAGATCGAGGCGGACCTGGCCCGCCAGGGCATCACCGACGCCGAGCAGGTCGACTCGGCTCTGATTCCGCACTGGCATCCGCACCAGCTGCGGCATACCTTCGGCACCGTTGTTCGCAGGAAGTACGGCCTGGAGGTCGCGCGGGTCATGCTCGGCCACCGGAGCGTGGGCGTCGCCGAGGTCTACGCCGAACGGGACCTGGCGGTTTCGGCCCGCGTGGCGGCGGAAGTGGGCTGAGGCCGCGCCCCTGCTGCCGGCGAGATGATCCCGAAAAAAGTTGCAAACGCGCGAGATTGTCCTTGACAAGGTGCGGGTCTTCGCGTAGATGGCGCTTATGGCCTCGCCGGTTTTACCCCAGCCGGCGGAAAAAGGTGCACGATGGACGATAGGATGATGAGTGTTGGGCGTCGGCACGAAGTTGGCGAGTTAGGGCGTCATCCTGTCGCGGGCCTGGATGCCGAGAGTAGGGCGGATAAGAAGATGTCGAACAGCCGGGCCTCGTAAGCGTGTGCTCATAAGATCTTCGCCAGGGGAGTGGGATGGTCTGAGTGTCGGGCATGTCCGGCGCGAGGGCCGTCCGCCCTGGTGGAGTCCGGACATGCCGTTCGACCCTTCTGTTGAACCCCCCATTCCTCTGGGCCAGGTAAACAAACTTCCCTGGCTCCCGCGCCGGCGCCGCGGCCGAAAGATTCACACTTCTACCGTCTTCCGCTGGGTACAGGTTGGCCTGCGCGGTATCCGCCTCGAGGCGATCCGAGTCGGTGGCACGCGCTGCACCAGCGAGGCGGCGCTGCGCCGGTTTTTTGAGCGGCTGTCGGCGGCCGACCCGCTGTGCGGGGGCCCGGGGCCGGCCGTGCGCTCGCCGGTCGCAGCCGCCCGGGGCCACCGCCGGGCTGAGGCCGAACTCAAGCGCGCCGGCGTATGACGGATCTACCACGCGCCGCTGCTGCCGGCGCCCGCGAGGCGGCCCGGGTGCGGTCCATCATCTTGTGCAGCCTGGCGCGGCTGATGGCGGCGCGTGCGATCCCAGCCTTGCGCATCGGCCGCCACAAGAGGACGGAGCATGACACCCGTTGAACTCGTACTGTCGAAGTGTCCCGATGCGAAGCGGAAGGGTTCCGGCTGGCAAGCGCGGTGTCCCGCCCATGAGGACCATCATCCCAGTCTTTCAATTTCGCGCGGCAACGACGGCCGGGCGCTGCTGATATGTCGGGCCGGCTGCCGGACCGAGAACATCGTGAAGGCTATGGGAATCACAATGGCGGACCTCTTCCCGGCGCGGCCGCGCGCTCGCAAGCCGAAGCGCCACGACGCCAGGCCCGGCCCGACGGCGACGTACAAGACCCCGGCCCTTGCGGCCAAGGCCATCGGCCGGCAACTGAGGGGCGAGTTGGTGGGCTCCTGGGCTTACTGTCGGGCCGATGGCGCGGAGTGCTTGAGGACCCTACGGTTCGTCCTGCCCGGCGGCGACAAGACGTACCGGCCCATCTTCCCGAACGGCGACGGCTGGTCCATAGGCGACCCGCCCGGCGGCCCGCTGCCATTGTATCGCCTGGCGGACCTGGACGGCGCGGCCCGTATCTACGTGTGTGAGGGCGAGGGATGCTGCGACGCCGCCGCGAGCATCGGGCTGGTCGCGACCACGTCCGCCCACGGGGCGCAGTCGGCCCACAAGACCGACTGGGCGCCCCTGGCCGGCAAGGACGTCGTGATCCTGCCGGATAACGACGCGGCCGGCCGCCGATACGCCGAGGACGTGGCGGCGATCCTGGCCGCCCTGACGCTGGCCGCCACGGTCCGCATCCTGGACCTGCCCGGCTTGCCGGAGGGTGGCGACATCGTGGACTTCCTGGAGAGCCGCGATGCCCAGGACGCGAAGGACGTGCGACACGAAATCGAGATCCTCGCCGACAAGACCGCGCCCTGGGCGCCGACCGCCGGCGGGCCGGAGGACGAGGCGGGTGACGTGCCGGTTTATGTGTGGCTGAATCACGTGAAGAGGATCGCGATCCGGTGGTTGTGGCCTGACCGCGTGCCCCTCGGCAAATTGACGCTCATAGCCGGCGACCCGAACCTGGGCAAATCCTTGATTACCCTTGACCTGGCCGCCCGCATCAGTCGGGGCGCGGACTGGCCCGATGGGCCGGCAATCGACGGCCGACCCGGGGGCGTCGTCCTGCTGGCTGCGGAAGATGATCTCGCCGACACGGTCCGGCCCCGGCTCGACGCCGCGGGGGCCGATGCCGGGCGCATCGCCGCCCTCCAGGCCGTGGAGGAGCGCAACCGGGAAGCCGGCGCTGAGTGCCGCCGCTATTTTGACCTGGGCCGCCATCTGCCGGTGCTCGAGAGGCTGACGATTCAGGTACCCGATTGCCGCCTCGTCGTCATCGACCCTCTCATGGTCTACCTCGGCGGGATCGACAGTCACCGGGCCGGCGAGGTCCAGGCCCTTTTGGCGCCGCTGGCGGACTTGGCGGCCCGCCAAAGCGTGGCCGTCGTCGCGGTCGTCCATCTCCGGAAATCCGGCGGCCCGGGCATCTACCGGATGCTGGGCAGCGTCGGGTTCGTGGCCTCCGCGCGGTCGGTTTTGTGTGTGGGCAAAGATCGGGGGGACCCGAGCGGGCGGCGACGATTCCTGGCCCTTCTCAAGGGCAACCTCTGCCCGGATGCCCCGGCCCTGGCATACCGTCTCGACCCCTGGAGCACGGCCCCCCACGTGCCCATCGTGGCGTGGGAACCCGGTCCCGTGAACGTCAACGCTGAAGACGTTCTGCGAGTTGACGACGGGGAGGATCGGGACGATCCGGGGGCGGCCGAAGAGGCGTGGGAGTGGCTGCGGAGCCGGCTTGCGGAGGGGCCGGAGCCGGCCAAAGTCATTTTACAGGAGGCCATTGAGGACGGCATTTCGCATAAGACGCTACGACGGGTGAAGCTTCAGCACGGCGTTCTCAGTGTGCGGCATGGCGTAGGCTGGGCGTGGACGATGGATGACGGGAACGGGGGCCAGATTCAAGATGGCCAACCTTGACGCTCTTGAAGGCGTGGCCATCTTGACCACCTTGGGGATTTCGGCCCGGAGGAGGTCAAAAACGCCACTTTTCGGGTTTTTCGGACCCAAGCAACGCTCAAGGTGCCCACCGTGTATCGGTGGCCACCTTGAGCGTTTTCGGAGCCAAACGACGGTCGGAATTGGCCGCCTGGAGGTCGCCGCGGGCGAGTGCCAGATCAGCTCGGATAGGTACTTCCGAGGCCGTCGTGCAGCGGGATGGCACGCGGAATAGTCGCCATTATCGGTAGTATTTATTTCGCGTGGCGCGCGTGCGCGCCACCGGAAGCTCTCGGAAACGGACGTGAGGCCCGAAGAGCACGCCCGCCGTGGCGGGCGTGCAGGAGGGCGCGTGATGTGGTGCCTACAGGGGCGTGACCTCGAAGTACCACACCCATACAGTGCCGTCCTTGTGCTGGGCGTTCTTGGGTGTCTGGCCGGCGGTCACCTTCACGCGGTATGGCCGCATCTTCCCGAGTGTGGGCCTTCGCGTGACGTAAGGGCGTGGGTGCTCTTCAGACACGCCGGTCTATTCGTGGTCCGGAAGCGGATGGGGAGAGGGCCCAGGGCGTTCGTCCGTCGTTGAAGGAGAAGGCCCGGCAGGCACGGCTGGCGGCTTGTCACCTGACGGGGCCGATTCCTCCACGGGCGGGATAGCCTCCGGCCGGCGCATGAGGGCCATGCGGTCGCGTGCCCACCTGGCCCATTCGGGGCGGGTGTCCTTGAGGGCGAGATCCTGAAGAAGCCCGTACGTCTTTTCGTCGGCGCGGCCTGCGCGGACGCGGAGACGGGTGAGGTTGCCGATCAGTTCGGGATTGTCGGGTTCGAGACTGAGGGCCGTGTCGTACCATTTCTCGGCCTCTTCGAGCCGTCCGACCGATTCGTAGACCATCCCCAGGTTGTTCCGCGGTTCGGGCGAATGGGGCATCAGCCTGGCCGCATACTGGAACTCCCACGCGGCCAGATAGTGTTTCTTCTGCCGATGATAGACCACGCCCAGGTTGTTGTGTGCCGGGCCGTAGAAAAGGTCCGCGGCGAGGGCGGCCTTCAGGGTCTTCTCGGCCTCGTCGAGGTCTCCCTTCTCCATGGCCTCGAGCGCCCTGCCGTTTTGCTGGCGGGCCGTCTGCGTGTCACGGTTCGGATCCTGGGCAAGGGTTTGGTATTCGGCAGGTCGCGTGTCCTGGCGCCGGCATCCGCAGGTCAGCGCAAGTCCGACCACAAGAGCCACGGTCATCATCCGCAGTCGCATGACGTACTCCTTAAAGCCGTGTGGGTTGGGGTTCGTAGATCAGGTACGCGAACACGAGTTCCGCCGACCAGGTGCCCGCCGTGGCGTCGCGCGAGGGTGCGGTCAGGCGAATTGACTCCAGGTCCAGCCCCTCCTCGCTGCTCATCAGGCCGTGGGCCATCGTGACCACCTTCCTCAGGGACACGTTCTTGAGGAACACCCGTGTCGGCTTTTCCTTGTAAGAGGTTTCGCCGACCCGTTGGGGCGGTTCCGGGCTGATACGGACGAGCCGGTCGGTCGGAATGCCGGCGGCCTTTGCGGCCCGCTCTATGGGCGCGGAGATTTCTGCCGAGAGCCGTTCCCGGTCGGCGGCCAGGGCCGGGCGGTGACGGAGGCGGCTGATCCGCTCTTCATGTCGGCGGCAGTCCGCCAGATCCCGAGCGGCGGCCTGTGCCGCAGCGCGCTCGTCCGTGAGATGACGGACGCTCCAGAGGGCGCAGATCGCCAGCAGCACGAAGAGGATCACCAAGTAGAATCTCATGCGGCGGTTCATGGCTTCGTGCCTCTTGCCTGAGCGGCGTCCGGTGCCGCGGGCTTGCCGATCAGCGTGAAGGAGACGCCGCCCTTGGCCAGGCTCTCTGTCCGGGGTGGCTCCATGGCATAGCCCTTCTTGGCGATGCCACGTGCGATCGTCTCGGCGTCGGCGTGGCTTCGGGCCTGGCCTTCCAGCAGGATGTCGGTCGGTTCAATCCGCAGGAGCACCATCCGGAACCTGACGTCCGCCGGGAGCCCTTCGGCCACCTGACGAAGCGTATCCAGTGCCGCCGTCCGTCCGGGCACGGCGTCGCCGGTACCGCTCAGGCCGGTGAGCTGCGACGCCTCGCTGGCCAGCCACCTGCGGACGCCGGTCGGCACGGCGGTGTTGGGATACAGGCGGCCGAAGATGGCGCGCTGAGAGCCGATGATCCTATCGGCCTCGGCCTGGTACCGGCTGGCCCGCCACCAGGAACCGCCGATGAGGGTCCCGAGCAGGAGCAGTGCCAAGACAACGGCCGTTTGAATCGGCCGGCGGAGCCGGCCCAGACGATCGGGCATCGCCAGGGCGTCCCGCCGCAGGTTCACCCATCCTGCGCCGTCGCCCGCAAGGAGCGCCTTGGCCGCCTGTGCCGCTGGGCTGACGCACGACTCCTCTTCCACACGCCGACAGGCCACGCCGGTCCCATCGCTGACAAGGCTCAGGAAGTCCGGCGGTAAAGGACCCGCCACCAGGTCGATCTCGGACTCGGGCTCGGCAGGGTGCGCGAGCAGACAGGCCTGGATCGTCCGGCTGACCTCGGCCGCCTCGGCCGGTGCCACGTACCACGCGATCGGCCGCGGACCGTCCATGCGAAAGACGTCGATCCGGTCGGGGAAGTCGAGGAGAACGAAGTCGGCCCTTTCCTCAGGGCCTTCCACCAGTTGCCAGAGCGCCAACAGCGCCGTCGGACAGACGGCTTCAACCTCGACGCCCACCTCGGTCAACCGGTCCAGCAGGCGCCGGAGGCCTTGAGTCTCGACGGCCACGCCGAGGGTCCGGCCGCCTTCGGGCGGCAGGAAGTCGGCCGTCAAGCTCTCGGCGTCCAGCGGAAGATGTTCTTCGAGACGATACAGGAGGGCGGCCTGACGTCCTTTCCGAGGCAGGCCATCGCAGAGGACCTGGGCGGACTGGACCTGACTTGACGGCAGGCCGAGGCAGATCCCGCTGCCGTCGTAATCGACCGTGGCGAGCACCTTGTGAATCGCGTCCGCCCGGTCGGCGCCGGTGTCGTCGTCGGTGTCCCCCGCAGCGGGGCCGGACGTCGGACACGTGAACTCGTGCAGTTCGACCTCGCCGTCCGCGATACGGCAGGCGAAGCTTTCATGCGGCTCCAGCGCGATGAAGAAGGCGGGTGAGGTCATGAGCCTTTGCCCTCCTTCTGCATCGTGAGGACGTGTGTGCGGCCGGCGAAGCGGATCGTCGCGGAGTCGGCGGCGATCCCGACGACCTCGGCCCCATCGACCGTCTGGCCGACCGATGCCATCTTGACCTGCCCCGCCCTGGTCTTAAGGAGCGCGTACGTGAACCCCTCCTCGATAACCGTGCCGACGAGCGTGATGGTGGGTTTCGGGGGCGGGGCGGGCTTGGCGGCGACCGGCCCGGGATCGTACAACGGCCGTTGGAGGTCCGCCTCATAAATCACCGCGTAGGCCGAGAGGGGAAGGTTTTCGTTCGGGTCGTCGGGCTGAAGGCCCCCCCCCGACGCGGGGTCCGTCTTCGCGGCGGCGTCGAACCGCTCGACGGGCCGGAGGAACAGGGCGCCACCCGTGGCCGCGACGGCCAACACGAGGACGGCGCTGAGCGTCCAGAGCAACCGTTTCTGAATCCGTAGCGTCATGTCACCACACGAAGGTCCATCGGCCGGCGTCGTTGGTGGCATCGCCGGTCTGGTTTACGATCAACCGATGCCAGTCCCGGGTCCGGCCCCGGGCGACGATCCAGAGGCTGTGGCAGTTCGAGTCTTGAGTGAGGCGCTTGCGGAGCCGGTCCCGTTCCTCGGACTCCAGTTCCAGCCTGCCGAGCAGTTCCTCAAGGCCCGCATCGGGGAGTTCCTCGCGCAGGAGGCAAAGCCGATGCACCTGGTACTCGCTCAAGGCCCCGGTGAGCATCTCGCGAAGGACCGTCGGCGGCGCACGGCGGACGTGGACCTTGCCGTTGCCCCAGCACGTGAGGTCCTCGGCCGGACCGGGCCGATCGGGACCTGTGCCGAGAAGGTCCGCGGGCGAAACGTCGGCAAAGACCTGCTCCAGGCTCGCGAAGAGGACCTGGGGGGAGCGGATCTCGCCCGTCTTCTCGCGGACCGGCCGCGGGACGACCTGAAGGATCCACCGGCCGGCGCTCAAGGCGCCGGCGCTCGCACGGATGGCTTCCCGTCCGCGCTCGGCCGCCAGAGCATTGACGTTCGCCTTGGCCTGTTCGTCGGCGACCACCAGGTCGAACGTCGTGTTACCCAACGTGATGCGCCTGTGCACCGCGGCGGGCGGCGGCCGATCTTCCCTATCGGCCTCGATGAGGATCGCCTCGGCGCGGGCGAGGCACGCCGTATCGAGGCTCCGCATCCCCCACGTCCTCTGGAGCCGGCGCTCTTGGACGCCCGCCGCCAGGGCCCGCCGGCTCGTCCGGTGGGCACAGATCCCCAGCAAACTCCCGGCCAGGGCCAGGACCACGAGGACCATCAGGAGCACGAAGCCGCGTTGGTTCGTTCGTCGGCACACGTCAGTTGGGACCTTCCCTCGGTACGTGGACGTCGAGGTCGCGCGGGACCTTCCCGTCCTCGTCGAATATCAACCGCACCGTGCATCCGTCCACGAGGGCCTTCCACCCGTAGGCGTTCGGCCGGACGTCCTTCTCCGGCGCCAGGGCGACGCTCCTCACGCCCACGGCCACGAGTTCCGTGACGGGCGGCCCCGGCGCCGTCTCCTGGACGCGGACGAGGCACGGCCGCTCATCGGCTTTGCCGGCGCGGTACGTGACGACCGACGGCACGTGCTCGAGCGCAAACGTCCCGGCCGTAAGGCGCGCGTTCGTCTGCACGGCGAAGCCGTCCTTGACGCCTCGCCAGTGATGGGCGTGCAGAAGGTCGGACCGGACGAGGTCCTCGCCCGCAGGGCCGAGGCCCTCGCGCCGGTCGGCCTGCCTGCGAATGGCCAGTTCCGACCGCGCAAGCGTCGTGGTCACGCCGAGTGCTGCGACGACGAGCATCGTCACGATCGCCAAGCTCGCCAGCAACTCAACGAGCGTCAGGGCCGGTTTCGTCCGCATCTTCTTTCTCCGGCACCATCAGTTCCACCCTTGCGGCGGGGTCCCCGTCTTTTGAGTCCGGTGCGAAGATCTCCAGGGCGACCACGTCGCACCGTAGCGTCCGGGCCGATTCGTCCGCCACAACCTCGGTCCGCCACGACCAGCCTTCCGGCGACGCGACGCGGCCGCTCCGGGCGCGCGGGAACTCGTCGCGCTTCGCCCACCACGTTTTCAGAAGCCTGTCGGCGATGCGGCAGGCCGTGATCCGCCGCTCGGCCCGTGTGGCCTGAATCTGGAGCCGCGAGGCGGCAAGGAGGATCGACACCAGGAGCGACGCCAGGAGCGCTGTCCCCAGCACCGCCTCAACGAGCGTGACGCCGCGCCTCGAGCGCCAGCAGGATGTCCTCGACTTCCGTTTCATTGTCCAGTTCCGTGATCTGCCCCGAAAGGCCTGCCACGAGGATCCATTGCCGCCGTCCGCCGGGACCGTCCACGCGTACCGCGTACGTCGGCGTCAGACCGCGGGCGCTGCAGCTTACGGCCACACTGCCCGAGTTGATCCTCCGTCCAGCCAGGCGAAGACCCGCGATCCGGTACCCCGAGGGCAACTTCAGCGCCTCGCCGAGCGGGTCCCTGCCGCCTTCATCGGTCCGTCGGATGCGTCCGGCCGCAAGGGCCACGACGAGCCGGACGGGCCGGTCGTGCTCCCGGGCGAAGACCCGCGTCAGACGGTCAAAGGCGGCGATCTCGTCCAGCACGGCGCGCATGCCGATCCGCGCTAAGGGCGCCCGCACCTCAAGCGTCACGGCCGCCGCCAGGATCGCGAGGATCAGCAGCACGAGGGCCACCTCGACCAGACTGAAGGCCCTGTGCTTCACGCTCGTCACTCCTTCAGGTCCGCGCTCGAGATGTCCGCGTCGGCCCCGTCACCGCCCTCGCGTCCGTCGGCGCCCCAGCAGATCACCTCAAACGGTCCGGCGGTTCCGGGCGAGTTGTACTGGTAGGCGTTTCCCCACGGGTCGGTGGGTTTGCCCTCCAGGAGCGGCTCGGGCAGCTTCTCCGTCGCCCGAAGCAGCACGTCCAGTCCCTCCTCGTTCGTCGGGTACCGGCCGTAGGTCGTGTAGAAGGTGTTCAGGGCCTGGACGACGGTCGCGATCTCGGCCTTCGCGGTGTTGGCCCGCGCCTTCATCATGTAACTCCGCACGTTGATCGTCACCATCCCGGCCAGAAGGCCGATGATGACGATGACGACCATCAGTTCCACCAGGCTGAAGCCGCGTCCGGCGCGGTGTTGCTTCTTAGAGCACATTGCTGACCTCCAGGATCGGCAGGATCGTGGCGAAGGCGATGAAGCCGACGACGACCGCCAGGACGACGATCAGCACCGGTTCGAGCATCGCCGTCAGACGGCCGGTGGCCGTCGCGACCTCGTGGTCGTAGCCCTCGGCCAACTGTTCGAGCATCTCCTCAAGCTGGCCCGACTCCTGGCCGACGGCGAGCATCTGGACGACTACGGGTGCGAAGACACCCGACGCCTCCAGGGGTCCCGCCACGTCGCGGCCGGCCGTGACGGCCCGTTCGTAATCGTCCATGGCCCGGCGAAAGACGCGGTTCTTCAGCGTGCCGCGCGTGATCCGGATCGCCTCGTCGAAGTGAAGACCGCTCCGAAGCAACGCCGCCATCACGACGGCCAGACGCGAGGTGTTCTCCTTGCGTGCGAGGTCCCCCACGAGCGGCAGGGCAAGCGCCAGCCGGTCCACCGCCAGCCGACCCCATTCGGTCCGTGTGACGGCCTTGAAGGCCAGGACCAGCCCGGCGACGGTCGCCAGGATGGCCCACCACCAGGCAAGGAGGAAGTCGCTCGCACCCTTAACCAGCCACGTCACCCTCGGCAGCGGCCGGCCCGTGTCGGTGAGCGTCGACAGGAGTTGCGGCACGACGTAGGTCATGAGGAACACCGTGACCGCCAAGCCGATGATGCAGACGACGGCGGGGTAGAGGAGGGCCGTCGTGACGCGGCTGCGAAGACGCTGGGCCTTCTCTTTGAACCGGGCCAGCTGCGCGAGCGCCGTCTCCAGCGTCCCCGTGTTCTCGCCGACGCGGACGATGGCGGCCGCCAGGTCGTCGAACCAGACCGCCGACGAGGCCATGGCGCCGGCGAGACTCGAGCCGGAGGCGACCTGGTCCCGGAGCGTCTGGATCACCGCCTTGAACCGGCCCCGGTGCTGGCGGACCAGCGTGTCGAGGGCCGAAAGGAGCGGAATCCCCGCCGCCAGCAGCGTCGCGAGTTCCCGCACGAAGGTCACGATCTCGCCCTGCGTTGCGCGGCGGCGCCGCCCCCACAGCCCGCTCCCCTTGCCCTCACGGACGGGCGTGATCTCAGCGACCGTAAGACCCCGGACCCGCAGGTCGTCCCGCGCGGCGCGCGGCGTGTCGGCAATGACCGTGCCGGCTACGGCGGTGGCACCTGAGTCGAGCGCTTTGTAGCTGAATACAGGCATCTTTGGATTCTCGCCGCGCTCCCCTTCGCGCCTTCGTCCCGGTGCGCCGGGACGTCGGCGGGCAGACGGGCCGCGGTTAGAACTCGTCCCTGCCGGTGACGCGGACCACCTCGTCCATCGTGGTGATGCCGGCGGCAACCTTGGCGACCCCGTCGGCACGGAGCGTCGTCATGCCCCCCCTTAAGGCCTCGGCCTTGACGGTTGAGGCCTTCGACTGCGCGAGGATCAGTTCCCGGATCGGTTCGGTGACCGTCAGAAGTTCAAAGACGCCGATCCGGCCGTGGTACCCGGTGTCCAGGCACGTCTCGCACCCGACGCCGCGCCACATCGGCTGCGGCAGCGGGCCGCCTGACTCCGAGAGGTTCCACCGGGCGAGGTCCTCACGGCTCGGCCGAACCTCCGTGCGGCACTCGGGGCAGACCCTGCGGACGAGCCGCTGGGCGAGCACGGCCAGGAGGCTGCTGGCCAGGAGGTACGCTTCCGCGCCGAGATCCAGGAGCCGCGCAATCGCGCCCGAGGCGTCGTTCGTGTGGAGCGTGCTGAAGACGAGGTGTCCCGTCAGTGCCGACTGGATGGCCATGCGACAGGTCTCCGTGTCGCGGATCTCACCGACCATGATGATGTCGGGGTCCTGGCGCAGGACGTGCCGGAGGCCCGTGGCGAAGGTCATGCCCTTCTTCTCGTTGATCTGGGTCTGGCTGATCCCATCCAGGCGATACTCGATCGGGTCTTCGAGCGTCAGGATGTTTTGCTCGGTTGAGTTGATTTCCTGAAGCGCGCCGTACAGGGTCGTCGTCTTGCCGCTGCCCGTCGGGCCGGTCACGAGGAGGATGCCGTGGTCGGTGTGGATGAGCTGCCGGAACGCCGCGAGGACGCCCTCCGGCATGCCCAGCTCATCGAGGGTGTAGAGACGGGCGCTCTTGTCCAAGAGGCGGATGACCACCCGCTCACCCACGTCGGTCGGGAGCGTGGCGATCCGAAGGTCGATCACCCGGTCGCCCACCTCAACCGTGGCCCGGCCGTCCTGGGCGAGACGGCGCTCGGCGATGTTCATCCCGCCCATGACCTTGACGCGGCTGGTGATCTCGGCCTGGAGGGCCTTGGGAGGCTCGATGTAATCGTGCAGGACGCCGTCCAGGCGGAACCGGACCAGCAGGCGGTCCTCGTACGGCTGGATGTGCACGTCCGACGCCCGGCGTTTGACGGCCTCGAAGAGGATCAGGTTCACCAGTTTGATGACCGGCGCGCGGCTGGCGACGTCCAGAAGGTCTTCGCTGCGGCTGACTTCATCGACTTGGCGCAGGACGTCGTCGGCGTCGAGTTCCTCGATCACCCGTTCGGCCTGGCCGGTCTGAAGTTCGTAGGCCGCGTTGATGGCCCGAAGGATCTCGCCGCGCGGGGCGAACAGGGGGATGACCTCTCGGCCGAGCGTCTTGGCGATCGCCTGGACCTGCGGCCACTGACCGAGGTCCGCCATCGCAAGGCGCATCGTGCCCCCGTCGTCGGCCAGCCCAAGCAGACCGTGCCGCCGGGCAAAGCCGATCGGGACCTTCGACAGAAACTCGTGACTGGCCGGTCGGTCCGCGAGGCTCTCGGTGAACTCGAGACCGAGCGCCTCGGCCGTGGCGGCCGTAATCACGTCCGCCTCCACGCCGGCCTGCCGCGCGTGCGACGGGCAACAGGTCTCCGAGGCCGACACCAGCGCCTCGAACTCGCCGTTCAGGCGGCTCCGTAAGGCCTCGGCAAATTGCTCGTGGATGGCAGCCATAGGCCAATACACCCCGCGGGCCGGCCCTACCGCATCAGCATCGGGTCGCTGCCCGGCATCTCGGCCGGCATCTCGGCCTTCTTCAGGTCCCAGTCCGACAGGTACTTCAGGTCACCAAAAGAATCGTCCCGAAGGATCACCGGCCGCATGAAGACGAACAGGCTCGTCTCGATGTCCGTGAGGACCGTGTTGCGGAACAGGTGGCCCAGGACCGGGATGTCGCCCAACAGCGGCAACTTCGTCACCGTCTCGCTGGTGTCGTGGCGCTTGAGGCCCCCGACGATGACCATGTACCCGTCGGGCACGACGACCTCGCTGTCGATGGAGTTGGTCTGCCGCGGCGGGGGGATCCCGGCGCCGGCCTGGCCGGTGAAGCTGTTCAGCGTCAGCGAGTAGATGAGCCGCAGGTAATCGTCCTCGCTGATGTGGGGCGTGACCGCCACGGTCGTGCCGGCCGAGGCGTAGCCCCCGAAGCTCGTCGTCGCGATGGTGTCCATGGCGTTCGTGCTCGTAAAGGGCGCCTCGGCGACGCTCGAGAGCGTTCCCGTGGCGTTGTCGTTGACGAGGATCCGGGGGGCCGAGAGGACCTTCGCCCGGGCCTCGGTGGCCAGGGCCCTGAGGACGACGTCGGCCGTCTGCGGATCGACGAGCGTGCCGTTAAAGCCCAGACCGGGGATGAGCGTCAGCGCCCCGGTCGCCGGGTCCACGGTCGATAGGCCGAAGGAACTGAACGAGAGCCACCGCTGGGCGTCGCGCTGATTCGAACCCGAGACCTCAATCCCCAAAGAGAAGTTGTCCGTCGTGTCGAGGGTCACCATCGTCACCTCGATCATGACCTGCGGGCGGCGTTTGTCGAGGACCTCGATGAGCTGCTTGTAGATCTGCTGCACCGGCGGCGGGGCCACCACGATCAGCGTGTTCGTGTTCGTGTCCACCGTGACGACGGCGCTTCGGGTCTGTGCCACGTTGCGCGGCTGTTCAGGTCCAGCCGCACCGGATTCCTTCTTCTCCTCCTTCTCCTTCTCGGGAGGCGTGTAGACGGGCGGTTTGGGAAGTTCCCGGCCCGCACCGGGCAGCGGCGGAGGCAGGTTCGGACCGGGACCGAGTTTCTCCCAGGTCGTCAGGGCCCCAGGCCGACCCAGTTCGTCGAGCGCCAGCGCCGCCAGACCGCCTTCCTGACCTTCCAGGGCGCGGATCGTCGCCAGGACGTCCGAGGCGGAGGTGTTCATCAGCTTGTAGAACCGGACGTGACTGAGTTCCTCGGCCACCGCCGTGTCCAGGTCACGCTTCAGGGTCTCGATCCGTTCGTGAATTTCGGCCGGTGCCGTGACGACCAGAAGCCCCGCCTCCTCGTCCACCGTCGCCTTGTAGCGGGCCTGGATATCGGCGCCGGCAACGTCTCGGGCGAGCTTGTCGATTCGACCGGGCGAGACGAACTGGAACCGGTAGGTCCGGGTCTGGGTATCGATGGGCGTATCGAGCGTCTCGATCAACTGCATCGCCTCGGTGTCGGACCCCTCGGTGGCGATGACGACGATCCGGTTCGTCCGTGGCTCGTGGGTCAGCGTCAGGCCCACTGCCGGGGTCTTCTCGCCGGCCACGCGGCGCTTGTCGGCAAGCAGCGTCTGGACCCGCTGAGCGAGTTCCGATGCCTGCCAATGCTTCACGTCGACGAACTGGACCGTCGCCACCCGGCCGGGCTGGTCGAACATCCCGATCACCTGGGCCACCCGACGCAGGTTGTCCGCGTAGTCGGTCACGATCAGGAGCCGCCGGTCTTCGATGGTGAGACAATCTCCCCCCGGCGTCGAGAGGAACGGTTTGATCGTCTGCGTCATGAACTGCGTACTGACATGCTTGAGAGGAAAGACCTGCATGATGGCGGTCGTCGGTTCAGCGGTGGTCAACCGGGCCGTGTCCTCCTCAATGCGGCCGGTCACCGCGACAAGGTCCTTCGACTCGACGATCTGTTTCCACCCCGGCTGGTCGGCGTCCACCAGCGCCAGGCCCGTCACCTTCAGGATGTTCTGAAGAAGTCCCAGGAGCGAGTCCTTCGGTACCTTGGCCGGGGCCAGGATCGTGATCCGCTTCCTGACGATCCCTTCGTCGTAGAGGATGTTCATTCCCAGACGTTTGGCGACGTAGTCGACGAGGAGCTTGATCTCGAGGCTCTCCGGGAAGTTGAGCTGGATGAGGCCCTCTTCAGGGGCGGCCGGAGCAGCCGGCGCAGGGCCGCCAGGGGCCTCACCGATAGCGGTCGAGGTAAGCAGAAGCAGAAGCGCAGGCCATGTGAGAGTGGAGGGTCTCATCGCATCTTGTCCTTCCGCGTTTCCGGGCCGAGGCCTACGCGAAGCGGTCCGCCGGCCGTCTCTGCGCTGCCGACCGTGAACCGCACCGGCACGCTCACGGCAGGCTGGAAATCAAGATCCGTTTGAATACGAACCGTCACACGTCCCTGGCCTTTGCCCCGGGCCGTGACGACGATTGGGACGGTCAGGCTGCCCAGGGCAGGGACCGGCTCGCGCGGGACCCTGGCAAAGCACCCGGAGCCGCTCGACGTGCTGTAGATCAGGCGGACGGGCTTCGAGTAGCGGTTGACGATGGTGACGGGTTTCTCGTGTTGCCGACCTGTCGCCACCTCACCAAGGTCGAGCACCGTCGGCTCTGTGTGAAGCGGCAAGCCCACGGCGGCCTTGATCCGGATCGGGATCAGGGGGTGTTTCGGGTCGTCCGTCTGAAGGAGGATCCGCTTGTTGTAATGCTGGCTCTTCTTCGGGGCCACCAGGACCACCCGCACGGGGACCGAGCCGCCGGGCGGCGCGGGTTCCTCGGAGGTCACGGCGGACATGCAGGCACATTCGGAGCGAATCTTGAGGATGCCCAAGGGCTTGGTGGACGGATTCGTGACCTCCAGCAGCACCTTGTGGGACGTCTTGGGCCTGACGAACCCGAAGTCGTAGCCGTCCTTCTCAAACGGAACGGGGCTCTCGCCCGGGGCGAGAGTTAGACCCGTCAGCCGGACCTGCTTGGCGGCCTCGGAATCGTCACCCTCCCGGGCGTCCACGACCGATCCCTCGACCAACGTCAGGACCGTCGGCGTGCCCACGAACCAGTCCCGGACATCGCTCACGCGGCCGGTCGTGCACGTCGTGTCGGGAGGCAGGAGCGAACGTCCTTTCGGGGCATACGGGGCGAGTTCCACCATGGCGACCTTCGAATCTGCCAAGCGGCTGGCGCGCTTCCGGGCCTCACGCTCGAACTGGGGGACACGCTCCTCGCAGTGAGGACAGTCGTGGTGGTAGAGCACAACGGTCCACTTGCCCTTGGCCAACTGCTTGCGGATGTCGATGTGTCCTAGCAGGGGCCACGCCCGGCCGACCCACTCCTGGGGTTCGAGCAGGACCACGCGTTTCTCGCCGACGATCTGGCCGTCCTCTGACAGCGTGGAGGGGGTGTAGAGGGCAGCCGCCAGGCCGACACCGAGCACCATGACGAAGCCAGCCGCAACTGTCACGGCGAGCCTGGCACGGGGCTTGCTCGCGATGGTCGGGACCCGGATGTCGGGGCGAAATAGAGCGAGCGCCCCCACGGCCGCCACGTCCAGGACAAGCGTGTACCACGGGTTGATCTCCACGCGACCGAAGCAGCCGCAGGAGACGTCGCCGCTTAAGGCCTTGTAAAGCGTCACGAGGGAGAAGGCGGTGAAGCAGGCCAGGGCCGCAATCCATGCCGCCCGGCGCGCCAGGCCGCTCAGGAACCACAGACCGAGGACGATCTCCGTCTCCATCCAAAGGATGAGGAACCACCGGGAGGTCAGAAGGCTCGTCTCCGGTACCGGCTCAGTCGCCAGTTGATGGGCCTTCAGGCCGGCCGCCAGAAGGAGCAGGAGTCCCAGGATGATCCGGGTGACGGTCCAGGCCGAGGTACGGGTACCGGGGGTCAAGGCGACCCCTCCTCTCTATGCCATGCGAACTGCCAGCGCCGACCACGCCAAGCCGGTCACGTCCCGGGCGGCGCAATCATCCTGAATAAAACACCCTCTCCCCTGTGTCAAGCACAAAAGGGTGGCACGGGGATGTCAGGATGCCTGGAGTGCCGACCACAGTGGATATCCCGGCCCATGTTTTACGTTTGCTGCGCCGAGGACCTAGACGCATTGGTCCACAGATGCGGGGAAACCTGGAAGCGGGGATTTTTCAGTTGACAGGATACGTCGAAGCTGGCCTCATGGTGTTGTTGTTGAGGCGTGAGCTTCTTCGAGGCTTGCCATGTCCGGCATAGGGACAGGGGGGGCGGGACCGCTACGGTGCCCCCTGTCCATTCTCGTCTTGCCAAGAGAGGCTATTGAGGTGAGGAGAGTGTGCGCGCCGGCGCGGCTGGAGTCAGAGCCGAGAGGGCGCGCCCGAACGGACCGTCGTTACGCGTGGGGTGTTGTGGCTCATTCCGAGAGGCTTCGAGAGCGTTACGGCTGCATGACTGGCACTACGGGATGTCCAGCATACTTGGCCCAAGCCTGTTCAGGGGGAAGGTAACGATGAACTCCTGGTTGATGAGAGGATGCGTCTTGGCGGCTGCCGTGGCCACGCTGTCCGCTGCGGTGGTGGCTCAAAGTCAGTCGGTGCCCAAGGAGTGGAAGTCGCTCGACGTCCAGGGGCTGACCGACTTGGCTGAGCAGTTTAGAGACAAAGGCAACGCCGGGGATGAAGACCGCGAACGGCTCGCTGCGTATGTGTCGGAGCGTTACGCCGCAGCCAAGGCTGGCGGATCGGTTGACTGGAACGAGTGGCTCGACCTGGTGTGGGTGCTGGGCCGCAAGTTCCCGGCTGACACCAAGGACACAGTGAGTCGGGACCTCCAGGCGGCGCTGGCGCCAGACCAGGCTGCTGTCGTTGCGTTGCCTGGGGAGACCCTGCTGAAACTCGGACCAGCCCTTGCTCGGCTGGGGGCGGTGGCAAAGGCCTGTGACGTTGATGTCACGTGGATCATCGGATCGGAGAAACACAGAGACCTCGACCACGCCCAAACGGCCCGTCTGACCGCCATGTTCAGGGGAGCCGGCGAAGAACGCAAAGAGGCTCGGTTACGGCTGATTCGTTTCCTGACGGACACGTATCTGGCGGACAGCGAGAAGACACGGCGATTGACCTGCGCCCAGTGGAGAGAGTTCACGTGGGTGCTGCGGCCGGACCTGAGCGAGGAGGCCTGTCGTGGATGGGCGGAGAGGATCCGGCAGGCCTATGCCGGAACCACGGACCAGTTGCTTCAGTTGGACAGCGACCGCTTCATCCATCTGGCTCGCGCCCTGTGGAGTCATTTGGGCGATGAGAAGACGGTCGAGCTGGCAGCCAGATGGCTTGAGAAGCCTGAGAATTGGAGGCCGTTGAAGGATGCGCCATCACTGAAGCTGCTCGTGGACCTGACAGGGCGGACCGGCCAGGCCGGGAATGCGGCACGAACGCGTCTGGCCCAGCACGTGACGGAGACGTGCCTGTCCGATCCCGAGGCGGTGCGGTCGGCGGCTCCTGGGGGCTGGAAGGGGCTGGCGGCGTCGCTGAGCGAGGATCTGTCGGCAGAAGCCCAAGCCCGATGGGTCACGGGATTGCGGTCAGCCTATGTCAACGACGTCGAGGTCTTTGGGGCGTTGAACACACGGGAGTGCCTGACCCTGGCCGACCTGCTCAAGGCGCTTGGCGACAAGGAGGCCCCGGGCGTCCTGCTGGCGTGGTTCGAGCGGAGCACGGCCTGGCAGTCCGTGACGGCGAGACATCTGGTCCCTCTGGCTCGCGGCCTCTTGCGGTCCGGCGGTGCGGGGAAGGCGGCGAGGGCACGTCTGATCGAACACGTGAGCGCAACGTGCTTGGCGGGCGAAGAAGCCACGCGGTCGGTGGACCCCGGTCAGTGGCGGGACCTCGTGGGTGCGTTGACCGGCGATCTGAGCGCCGAGGCCCGTGGCAGGTGGCTGAAGGGGCTGCGAAAGGCCTATGCGGGGCCGAAGGGGTTGGACCCGCTGAAGGTCGGAGGGGTCCTGGCATTGGCGTCGGCGCTGAACGGCCTGGGCGACAAAGAGGCGCACGGAACCGTGGTGGTGTCGTGGGTCCAGAGAAAGGTGGATTCGCCTGAGATCAAGCCGGAAGAGTTGGTGTTGCTCGCGGCGGGCCTGAGCGGGCGCCGAATAGGGCGGGCGTGCAAGCCAGCCCGACTGAGACTGGCCGAACACATTACTGGAAAGTACCTGACAGATGCGGTCTCGGCGAAGGAGGTCTCCTGCGCAGAGTGGGAGGGGTTGGCACGGGCACTGGCAAAGGACCTCTCTGCTGAGAAACGGGCGAGGTGGGCCGAGCATCTTCGGGCGGCGTATGCGGACGGTTCCGAAGTACTGGCAAGGTTGAAGGCGGAAGAGGCGGTGCATTTCGGGAAGAGTCTGGCCTCCTTGGGTGACAAGCAGGTTCCGTCGCTCGTGTCGGCGTGGATGCAGAAGAACGCGGGATGGAGGTTGCTGAAGCCTGACGGTCTGACGTGGCTGGCGGGGAACCTCCAGGTGACGGACGAGGCGACGAAGGCGCTGAGGGCCTCCCTAGGCCAGCACATCACGGCGACGTGCCTGTCCGATGCAAAGGCGGTGCGGTCGGCGGGTCTTGGAGACTGGAACACCTTGGTCGCACGTCTGGGCAAGGACCTTTCACCGGAGGGCCGGACCCGGTGGGCAGCGGGGCTGCGATCGGCGTTCGTGGAGGACGCCGGAGTGTTTGGCCGCTTGAGTCTGAAACAGGTTAAGGGGCTGTCGTCGGCTCTGAACTCGTTGGGCGACAAGCGCGCGCGTGGGGTGGTGCTGACGTGGTTTGAGCGGACCACGGCGTGGCAGTCCTTCGCGCCGAGGGACCTCGCCTCGCTGGGGGGCAGCCTCTTGAGGTCCGGCGAGGCAGGCAAGGCAGCGCGAACACGTCTAGCCGAGCACGTCTCGACGAAATACCTCGCCGATCTGAAGGCGGCGCGGTCGGCTGGCGTGGGGGGCTGGAAAGGGCTGGCCGAGTGTCTGGGCAAGGATCTCCCGGTGGAGACCCGAGCCCGGTGGGTGGCAGGACTCCGGTCAGCGTACGTCGACGACGCCGAGGTGTTTGGCCGCTTAGGGTTGGGTGAGGTTCAAGACGTCTCGTCGGCTCTGACCGCATTGGGCGATGAGCAGGCGCGCGGTTTGACGAGCACGTGGACGGAGGGGACCTCCCGGTGGCGGACGCTCAAACCACCGGAGTTGGTGGGCCTGATGAAGAGCCTGTCGAAGTTGGAAGAGGCCGGAAAGGCATCGCGAGCCCGTGTGGTGGAACACGTCTCGGCAACGTACCTGAAGGACGCGGCAACGGCCCGTTCCTTGAAGCTTGCGGACTGGAGGGCGTTGGTCTCGCAGGTGGCCAAGGACCTGGACGCTGAGGACCGCGCCGCGTGGGTGTCGAAA
>CAZIJC010000004.1:0-43652 GCA_964539385.1 uncultured Anaerolineales bacterium | reverse complement strand
GACGGAGACGACCGCCCACTGGAAGGCGTTCAAGCCACCGGCCTTGGTGGCCCTGGCGAGGAGCCTGTCGAGGTCAGGTGAGGCCGGAAAGACGGCGCGAAAGCGACTGGCGGAGCACATAACGAACACTTTCTTCAAGGACAAGGCCGCGACGACCTCTGTGTCCTGCGACCAGTGGAGGGGTTTTGCGGCAGGCCTGAGCGGGGACATCCCTGCCGAGACGCGGGCCGTGTGGGCGGGCAAGCTCCTACCGGCCTACGCCGGCAGTCAGGCGGCCGTGCGGTCTCTGAAGCCCACAGAGATCAGGGCCCTGGCCGAGGCCCTGGGGTCCCTGGGCGGGATGCGAGAGGTCTCGATCTTAACGGATCGGGTCGCATCCGCCCGGTCCCTGAAACCTGAGGCTACGCTCTCGCTTGCCGGTCTGCTGTCGCGGTACGGCAAGGCGGGCAAACCGGCTCGCCGCCGACTTGGTGAGTACGTGACGACCACTTATCTCGCGGACAGGGTGGTAACCCGGTCTGTCGGGTGCTCGACGTGGCAGGGCTTTGCCGGGCAGTTGAACAAGGACCTCTCGGCGGAGGCGCGTGCCCTGTGGGTCTCCCGGCTTCGAGCGGCTTTCGCCGAGGATACGGCGACCTTGCGGTTGCTGAAACCGGGTGATTTCAGGAGTCTGATCGACACGTTAAAGCAACTGGGTGATGCCAAGTCGTCGAACCTGGTGGCCAAGTGGGTGATGAGGAACTGACCGATTCGCTGTTCCAGGGACATCCGGCAAGCACCGGTTGGCACAAGGACGAAGGGGAACGTCATGGCTTGGAAGATTGCTGGGAAGCTCACGCTGGCGATCCTTGTCGCAGCGCTTGCGGGCACGTTGGCGGCGGGAGCCGCCGCGCAGGATGAGGGAGCCGCCGCCTGGGAATCCCTGTCCCCGGGCGAACTGGTCTGGCTCGCCCGCAATATGACCGG
Source organism: uncultured Anaerolineales bacterium (assembly GCA_964539385.1). Taxonomy (GTDB): domain Bacteria; phylum Planctomycetota; class Phycisphaerae; order FEN-1346; family FEN-1346; genus JAUVZF01. The sequence goes on along the minus strand of CAZIJC010000004.1, from coordinate 42,686 downwards.
CGACGAGGCCGCCGTCCAGGAAGCGAGGCTCGCGCTGGCCGAGCACGTCCGGACCAAGTACCTGGCGAACGCAGAGGCGACGCGGTCGGTGGGCATCCGGTTCTGGAAGGATTTGGCCGCATGTCTGGGCAAGCACCTGCCAGCCGAGGTCCTGACGGCTTGGCGGACGGGATTGAGCGCGGCTTTCCTCGAAGACGCCGAGGCCTTGAGCAAACTGAAGTTGGCGCAGATCGGAGAACTGACGGGCACCTTGGGATCGCTGAGAGACGAGGGGGCGTCTGGGGCGGTGCTGACGTGGTTTGACGGAACCACGGCGTGGCAGTCCCTGGAGCCGGAGGAACTGGGGGCGCTGGCGTCCCACCTCTCGCGGTCGGGCGAACCGGGCCAGGCGGCCAGGATACGTTTGGCCGAGCACGTGACGACGACGTATCTGGCCAACGCAGCGGCCGCGCGGTCGGTCAGCCCGGCGGTCTGGCAGACGTTTGCCAGGAGTCTGGCCGAGGACCTCTCGGCCGAGGTCCGGGCCGCGTGGCTGGCCGGAATCCGATTGGCCTACGTCGATGACGCCGCGGCCCTGGGGGCGTTGAAGGCGGGGGAGCACAAAGGGCTGATCGGTGCCCTCGGGGCACTGGGTGACAAGGATATCCCCAAGGTGACGCTGGCGTGGTTTGAGAAGTCCACGGCGTGGCAGTCCTTGAGGCTGAAAGGACTCCTGGGGCTTGCCTGGAGCCTTTCGCGGACGGGTGAGGATGGGAAAGCGGCGCGAACACGTCTGGCCGAACACGTGACGGCAACGTGTTTGGGCGATTCAAAGGCGGTGCGGGCCTTGGGCACCGAAGGCTGGAAATGGATGGTCAGGCGCCTTTCTTACGAACTCTCGGCAGAGAGCCGGGAGCGGTGGGCGGCCCGATTGCGGTCGGTGTTCATGGAGAATGCTGACGCCGGCCTGGGTACGGTTCAGGGGCTGTCGCTTGTTCTGGGGCTGCTGGGAGACGAAGAGGCCCCCGATGTGGTCCTGACGTGGTTCCAGCGGAGCCCGGCTTGGCAGTCCCTGAAGCCTGGGGAACTGGCCTCTCTGGCGAAAAGCCTCTCGCGGTGTGGCGAGGCGGGGCAGGCGGCAAAGGGACAGGTGGCCGAGCACGTCCGGACCAAGTACCTGGCGAACGCACAGGCGGCCCGGTCAGTGAAACCCGGCGAATGGAGCGCCTTGGTCGGATGTCTGGCCAAGGACCTCTCGGCCGAGGCCCGGGCCGCGTGGCTCACCGGGCTGCGGTCGGCGTATGCTGAGGACGCAGAAGCGTTCAAATCGCTGAAGGCGGCGGAGTGCCGGAGCCTGGCCGGTGCCCTCAGAACGCTCGGTGACGAGCACACGGCGGACGTTGTCGTGGCGTGGCTCGAACAGCATGAGCCCTCTGGGATGGTGACGCCCGGCGAGTCGGTCAGTTTGGTCGCTATGGCGATCCATGCCGACGTGAAGACCGCTGGACCTCTCACGGCGGCCTTTGACGAGACGTGGTTGGCCGCAGACAGCCGGGAGCCATTGGCTCTGAGGACGATCTCCAGCATCGTCTCCTGTTGGCACTCGGCTGGCAACTCGGAGAAAGCCAGAGCGTGGGTGATGCGGGCCTACAGTTCGCGGTTGGGTACCGAGGTAGCACGTGAATCCGTCAGCGTGGCGGAACTCCGAGTCCTGTCCACGATGCTGGAGGTCATGGGGCTGACGGGTAAGGGCAAGGGGTACCCGGCCTTTGCCGCGGCACTCGCGGCGCATGCCCGGAAAGGAACGCTCAACGTCGCTTGGGCGACGGGAAAGGGGATTCCCCAGAAGCTTGCAGTTCCTCTGGGGACACCCGAAACACAACAAGTCCTTGAGAACGACCTGCTTGACGCTCAAGGGGCCCCACGGTTGGACGTTGCCAAAATCCTTGCCTGGGCCTATCGAAACGCGGGCGAGTTGAGTCCGTGGTGCGATTTTCTGGAATCGAGGATCGCCGGTACGGAGGACGACACGAGGGCCTTCTGGCTGGCGGCCAAGGGGTATGCCATGACCCTGGTTCCCGATCCGCCCAATCGCCTTCGCAGGCGGCGGTGGTTGAATGATGCCTTGGCAGCGGCGGTGTCGGAGCAAGGGAGGCTGGTCATCCTGCAGGAGTTTGCGGATTTCTACAGTGGCATCAGCCGGCCCGGTCTGGCCGCTGAGATGTTCGAGAGCGTCAAGCACCAGTTCGGCGGCGAGGCCTTGGCGGCCATCAAGACGATGCAGGCGCAACTTCGTCAGAAAGAGGATGCCCGCCAGGCCAGGAACGCCCGCGTCCAATCGGCCGTTGAACTCGGCCAGAAGGAACGACGGCTCAAGTACTACCGCAAGTGTCTGGAGCGGGCCCGGGCTCGGGGCGACAGCGGTACGACCGCAAGACTCCAGGCGAAGATTCAGGAACTGGAACAGGACTGATAAGAGCACGCGGCGCTTCTGATGCGAAAGAGAATGCAGGGCATTTCAAAAAATGGAGGAACCGATGAAAGCGAGAAAACCCATGCGCGCCGCAAGACAGGCAACCACCCTCTGGCACTTTGTTATCGCCCTAGTTGTGGTAGGTGTTCTCCTCCACGCCGCGGCGGAATATGGTAGAGCGTGTGAGGAGTGTGATGATATTGACGAGACTGAGTTGTGTGGGCCCTGTGCCGAGTACGGAAAGGGTTCGTCTAAAAAGTCCCCAGGGGATCCTCCTTCCTGTAACGGCGAAAGTAGTCTCAAATATGTCCAACTCGACGATTATCGCATATGTTTGAGGTGTTTCTGTTCCGTTTGCGGCACAAAGTTGCTCGAATATGAAATGACCGAGGGGGGTGACGGTACGTATTCAGGAAGCAGGGGGCAGGCTGGCCCTACGGCAAAATTTGTCAGTGGCAAACTCATGGTTTATGGCAGCAAGAGCAGGCTCGACAACGATAGTACACTCACTTGGGATACGTCAGGCAGGTTGGTGCAGAAGAACACTTACGATGAAAAGCAACGGCTGGCGACGAGGCAGGAGCGCTGGACCTTCATAACGCGCACGCAAGATGAGGGCGCCGGTGACGACGATCGCCCCAGGTGGCTTTCGTACGAGCGGGACGGCGTTGAGTTCAAAAACATCTATTATCGGTACGTCGAAGATGGAGGAGGCGTATTGGTCCGCCGACGGCAAACGGAGGAGGGATACAACTCGGACAGCAGCAGTCGGTTTCGCACCACTATCTATGTTTATTACGGCAATGGGCATGCCCATGAGGGCAACCTGTGGTTCTTCGTGGAGCCGGAGGGCGTTCAGCGTTGTCTGGAAAATAAAGGTTACGACAAGGGGATCGATCCTGAGAATCCAGGTAACGAATGCGGCCTGGACAAGACTTCAGGTGAGGGGTCGGTTTCCGATAACGATCTGCTCGCCTACGCCTCCGCAGTCTACGAGGTCTACGACAACGCAGATCGGGTCACGAAGGTAAAACGTTCTGGCGACTGCGGCAGTTGCGGCGGCGGTGGCGGCGAGGCTGGAACGTACTACCTGAACTATTACGAGAAGGAAGAAGAACCCGAGGACGAATGGAACGAATGGTATTCCTATCGCGCTACCCGATATCCCACCGGCCTTCGCACGGTCGAGTTTATGAACGTTCACGGAGGGGTCATTTTCGATGTTCGGCAGAAAATGAACTCCGCTTCTCCGCCCGATGTCGCCACATACTGGATTGATCATTACAAGTACGACTCGTGCGGTCGGCTTATCGAGCACCGGCACCCTGCGGCATGTAAGGAGTACGTGGAAGGAACACACGTCACCATCACGGACCTGGATTTCAGCGAAAACATGCTCGATGGCGAGTGGGTCACCAACATTACACCGAACGACGAGGGCGAGAGCGGTCTCGTCGAGGTGTTCGAGTACTACGGCCCGGAAGATGGCCAGGGCGAGAAACTGAAGGCCCGCAAGGTCCAAAATGGCACGGGTGGAACCGCGTACTACGTCCGCAAATACACCTACACCAGCACGACCTACGACGGCTACACGGATTGGCGACTCGCAAGCGAGACCGAATACCCCGACACCGGAGTAACCAACCCCGGCCCGAACGACGGGTTGACCACGAGCTACGCCTATACCTACCACAAAGGTGGCGACGATGATACGCATGCCGTCGAAACAGAAACGATCACGTACCCCGTCGTCTCCTCTGACAACAACGGCTCAAACAGCGCCACGACGCTGGTTCGTCACTACAAACTGATACCCGACACCTACGACACGGGAGGCGAACTTGATGAGCCTGGCCTTTACTACAACGACTGGACGAAGCACGAGGATGGCAGATACTCCTACACGAAACTCGGAACAGGCCCATTCAACTACGGTCAGGTCGTGAAGACCGTCGTGGACGCAGACAGTGGGGGCAACGGCGAGGACTTCCCCACGATTGATGGATGGCAGTTACCGCAGGACGGCCTGGACCTGACGACCACATACGCCTACTACGGCGACGACGAGGGCTACGACCTGGGGAGTTTGACGCGTCTGAGGCACGTCGACGCTCCGGGGGGCCAAAAGACCGTCTACGCCTACGAGTGCCAGAGGAAAACGGTTGGAGACCCGGTTGATCAGGAAACCACCACCGCCCTCGTCACCCTGGTCACGCCCCACATGGACGCAAACGGCAACTACAACTACGCCCCCGTCCGCATCACCGTGGCCGACTTGGCCGGCCGCACCATCGTCTCCGCCGCCGGTATGCCGGACACACCCACGGACGGAAACACCGAAAACACAAACCTCCTGAACGACTGGGACGCGACGGGGACCATTGACGACGACTTTACCGCGTGGGACGACGATGGCGGCCCGCCCGCCGGTATTTTCACGCGCACAGTAAGCAACTACGATCAGGGCCAGTTAACCTCCGTCGTCCGCTGGACAGACGCCGACGATGACACCGAGGACACGTACACGACATCCTACACCTACAACTCCACCACCGGCCAACGGTACATGGTCGAAACTCCGGATGGCACCTTTACCTGGACGAAGTACGACCAACTCGGCCGGGCGATTGAAACCTGGCTGGGCACAGATGATACCAACGTCACGGCCACCAACCCGGGCAACCTTTCGAAAACCAACGCGACCTTCTACGATGAATGGGACGAGAACGAGGATCCCGAGCCCGGCTCCGGCACGAGCGGCGTCGGCGACGGCAACGTCACCCAGACCCAGGCCGTGTACGACTTCGACGACCCCAATGATGTCGTCTACAGTACCGTCCACAACTACGACTGGCGCAATCGCCTCACGGACACCCGAGGTCCGGACGACGTCGTCACGAAACGGACCCTCGACAACCTGGGCCGTGCTACACGGACGGACGTCTACAAGGATAGCAACGCCGATTTCATCAAGGATGAGAGCGAAGACTACTTCTCTGTGACGACAACTGATTACGACAAGATGGGCCGGGTCTACTGCTCCCGCACCTACGCGATCGTCGACGGGGATACGACCACCTCCGGCGATCTGAATAACAGCAAGCGGCTCACCACGGACCACTGGTACGACCCCCGCGGACGCCTCATCAAGACCCAAAACCCCCGGGGCCTCTTCACCAAGACCAAGTACGACGGTGCCGGACGGGCAAACGCCACTTACCTCTGCTACGACGAGACGGACACCGAAGGCGGCAGCGCCTACGAGGGCGCCAAGGACGTGGATGGCGACACGGTCATCGAGCAGACCGAGCGCCATTACGACGCCGCCTCCAACGTCTGGCTCACGCGCCAGTTCCAGCGCAAGGACAACGCCACAGAAACCGATGAACTCACGACCTCCAATGCCCGCGTCACCTACACCGCCGCCTGGTTCGACCAGCTCCATCGCACCACGACGACCCTCTACTACGGGACGAACGAGGGGGGCGATGATCTGGACGAAAAGACAGACGATTTCAACCCCGAGACGGCCGGAACCCAGGCCTACGACCATGCCAGCATGCCGCTCGCTCCCGATACGAGCGACAAGTACATCGTCTCCAAGGTCGTCTACGACGCCTCCACCGGCCGCATGACCGAATCCTACGACAACAAGAACATCAAGACCGTCCGCACCTACGACGACCTCGGCCGCATTACGAAGACTATCGAGAATGATGTGGCCAGCCCGAGCAATCCCGATGAGGATCGGACGACAGAGTTTGTCTTCGACTCCTCAGGGCGGCTTTACAAGATGGTGGCCAAGAACCCATCCCCCGGTTCTGGCGACCAGGAAACATATTACTTCTACAAGAGCGCCCTGAGCGGCGCCTGGGTCACTGACGTTGTGTACCCCGATGCCGTGGCCACCGACATCGAAGCCGGCGACCTGAAGGGCGGCACCTCGGACCATGTGCATATCACCTACGACCGTCTCGGACGCCAGGACACCCGGACCGACCAGCGGACCATCAAGCACGACTACACCTATGTCGCCCAGGGCAACGACGGCGCCGGCAAGCTCCAAAAGGACTCTGCCGGCTATACCGGCGGCAGTTGGCCCACCGCCGTCGACGATCACGTCAAGGGCGCCAAGTACGAATACGACGACGACGGACGCCTCCAGAAGGTGACCTCCTACGCCGACAGCGCCTGCACCGGCACCGTCCGCAACCAGGTCGTCCTCGCCTACGACGGCGACGACGACGGCGACACCGGCTGGGGCGGCGTCAAGAAAAGCGTCCAGGACCACGCCGGCAGTGTCGGCGGCGGCGAACCCGCCGTCGAGTACACTTTTGAGGACAGCGCCGCCAGCCACGAGGCCAAGTACGTCCGCATCGATAAAATCGCTTACCCCGGCGCCTCCCGCGAGGTATACTACAATTACCTCAAGGAGACTGACGGCTCGTCGGGCATTGACGACATGCTCTCCCGCGTCCGCAACATCGCCGACGGTGACGAGACGCCCAGCCAGGCCCTGAGCGCGAACGAGTACGCCCGGTACACCTATCTCGGAGCGGGAACCGTGGTCAAAGTTGCCCATCCGGCCGTCACGGGCGGCCTCAATCTGACCTACGGCACCGGCGGCACCTACGGCGGCTTCGACCAATTCGGCCGCGTCGTGGACCAGAAGTGGCAGAACGACACCCCCATCGCCAAGGACCGCTACCAATACGGCTACGACCGCAATTCCAACCGCCTCTGGCGGTACAACTACGTGGCATGCGGTGCCCGCAAGAAACTCGACGAAGTCTATCACGACAACGATTACGACGACGCCTACGACGGCCTGGACCGCCTCAAGTGGTTCCGACGCGGCACGATCACGGACAGCGGCGGCGAGAAACACATCACCGACGGGGCCAACCTCGAGCAGGAGCAGAACTTCACCCTCGACGCCGTCGGTAACTGGCCCGAGTTCAAGGACGACGCCGACGGCGGCGGCTCGTGGGACCTCGACCAGAACCGCGCCCACAACAAGGTCAACGAAATCCACGGCAACGAGGACGACCCGATCTGGCCCGAGGGCTCAAGCGGAGGCTGGGAAGACCCCGTGTACGATGCCGCCGGCAATCAGACCTTCGGCCCGAAGCCGGGGGCCGAGACGACCGCCGCCGAGGCCCACCACTACGTCTGGGACGCCTGGAACCGCCTCGTCGAGGTCTGGGAAGATGCGGACGAGGACGAGACGTTGGACGACGAGCCGGATGACACGCACGTTCTCACCTGCCGCTACGACGGCCTCGGCCGGCGCATCCAGAAAGTTGTTGAGGGTGATCCGGATGTCACGTATGATTACTATTATTCCGGCTACCAGGTCGTGGAGGTAAGGAAAGACGGATCGGAGCATCCGTACAAGCAGTACGTGTGGGGCCTGCGGTACGTGCACTCGCCCGTGCTGCGTTGGCGTGATGAGAACACGGACGGCCAGAACGTCGAAACCCTGTATTACACAAATGACGCGAACTTCAACGTCACCGCGCTGGTCGAACCCGACGGTGACGTCGTAGAGCGCGTGGTTTACGATCCGTATGGCCAGCCGACGTTCTACGACGGCTCGTGGCAGAACCCCTCTTCGACCAGCGCCTACGCGAATGATGTCCTCTTCACCGGCCACCGCCTGGACACGGAGTCGGGCCTGTACTATTGCCTGATGCGCTATTACCATCCCACGCTTGGCCGCTGGATGCAGCGCGATCCGAGCGGGTATGTGGACGGGCTGGTGCTGTACCTATATTGTAATGCGAAACCCTCTGATACTCTTGATCCCTTTGGCTTGTCACCTCAGCAAGCGGTACTACTACCAACGCTTTCTCCTATATTGGAGAACAAGAGCGACAAGCAGATTTGTGATTTTTTCCACCAGCGGCTTACCCAGCACCCGCACTATATGGATGAAGAGCTCGTGATGAGCGAATGTTGTCTGGTTGGCTGCACGGTAACCCGGGACAGCAAAGCCAAGGAGCATTTCGTGGCCTGGAAACCCGCAGGGCCTTGGATGCCTGTCGGAGGGCCGGGAGAAAGTGGATTCGGTTGGATGAATTGGAAGAGACAAACGTTTGAGGTGTGCCAGAAGGCAAAGAAAGGCGAAGTGGAGCTTCACTATGACTGCGGCCCCATCTGGGGCGGGTGGCTCGGACGCGATGATGAGTACCGTGAATGCACATTTTACTTCGAGGCTCAAGAGCCGACCTTTAAAACAGGGCGGCAAACGACGCATACCTGGTATGGAGGCGGCCAACATCATCCGGGCGCACCACCATTTGGGAGTGGTTATAATCCTGGCCGAGGGGGCTATGACTATCAGCCCACTTCTTAAGGAAAAACCAATGGCTCACGTTGCTCATCACAAGCCCGCCATTATAGCCTTCGCGGCAGGTATCTGGGTAATGCCGCTGGGCGTGTTCGTGTTGTTTCGGGTGCCTTCCTTGCAATCGGCATTTCTTGCGAAGGTTGCAGGAGCGGCCTTGATACCTGTTAACCTCGCGGGTGTGCTACTAGTCCTTACGGCAGTTTTCTATCGTCGCAAGCCACGGCTAATGGTTATTGAATGGTGCTTCTTGGCCCCGCTGTTGGCGGCAGCATTCGTACTGGGGCGAGAACTGTCGCACTTTGCGTATTACCTGCTGGTCGCCACACAGGAGGAAACGCTTTTGCTCTCACATCTATTCTGGTTTGTTCCTTCGGTGGTTCTATGCACGACCTTGATAGCGGCGACATCAAGTCATCTGAATGGAGCCTTGTCCCTGGATTGGGCCTCGGATGATCCGCCCACAGCTGCCAGCGCTATTCATTACGTTTTGTTGTGGGCGGCGGCCTTTTTCTTGGTCCAATGCTTGTGCGTGGCCTTGCCCTCCGTGGCAGCCCGTCTCTTACAGGACAACGCTAATTTAGACAGCATGTTCTTGTGCGATAGGCTTAAACAATCGCTTTACCACGGAATCAATGTGATCTCTCTCGGCATGGTTGCAGCGGTCGCAGTTTCCGGCTCGCGAAAGCCAGGGCAGAAACAGCGGTACTTAATCTTAACCAGCTCGGCTGCGGTCTTTATTGCCATCGCTGTATGTGTCTTGCGCATAGGACTGTGGTCGGGATGGGTGGGCTACGGAAGTGTTTTGTGGAGAGCCTGTGTAACAGCGTTAGCATGTATCGGGGCATCTGTTTACTGTTGCATTTTCCTCAAGCAGAAGATGAGACCAGCAACGCGGCAGAGTCCCGGCGAAACCCATCGATGAGCAAATAACTGTCAAGGGCGTTCTGGCCCGGGATGCTATTCCTGGCACCCAATCAGCCGGAGGTGTACCAGCAGTTCCGGTGACACCCATAACCGCTCCCGTGTCAAGGGAGATGTTGCCCCGGACGTTCGTCCACGGAGTCGTTGGTTGTTGTCGTTTCCCTGCTGCTCGTCGTTGCCGTTGCTGTTCGATGCTGCGGCATCGCGTGCCTTACAGACACCCATCGGCACCCTGTCCGGAACCCGTCCCGTTGCGGCGGGTTTCCGAGGCGCATCATTCGCCGTTCTTCGGCCCTTGCCCAAGCGGCTGCCAGAGATTAAGATACGCTTATGGTAGCGCAGGCTCCGGTTGCGGAACCGTCGGCCCTTCGTCTCGCAGGCTGGCCCGAGCAAAGCCGAAGGCTCCCTGCGTCCCCAGGCGTCCGGAGCCCGCGCTACATCGACGCACCGATCCTCCGCGACGAGGACAAGAACTCGGACGGCGACTGCACGGACGCCGCCACGGGAATTCAGGGTTCCAACTCGGGCGACGAACATCTATACTATTGCCAGGACGGCAACTACAATACGACCTCCCTGGTGGACTCATACGACGGCGCGGTGGTGGAACGGTACATGTACGATCCCTATGGAAAGGTCACTGTGCTGCACGGCGTGCGGGATTCAAGCGGCACCAGCACCACGGAGTGGGACGCCCGGACGTCGAACACCTTCGCGAACGAAATCCTCTACTGCGGCTACCGCCACGATTCCGAGACCGGCCTGTACCACGTCCGCAACCGGATGTATCATCCGACGTTGGGACGGTGGGTGACGCGCGATCCGAGCGAGTATGGGGACGGGATGGGGCTGTACCTCTACGTCGGAGCGCGTCCTTTGCGCTGGGTCGATCCGCTCGGCTTATGGCGAGACTGCACCGAACAGGAGAAGAAAGAGATTAAGGTGCCGGGAAAATGGGAGAAGACTTCCGGCTCAGATGCAATCGCCGAGGCGCTTGGCTGGACGATATACCGTGTGCCAGGCGGAGAGGCGAGAGGCCACCAGCGCCTCCAGGAGATCAATCTGGGTGAAGACATCCCGGCATGGCAGAGGCCTTCGTGGAAGGTCCATGAAGTCGTCGGGGGGCCTGTAGCTAAGCGGCTGGCGGGATGGGGCGAAGGGCCAGCTCCAGACATGCCTTTTGTGGCTATGCATCCTGGCGGCGAGATGCTTAACCTTCCGGTCAGTGGATGGCACAACCTTGCACTAGATATGGAACTCGGCGCTCTCGCCGCGGAACACCCAGAGAGATGCACGTGCGATTACGCCAAGGCCCGCTACGGTACTGCGCATGTTGGTCCGCCAGGCAGAGAACGGGTCAACTGGGAGAACGTGATCAAAGAGGCGGTTGAATTCATCTGCAGATGCGAAAATGGAGAGAAGGAGGGCAAGAGCCACTCATGGTCGGCATGCTATGCTGTGGATCGATGGGGAGGCTTCGACCGCGAGATATTCGATCTGGGGCTTTCACTGAAGTGTGAGTCTTGCAGGATCGTCTCCGGCTCGTACTACCTGGACCACTATGACTGAGGACTGGCGGCGACTGCCGCCCGTCGAGCCAAGCCACGAGTGCACACGGCCGCGTGGTGCGTCAAACAGATCTCCAGGCATGCGGCTCAATCTTATCTACGGTGAACATGGGGGTGACAGATGAGCGGCCACTATGTTGGCGCAAGCGGAGACAACAGGGGGGGCTTCGTGACCCGTCGAAGGGCTTGCATCGCTTGCCTTGTGGTTGTTGGGGCGTACATCAGTGCGTATGCGGCTCTTACCCGTGGCTTTCCGCAATCGGCGCAGGTACGGACCTCCGGTGGCACGCGAACTGCTTTCTGGCTTCTGCCGACGCAGCCACCGCCATATGCTGGAAGGCACCCGATGGAACGAGGGTGCTATTGCTTCTTTTATCCGCTCATCGCGTTTGACGCGATGCTGACAGGGCGGCTGTACGTCGATTGGGTGGAATACCGCGATGAGAGCACGCGGGGTTCGGGCGGGTTCGGGGGACGCGGGTTCGGGGGACACGAGATAGCGAATTCACATCGTAAGTGCAACGGGACGGCGCCAGAAGACCTCCGCCGGAGTCCGGTAGCGGTCAAGCCACGGCAGGCTTGCCCTGCCAGGGTTGAGGCATTTTCGCAGACGGTTGTTCAGGACTCGAACGTAACTGCCGAGTTGCCCGTTTGTCAAGTGGGAGAACGGCATCGCCTTCGGCAGGTACTGAGTGGTTCCGGGGATACCCATCTATGAGCAAGTCCCTGTCAAGTCGGAAGCGGGCCGCCTCCGCCATAGCAGCCTTGGCTGTCGCCGACGCGCCAAAACCGCTATGGCGACGGCGCGCGGCGGCTGGATTCCGAAGCGGATTGCGTCCAGCCGTCTGTTCGGTGTCGGCGCGTGCGGTGGAGAAACCGACTCGCACCGTGTGCGAGATCGGTCATTAGTCATTTGACATTCGTCGTTCGCCGCTCAACGTCACGGCGTTGGCGGAAGATGACGGCGCGGTGGTGGAACGGTACATGTACGATCCCTACGGGAAGGTGTCGGTCCGTCACGGCGTGCGGGACGCGGCGGGCAACGACACGAGCGAGTCCGAGTGGGACGAGCGGACCAGTAATACGTTCGACAACGAAATCCTCTACTGCGGCTACCGCTTCGATACCGAGACCGGCCTCTACCACGTGCGATTTCGTATGTACCATCCGACGCTGGGGCGGTGGGTGACGCGCGACAGAATCGGGTATGTGGATGGGATGGGGTTGTATGAGTATGCGGGATGCGGGCCCACCAATACAACAGACCCTTCCGGGCTGGCTGCCATCGTGTACACGGGGCTTCAACTGGAGGAGCATGAGACGAGAGAAGCTGTGAATGCTGCGACAGGAAGAACAGGCACGCCCGGGTTCGGTGGGTCACGGCTTGAGCCGCTGGACGCCGAACTCGGTATAGAGACGAGGCCCTACGGTGAGTGCTGCCTGATTATCACAAAGGTGACTTGGGGCATTACCATTCACATGCCTACCGAGGATCTGGCCGCGAGCAGATTTGGGCCGACTGAAGAGGCCCTCGCAAGGTACGGCCGAAACCGTGATAAACTGGCCACCCTTCCTAACGTGCTGTTTTACAAGGGCCATGAGGAGGCCAACATCCCGAGTACCTGGCAGGCCGTCTGGTCTCACGAGCTGGAACACGCCTTCCAGCTGCACAATGCCGCAGAAACGGGCATTCCGTTCGCCGTGAAGATCTACAGCGGCATCTATTGTAAACCGACCATGGAGGAACTGCAGAAACTCAAGTTGCAGCACGAGCAGAACGACATCCCCGAGGGGCTAATAAGGGGATGCGTTTTGAGGGAGCACGCCATTAAGTACGAGCCGAAGCATGGCTTCGAGCGTGGCGAAGGGGGTGAGTTCGAATCCGTTACTGCTGAGCGGGATATGCTTGAGATCCAGTGGATGGCGGAGACGGGTGTCAGCGATAGCGCGTGGTTCTCGCAGGGAGAGCTTAGGGGGCAGTGAACATGCGACAAGTCTGTCTAGGCACAGTGTGCTTCGTGGTGTTTGGGTTGGCAGGATGTCAGGGGGCTCCCGACAGTCTGTCCAGCAGTGGGAACGTGACTGTGGGCGAAGGCCGGCAACGGGTGGACTTGGGGCACGTCCCCGTCGGCAGTCCTGTGGCGCTTTTCCGCGACTGCGCCGAAGATGCGGAGAGGGTACTAGCACAAGTCCGGGATCCAGGCATTACAGAGGCTTCTCGCAGGGACATGCTGCAAGGCCTAAGCCTGTCGGTGGAGATGCTGGCGGAGCTGACGCGAGTATACAGACTGCACGAAGAACTGACACCAGACCAATACTTGGCAGAGATGGCACGGGTCCTCAGGGAGTGTAATGAGACACTCCTGAATCCGCGCAGCGATCGGGCAGAGCACACGCTGGCGCTGGTACGTGCGCACCTGTGCTTGACGTTCATGGAAGCGCTGATGAACCAACATGGCGTCGGGGTAGGTCTGAAGGCAAGGATAGAGGGTCTGGAACACAAAAGGTCCACGCAACCGTGATTCCATCATGGTGTGCTGGGCATACGATAGAGTTCTGGTGAGAGTTCTGAGAGTTCTGGAGACACACAACTTAACTTCGTCGATGAAGGGCGAATTCACACCGTAAGTGCAACGGGGCGGTACCAGAAGACCTCCGCCGGGGTCCGGCCCGCAACGGGTCCGGACTTCGGATAGTTGAGGCACTTTCGCGGACGGTTGTTCAAGAGTCGAGCGTAACGGGCGAGCCGTGCGTATGTCAAGTGGGTCAGCGGCATCGCCTTCGGAAGGTACTGAGTGGTTCCGAGGATACCCATCTATGAGCAAGCCCCTGCCGGAGTCGGAAGCGGGCTGGCTCCGCCATAGTCCCGATGGTCGGGACGGCGGGCGGATTCAAAAGCGGATTTCTCCCAGCCGTCTATTCGGTGTCGCCGCGGCGGACGCACCACATTACGATATTCGCCCCGCCCCTGAAGGCCGTTCTCTCTGCTGCTCGTCGTGGCTGTTGCTGTTTTTGTTGTTTTAGCGCGTGCCTTCCAGATCCCGGCGCGCCGGGACACCGTATCCGGAATCCGTCCCGTTGCGGCGGGTTTCCGAGGCGCATCATTCGCCGTTCTTCGGCCCTTGCCCAAGCGGCTGCCAGAGATTAAGATACGCTTATGGTAGCGCAGGCTCCGGTTGCGGAACCGTCGGCCCTTCGTCTCGCAGGCTGGCCCGAGCAAAGCCGAAGGCTCCCTGCGTCCCCAGGCGTCCGGAGCCCGCGCTACATCGACGCGCCGGTTTGCCGCGACGAGGACAAAAACTCGGACGGCGACTGCACGGACGCCGCCACGGGAATTCAGGGTTCCAACTCGGGCGACGAACATCTATACTATTGCCAGGACGGCAACTACAATACGACCTCGCTGGCGGACGTGGTGACGGCACGGAAGTTTCGGCTGGTGGACGCGGCGGGCAAGAGGCGGGCGGCCCGGTAGACTACCGTTTCCGGTCCGGTAGTACCGCGTTTGTGTGCGAATAACGGCGTTTTCAAGAAAACGCTTGCAAGCATTTTCACCGACGGCATAATAGCAAAAAAGGGCCGAAAACTTGGGCTTTTCGGGCTTTTCGGCGCGGCGATGGGCGGTCTTCGACACGCAGGAGGTCACTGGTTCAAGTCCAGTATCGCCCACCATCCCCAAGTCATGTCGAAGGGACCAGTGGCACACCGCGCGTTTCGGCGTGCCGGGACGGTGGTGCCGCTTTCGTTTTTGGGCGCTGCGGGGGAGGTTCGGCCCGGTTTTCATTTCCCCGGAACTCGCTCTCCGCTATACTGTTCACTCGGGTAGTGGACTGCGACGGATGGGAAGTATCGCTATGCGTTCGTCGCGGCGTCTGTAAGCCGGGAGAACCCGTAGGAGACACGACCGTGATGACCTCGCCATGCTCGTTAAGCCGTGCGGCCGCCGTCTTGTTGGGGATCGTGGCGGCCTTGTCGATGGGACCCTGGTTGGCGCCGGCCGGCGCCGAGGAGTCCAAGGCGCCCGCGCCGTCGGCGGCGCTGAAGGCACTCCGAATCCTCGACCAAGTGCCGTTCCAGGATGCCGCGACGGGCGAGAAGATGATGAAGCAACTCGCGGCGCTCGGCGGGCAGGGCGTCCGCGACGTGGCCGCGCTGCTCGTCGAGCCCGGCCCCATCGACGACTCGAAGGCGCGTTACGCCCTGCACGGTCTGGCGGTTTACGTCGGGCGGCCGGGGGCGGATGCCGAGCGGAAGATGTTCTGCGGCGTCCTCGGCGACTTGCTGGTCGAGTCGACGCCGAAATCGATCCAGGCGTTTCTGATTCAGCAGTTGCGCCTGGCCGGCGGGGCCGAATCGGTCTCGGCCATCAGCAAGGCGCTGCCGGATGAGAGACTGTGCGAAGATGCCGCCCACGCGCTCGTCTCCATCGGGGGCGAGCAGGCGAAGGCGGCGTTCCGCGAGGCCCTGCCAAAGGCCAGGGGCAGGAGCCGCGCCACGATCATACAGAACCTCGGCGTCATGCGCGACGCCACAGCCGTGCCGGAACTCCTGAAGGCGGCCAAGGACGCCGACCGCGACGTCCGCCTGGCCGCCGTATACGCTCTTGCAAACATCGGCGACACCGCCGCCTCCGAGACGCTGCTCGTGGCCTCCGGTGCCCGGAGCGCCTACGAACGGGCGGTCGCGACGGATGCGGTCCTGCTGCTGGCTCAGCGGCTGGGCGACGCCGGCAACAGCAGGGAGGCCGCACGGATTTATCGAACGCTCTGGAAACAGCGCGCGGACCCGGCCGAGCGGCACGTGCGGTGCGCCGCCATCCTCGGCCTGGCCAACTCGCAGGGCATTGACGCGATGGACGAACTGGTGGCGGCGATGAACAGCGCGGACCTTCAGATTCGCGCCGCCGCCACGCAGGCAGCCGTCTCGATGCCCGGCGAAGACGTCACGAAGAAATGGGTCGCCCACCTGGAGTCGGTGTCGGCCGATGCCAAGCCCGGTGTGATCGCCTTGCTGGCCGAGCGTGGGGGCGAGGCGGCCCGGGGGGCCATCCTCGACGCCATGAGGGAAAGGGACGAGGGCGTGCAGTTGGCGGCGATCGAGGCGGCCAGGGCGTTCAAAGGCACGAGCACCGTGCCGCCGCTCATCGCTTTCCTGGCATCGAAGGACGGCAAGGCGCACGACGCCGCGCAAAAGTCGCTCGAGCGGATTCCCGGCGATGAGGCGAGCGCGGCCATTGCGTCGGCGCTTGGTGCGGCGGCGCCCGAGGTTCGGCGCGACCTGCTCGGCGTTCTGACGGCTCGCGGCGCGCGGCAGCACTCCGACGCCGTCATGGCCGCCACGAAGGACCCCGACAAGGGCGTCCAGGAGTCGGCCCTCAAGGCCCTGGAAGCGCTGGGCGAAGAGAGGCACGTGTCGGCCGTGGTGGACGTCGTCGTCAAGACGGACACCGGCAGTGTGCGCGGGGCGGCCGAGAAGGCTCTCGGCGCGATCTGCGGCCGGTCCAACCGCGACAACTGCGTCAGGATGATCCTGCCCGCCTTGGCCGGCGCGGGCGTGGACGCCAAATGTGCCCTGATCCGCATCCTCGGCAAGGCCCCGGCGGCGAAGGCGCTGGATGCCGTTCGCGCGGCGCTCACAGACAGCGACGCCAGAATCCAGGATGCCGCGGTGCGGGCCCTGTCGGAGTGGCCGAGCAGTGCGGTCGCACCGGACCTTCTGCAGATTGCCCGAAGCGGCAGGAGCCGGACGCAGCAGGTGCTGGCGCTGCGCGGCTACGTGCGGCTGGTGAAGGAGCAGAAGTTCAAGAATGCCGACAAGGTGGCGATGTACAAGGAGGCGATGGGCGCCGCCCAACGCCCGGACGAGAAGAAGATGATCCTGTCGGCCCTCGGCGAGGTCAAGGACATTGAGGCCGTCAAACTGATTTCGGCGTCGCTCGCCGATGCGGCGCTTCGCGAGGAGGCGGCAGCGGCGGCGGTCCGCATCGGACGCGAGTTCCGCGGCGACGTCCGCAAGGAGCCACTCAAGCAAATCATCGTCCCCACGATGCAGAAGGTGCTCGCCATCTCGAAGAACAAGAACGTTCGCCGCGACGCCGAGCGGGTGCTCAAGGAGGCACAGAGAAAGTAGAACTCGAGTCGCCCAATACTACAGCGCCACTTACTGCGCGGCGGGTCTCCCGACACGCCGCGCAACGGCGAAAACGGGCTTTCGAGCGCGGTGGGTCCGGAGACCCACCGCGCTACCTTCCGGCCAACAGGAGGAGCCGTCATGAGGACCTGGCTGGTGCTCCGGGTTGCTGCGGCAGCCGCTTTGGTGGTGGCTGCGGCGACGGTCGCGCGCGGGCAGCAGGCCATGTCCGCCGGCCTTCCGGCGAAGAAGCCGCGTGTTGTGGTGATGACCGACATCGGCGGCGACCCCGACGACCGGCAGTCCATGGTCCGCTTTTTGCTCTATGCGTGCGACTTCGACGTCGAGGGCCTGTGCACCGGCTTCGGCCACGGTCACTACAAGCAGACGCGGCCGGAACTCATCCGGCAGGCCGTCGATGCCTACGGCCGGGTGGTGGCGAACCTGCGGAAGCACCGGGCGGATTACCCGTCGCACGAGCGGCTGGCCGGCCTCATCAAGGACGGGCACAACGGCGATCCGCACAAGGTCGGCGCCGGGATGGATTCCGAGGCGTCGGACTGGATCATCCAGGTTCTCGACCGCGCCGATCCGCGCCCCGTGTGGTTCACCATCTGGGGCGGGCCGAGGGAACTGGCCCAGGCCATCTGGAAGGTCGCCAAGACACGCTCCGCGAAGGACCTCGCCGCCTTCAAGAAGAAGATACGCGTCCACTCCATCGCCGACCAGGACCGCACGGCCGGGTGGGTCAAGACGAACCACCCCGACGTGTTCTGGATCTTCTCGAACCGCCTGTTCCGCGGCATCTGGCAGGCGGGCGACCAGGGGCTTGTCTCGCCGGCGTGGCTCGAGCGGAACGTCCGCACGGGTCACGGGCCGCTCGGCCCGCTCTATCCGGCGAAGGCCGCCGGCAAGGCCGGCGTCAAGGAGGGCGACACGCCCTCGTTCTTCTACGTCCTGCCCGATGGCCTGAGCGACCCGGAGCACCCCGGGTGGGGCAACTGGGGCGGACGGTTCAAACGCTCCGGTAAGGGACATGAGTTCGTGCCCGACGCGGACCTCGAGAATGGCCGGCCGAGCCCGTTGTTCAGCATCTATCGCTGGCGGCTGGCGTACCAGAACGCCTTCGAGGCACGCATGGACTGGTGCGTCAAGCCGCACGACGAGGCCAACCACGACCCGGTGGCCGTCCTGAACGGTGATCGCGGCCGCGCTGTTCTGCGGATGGCCGCCGACCCCAAGGCCGAGGTCCGGCTGACGGCCGCCACCTCGTCCGACCCCGACGGCGACGCGCTCACCTACCGGTGGTGGGTCTACCGTGAAGCGGGCGCCTACTGGGGTGAGGCGACCATCCGCGGCGCCGACACGCACGAGGCCGTCGTCGCGGTGCCGCAAGACGTCGCCGGCCGCACCGTCCACGTGATTCTCGAGGTCACCGACGCCGGCAAGCCGGCCCTGACGGCCTATCGCCGCGCCATCCTGGAGGTGAGCGGTAAGCCGGTCGGCCCGCCCGCCGGCGCGGGCGCGCGCGACACGCGCCAACCCGTCTTGAAACTGGACGGCCCGCCTGCCGCAACCGGACCGTGGACGTTTTATCGCGGCATCAACCTGAACGGCCCGCCCATCGAGATTGACGGCCACAAGTGGGACGGTGACGATGCGAAGGGCTTCGTCTGCACGGACCGGGCGCTCAACAGCCCCAACGTCCGCCTGAGGCCGCCGACCGACGAGGCCCGCGCCAAGATGATCCACGCCTTCCGCTGGAACCGCGAGCCGCGCCTCACGCTGACGGGCGTGCCCAAGGGCCGCTACGCCGTGTACGCCTACGTCTGGGAAGAGACCTCGCCCGAGACGCTCACCATCAGCCTGAACGGTCGCGAGGTGGTCGCGGGGTACAACAGCGGCGAGGCCGGCGAGTGGCAGCGCCTGGGGCCGTGGGTCACGACGGTCAAGGACGGGAAGATTTCCCTCACCAGCCGCGGGGGCGCGGCCAACGTCTCGGGAATTGAAGTCTGGAAGGCGATCAGCGGCACTCCGCCGCCATGACGGTAAACGGAAACGTCACGCGTGGCTTGTCGGCAACAGCAGCGGGCGTGCCTGAGCCGAGGCACGCCCGCTTGGTTGCCGGCGCCAACGCTCACTTCAGCCGCTTGACCTTGACGTTGCGGTACCAGACGGGGCGGCCATGGTCCTGCAGACCGAGGTGGCCCACCTTGGCCATGTCCTTGTAGGCGGTCTTGAACTTGTTCTTCGACCCGTCGAAGTTCTTGTGGGCTTCGGTCCAGTTGTCGAGGTTGATGGCGATGATGGGCTTGTCGTTCAGGACGATCTTCAGGAGGTTCCCTTTGAAGGCGATGGCCATGTGGTTCCACTCGCCGACGGGTTTCTCGGCGGCCACGCTGGGGGCCTGGATGTCGTAGACGGAGCCGCAGTCGTGCTTGCCGGGCTTTCGGTCCGGTCCGTACGAGGAGGAAATCTGGATTTCGATGGACCCGTGGAGCCAGTTCTTCTCGCCTTCCGGAGACCGCAGGAAGATGCCGCTGTTGGTGCCCTTGGTGGTCTTGAATTCGAGGTCCAGGACGAAGTCGCCGAACTTCTCCTTCGTCCAGATGTTGCGGCAGCCCTTCTGCCACGTGAGGACGCCGTCCTCGACGGTCCATTTGTCGGCGGCCGGTTTCTGCCAGGCGCTCGTGTCCTTGCCGTCGAACAGGGGGATCCAGCCGTCGGCCTTCGGCGCGGCATAGACCTTGACGTGCATCGGCGTGGCGGCGGCCTTCTTCTGGGGCGCCGGGGCCGCCTTGGGGGCGGGGCTCAGGCGGGCGCTTGGCGTGGCGTCGGCCTGGATGTCGCCCAGGGCGTACTGGATGCCGTCCAGATAGTACTTCAGGATCGGGGGGTTCCAGAAGATCTCATTGCGGTGGCCGAGCGAGCAGTAGAAGACACGGCCCTTGCCGACCTCGCGGATCCAGGAGACGGCGAAGTCCTTGTCCTCGCGTTTGCCCTTGTCGCGCGTGGCGTTCATGTCGAGACTGAGCAGCACCCGCAGGTTGTCGCGGCTGTACGGGTCCTTGAACTGGTAGATCTCGTCGGTAATGCGGAAGCCTTTGCCGCCGAACACCTTGAGCAGCGTGTGCGAGGGGTCGTCGAGTTTGATGCCCACGTCCTCGTGCCACGGATGGCCCGAGAAGTAGCCGCCCATCATCTTGCCGAACTCCGCCCACTTGTAGAAGCAGTCGGTGGAGGAGTGGACGCCCACGATGCCTCTGCCGCTCGTAACGAACGCCAGGAGGCTCTTCTTCAGTTCCTCGTCCTCGAAGAGCGTGCCGGTCGTGTTGTTGAAGACGACGGCGTCGAACTGGCGAAGGGTCTGCGGCCGGAACACCTCCGGGTCGAGCGTCGAGACCGACGTGTAGGCCCCCGTCTTTTCACCCATCAGTTCGATCGCCTTGGCCCCGATGGGAATGGACCCGTGGCGGAAACCTCGGCACAGATTGAAGATGAGCAGTTTGCGGGCCTTCTTCGGCGCGGCCGTTGCCTTCTCGGGCAGCGCCGCACGGACCTTCTCAACCTCGGCGGCTTTGACCTCCATGCTCTGGGGCTTCTTTTGGGCCGCGTCCAGGCCGGCGACAAGCACCGCTGCGGACAGGACGATTACCGCCAGTACCACCCATGTGCGTCGCATCGCGTTCTCCTTCTACTGCTCCGCGTTCAAGGTTCCGATTCCGTGTGCCGATCTTGCCTGCCCGACGGGGGCCGACATGGTATAAACTCGCCTTGCCGCAGAATAGGACGGCAAAACCGGCCGTCGATTCAGTCCGGCCCGGTCGCCATCCTAGTTCCCGCGGGTGTGGCAAGTTTTTATGGCGAGCGATTTGCCGGCACTGGTTTGAGGCGGCTTCCAGCCGCCTTGCCGCCGCGAAGCGGCGTGTAGGCCGGGGCCTTTGGCCCCGGCTTTGCGGCGCGAGCGATTCACCTTTTCTCTCCCGCCGTGGCCCGCCGCAGGCGGGCCACGGCGGGAGAGAAAACAAGAAGAGGAGGCGCCGACCGCTTGATGGCCCCGGCCCACAGGGCCGGGGCTACACCCGCCTGCGGCGGGCAAAGGCCCATAAAATGGGCCTCAGCAGACCTGCCAGAAATCGTTGCCAGACCCGTTCCCGCTCCCGGCAAATAATTATTCTTGACAGCCGCCTGCACAGCGCCCGATACTGCCGACCATCTCGCCCGTATTGTTGCGGAGGGGGGCATGGGCCGCAAGAGCAAGAAACGGGACCGTACCACATCACCACAGCCTCGGGAAAGGCCATCAGGCCCTCTTCGGCGGGTCGCGCTGTTGCTGGTCCTCGGGCTTCTCGCCGCCGTGGGGGTCCTGCTTGTCGTCTCAAACAGCAATCACAAGACCACGCCCCCACCCGTCGCGCGCTACGCGCAGAGGGCCAAGACCCTCGACGGACTGCTGAAGATGACGCCCGAGCAGTTGGCCGAAGTGAACGTTGCCGAGATGAACCTCCTGTGCGCCACGGGCCTGCCGGGCGCCGAGGAACTGGGAATCCCCAAGTGCCTGGCCCGGCTGGACGACTGGGCCGAGCGGGTAAGGGCGGTAACCGAGCGCCATCTCTACCGCGCCCATCACCCGCGCTGGGCCGAGCACTACAAACACTCTGAGACCTGGCTGCGGTCCGAGTTCCTGGCCCAGGTCCTTCAAGAGGACTGCGGCGTGCACTACAACATGGAGCGGGTCCGCAACATCGACTTCAAGAACTCGAAGGACCTGTTCATCCACGGCATGATCGACGACGCCAACGGCGGTACCTGTGTCTCAATGCCGGTGCTGTACGTGGCGGTCGGGAGGCGCCTGGGCTATCCGCTGTGGCTCGTGCTCACCAAGGGCCACGTCTTCGCCCGCTGGGACGCGGGCAAAGAACGCTTCAACATCGAGACCACAAGCACCGGCGGCACGGACAGTTACCCCGACGAGCACTATAAGACCTGGCCGTTGGAATGGACCGAGGCGGAGAAAACGGCGGACTGCTACCTGAAGTCCCTGTCGCCCGCCGAGGAACTCGCCTGCTTCCTGGGCTCGCGCGGCCACTGCCTGTTGGACACGGGGCGCGCGGGGGAGGCCTTCGAAACTTACGCCGCAGCCCAACGGCTCGCGCCAAGTGACCCCGCCTACTCCGGCTGGATGCGGACGGCGGCAATCCGACTACATAGGCGGCACTTCGCCATCGGGCCGGAGGGCATTCCCGAACCGCCCAAGGTTTACCGGGCTGATCGGATAGAGGCCGAACTCCGTCGCGTCGAGGCCATCAACGCCTACAATCGGCGTCTGATGGAACGGGATGCACGGCGGCTCGGGATTCCACCGTCTTATGTGCCTCAGCCAGCAAGGCCGTATGCGCCTCAGGTGCCATCGCCCTACAGCCGGCGCCCGCGGATTCCTGGGCAACCGAAGGTGCCCGGACAACCATAAAAATGCTTGACATCGTGGCGCCGGAGGCGAGAATCGGTCTGGCAGAAAAGGGGCATAGCCATGAGTACCAAACACCTCTTCCCCGTCCTAATGGGTTTCACCGCCGTCGCCATCTTGACCGCCGACGCTACGGGCATGTATCACCCCGCGCTGGGGCGGTTCATGCAGAGGGATCCGGGACCAGAAGGTGGGTTCACCCCGATGCGAATCGGCGCGGCGACTCCGGCCGCAGGCGGACATCCGGCCCGGGGAGGCACGGTCCGCCAGTACGCAGACGGGATGCACCTATACCAGTATGTCCGGGGGAATCCGGTCCGTTGGAGGGACCCGACCGGTACGCACACCTTCATCAACTGCGACAACTGGTGCTGCTACGGCGAGAAGGTGGACAAGGCGGATCTTGAACAGCGCGTGAATCAGGCGTCGGGTCGGGCAAAGGTAATGCGAGACCAGTTTGAGCGACTTGCCGAGATCGACAGGACTTCGTCTGTTGAACCCGGCGCACTGCAAAGACACCTGGGGAGAATCCAGAGACGTCTCGATGGCATCGTTAAGACCCTGAGCGACGCGCGCATTAAGTGCGGCGGTCTCTTGTGTGGGCCGGGCACAATTGCTTACGTCTGGCCTTTCGGGAAAACAATTCACTTGTGCTGCCCATTCACCCTTCAGTCCACTCTGAACCAGATCGGTACGTTGATTCACGAAGGATCCCATATTCACGGGACGCTCGACCCTCCGAGCCGCATGCGGGACCAGAAACCGACAAACCCATGGTGGCTGGAGAACCCCGAAAACGCGGAGGCCTATGAATGGTGGGCAGAGCATGAGCAAGGCGATTGGTTCTAGGCATTCCGCAGCGTTCGCCGTCCTGTTCATGGGCCTCGCGGCTTGGGGCGCGGGTTGTGGCGCTCTGTCGCTGAGGCTTGAAGGGACCGATTTCGATCGCGCGATGTCGGCGGAGACCAGCGCTTCATACTTCGGAACCAAGGCCTGCAACTTCTCACTGTTGGCGAAGTTCGATGCTCCGCCGGAGATCCTGGAGATCATCACCTTGGGGGGAATCAAGGACGCGCGGAAGCCGGATGTCTACGTCCGGTTGGCCGTCCCCCAAGGCCGACATCACACGAAGAGCGCGACAGTGATCCTGATGGCCCCCTGGGAGGGCGGCGCTCTTTGGCAAGGCGTCTCGGAGGTGTCTCTGCTTCGGACCTCCGCCGACGTCGTCGAGATTGAGGCTTCCGGGACATTGCCATTGGGAAGCGGCATGGCGGCTGGTCCCGTCTCCTTTCGTCTTGCCGGCCGGTTTCTCAGAGACGAGGCCGCATGGCAGCGCCTGGCGCACGAGTTTGACAGTGAGATTCTCCGCATCCGCAACTTGTGTTCACCAGGGCCCGCGAGTGGCGCAAAGCAGGAGCGGGTAATTGCTCTGAAAGAAAACGGGAATATCCATCACTAGCAAGCACCTCTTAGACGTCCTGATGGGTTTCGCTGCTGTTGCCATCTTGACCGCCGACGCTGCGGCCATGTATCACCCCACGCTAGGACGCTTCATGCAGAGGGATCCAGGGCCTGAGAGCTTGGCAGCCCCAGTGCGAATTGGCTCACGCCGCCCGGTCGCCACAAGGGCGCTCCGGGGCCAAGATGCGATGCACCAGTACGCGGACGGCATGAATGCGTACGGGTACACTCGGGGGAACCCGATCGGCATGGTTGACCCGCTGGGGTTGCAGGGACTGGACTTACGCGGCAATCCGGCAGGATACGAGTGCTGCTGTTGCTGTGTGGACGATCTCTCGGTAACCGACGTGGCTACCCTCATGTACGGCAATCTTTCGGCAGCAGGACACAGCTTCACTGTCAACGCGGACCTTTCATACAAGTTGCCGGACGGCGGGGGCTACGTCAAGGGGGACTGCACGCTCAGATGGGAGGAGCGCTCCAACATCCCCTCGACCGGGATGAGCCATTACATGCAGCCCAGGGCTTGGGTGGATCAGATGGATGCCGTGCGCCAAGGTCTGCTCCCGATCATCTCTGAGACGTTGAGGCCGTGGTTTTTCCGCGAGAGGCCCTGCCCCGGCGAAGAGACTGTTGCCATGAAAGATAAACCTGGGGCACAAAACGTGCCAGGCACACTCGCGAGGTGGCTTGACATCAAGGTGACGATATCAAGCACCCAGGAGCCCAAGTGCGAGGGCAAGTGCAGCAACAAGTCCATGACGGTCTCAACGCGGCAGGAACTCGAGTTCAGGGGCGGCACCGTGGTCGGTGGGCTTGACCTTCGCGGCGATTACAGCGGTAGCGGCAGTTACTTCGGCGTGGGCCCGGTGCAGGCCCAGCCGTGGTAGGCCGATGAGCATGGGTATCGTTATGCGCAAGCAAAACGCAAGTGGTGTACGTTGCGCTGTGATGGCCGTGCTGCTGATCATCTCGGCTGACTGTGAGCCAGCGTCCGATAGCGTCCAGGAGGAGAGTCCTGCCCCTGAATCCCACGGACAAACAAGCCTACAAACCCGGGTAGAGAACTGGATTGCTAGGCGTCCGCCGATGATTCTGTCGGATCACGTGCCCCGGCCACGCGGCCTGCCTACGATGGAACAGTGGGAGGCCGAGGGCCACGTCCTTGGTGCCGAAAGCGGACACATCCTGCTCGCAATGCTGACGTCGGAAGGCGATGCTGTGCGCCTTGAGAGTCTCATCTTGGCCATGGGCTTGTTGAAGGTCGAGGGCAGCGAGCAGCCACTGGTAGGCGTGCTTACCAACTCCGACGACGCCATACTCAGATCGAGTGCCGCGTGGGCTTTGGCCCGCGTTGGGGACAAGCCGGCTGTCAAGGCGCTGATTGGCGCCTTGGAAGATGCGGACACGAATGTGCGGGCGCAAGCGTGCAGTTCCCTGGCCCACCTGGGAGCAGCCGAGGCCAAACCGGCCCTTGAGAAGATGCTGGCCAACGAGAAGGACCGCTTCGTGCTGTCGTGCGCCACCGACGCGCTTGCTCGGATCGAAGGGCGCGCTGGCAAGCCCCACATTGCGCCTTTTCTTCCGGCACCAAGCCACCAGTCCGTGACGGGCCTTGACCAGTGATGCCCGTTTCGTAGCCCCGTCGCGATTTGCAGCGGCAGGACTATGCCCCCGCGTGCATCAGACCGGTGTACGCTGTCGTCCCAACCCAGTCTTCGGCCGGCGCAAGCGTGGGTCTGGACGACCACCTTTCTGCAGCAGCCGCGGCGGCCTGGTAAGGCCGCCGCGCGGGGCCTGTGTCCGCGGAACAAACTCCGGGCAAATACCCCGCGTGATTGGCCGCCCTCGGACGAGAGGTACAGTGACGGGCCGTGCGGCCCGTTGCCCGGCGAGCGGGCCTCGTTACGCCTTCGGCCGGCGGGGTTTTTTCGCGGCCGTTGACTTGACAGCCGGGGGGCCGGACCGTACCTTTGTGCGACACGAAACGGCCCTGCACGGGTTGAAACGGATGAATGGGGAGTAGGTGCTTGCGTCCATCCTGTTGGGCACACCGACAATGGGTCCTTGGTAGGGGAGACAGAAGACGATGAGGAAGAGACGTTACATGACGGTTGGCATGGTTCTGGCGGTTGGGTTGGTCGCCGTGGTCCTGGTCGCGGCCTCGGTGATGCAGGCGGCCGAGAAGACGGGCAAGGACGGCGAGAAACTGGTCCCCTTGAAGATCAAACTGCCGAAGGCCATGTTCGAGGGCACGCCC
The DNA here is from genome assembly GCA_964539385.1 of uncultured Anaerolineales bacterium. Taxonomy (GTDB): domain Bacteria; phylum Planctomycetota; class Phycisphaerae; order FEN-1346; family FEN-1346; genus JAUVZF01. The sequence goes on along the minus strand of CAZIJC010000004.1, from coordinate 16,076 downwards.
AAGAACATCAAGCCGGCCCCGACGCTCGAGAAGTACGTCGATAAGCCCCGAAAGCCGTTCTACGCCCCGGAGGGGGCCACGAACGTCGCTGTTGAAAAGGCCGTCAAGTCCAGCGACATGGAGCCCATCATCGGCGAACTCGAACTCGTCACCGACGAGGACAAGGAAGGCACCGACGGCAGTTACGTCGAGTTGGGGCCCGGCCTCCAGTGGGTCCAACTCGACCTGAAAGCCGAGTATAAGATCTACGCCATCACCCTCTGGCACTATCACGGTGAGGGCCGCGTGTACCACGACGTCGTGATTCAGGTTGCCAAGGACGCCGACTTCATCGAAGGCGTCAAGACGATCTACAACAACGATTTCGACAACTCGTCCGGCCTGGGCATCGGCAAGGACCTGGAGTACATCGAGGACTTCCGCGGCCGTCTCATCGACGCCAAGGGCGCCCAGTCCCGCTACCTGCGCCTCTACAGCAAAGGAAATACCTCCAACGATCAGAACCACTACATCGAGGTGGAGGTCTACGGCAAAGCCGCAAAATGAAACACCCGCGTCTGGTGTTTGGCGTCTGCATTCTGGCCGTGGCAATCGGGGCCCTCGCGCTTCGGCTGCCACGGCTCGGTTTGCGCCCGATGCACGGCGACGAGGCCAACCAGGCCGTCAAGGCCGCCGTGCTCCTGGAGTCCGGCGTCTATCGCTACAACCCGCGCGATCACCACGGGCCGACCCTCTACTACCTGTCGCTGCCCACGTTCTGGCTGACCGGCGTCCGGACGTCGCGCCAGATGACCGACGCGATGCTTCGCCTTGTGCCGGCGCTCGCCGGCGTGGGCGTGGTCCTGCTGCTGGTTCTGATGGGCGACGGGCTCGGCCGGCTGGCTGCCGTCTGCGCCGGCGTCCTGACGGCCATCTCGCCTGCCATGGTCTTCTACAGCCGCTATTACGTCCAGGAGATGCTCCTGGTGTTCTTCACGTTTGCCTTTCTGGCCAGCGCGTGGCGATATACCCGGGGCCGCCGGTGGGGATGGGCGCTGGCGGCCGGAGCGTTTCTCGGCCTGATGCAAGCGACGAAAGAGACGTGGGTCCTTGCTGCGGCCGCGGCGGTTGCGGCCCTGGTGGGCACGGTGCTGTGGTCGCGGTTGGTGGACCGCCAGCGGCCACCTGCCGGCCCGCACGTGGCGTGGCGCCACCTGGTGGTGGCGTTTGCGGCGGCGGTCGTGGCGGCGCTGGTGCTGTTCTCTTCGTTTTTCACACACGCCCGCGGGTTGCTGGATTCGGTCCTCGCGTACGCCTACTGCTTCACCCGCGCCGGCGGTGTGGGGCTCCATGACAACCCGTGGTATTTCTACGTAGGCATGTTGGCGCACTCGCGACTCGTCACGGAGGCCACAAGCGGGCCGTGGTGGAGCGAAGGGCTGATCCTCGGCCTGGCCGTGGTCGGCATCGTCGCGGCGCTTACGAAGAAAGGCATCGGCCGCGCGCACGCGCCGCTGCTGCGGTTCCTCGCCGTCTACACGCTCGTGCTGACGGTGGCTTACTCGGTCATCCCGTACAAGACCCCGTGGTGCGCGGTGGGGTTCCTGCACGGATGTATCCTGATGGCGGGCGTCGGGGCGATGGCGCTGGTGCGGTGGGCGCCCAAGTGGCCGCTCAAGGCGATCGTGGTCGTCGTCCTGGCTGCTCTGGCCGCTCACCTCGGCTGGCAGGCCCATCGGGCGAGTTTCCGATTCTGTGCCGACCAGCGAAACCCGTACGTGTACGCTCACACGTCGCGCGACGCGCTGAACATCGTCAAACGGGTCGAGGAGGTGGCCTCCGTCTCGCCGTACGGCCACGACATGATCGTCAAGGTCATCACGCCCGAGAACTATTGGCCGCTGCCTTGGTACCTGCGGCAGTTCAACCAGGACCACATCGGGTACTACCATGAGGTGCCGGCGGACTGCGACGCTTCGCTCATTCTGACGACGCCGGACGTCCAGGAGGCGCTCGAGGCGCGTCTGAAAGGCTCGTACAACAGGCAGAGCATCCATGGCCTGCGGCCGGGGGTGTTCATGCCGATTTACGTTGAGCAGTCGCTCTGGGATGCCCTCGTGGAGAAGTGGTCTGCCCCCAAAGCCGGGGCGCCGAAGGGGGACGGCCCGTGACCCAGTCGCCGCAGTTGATCTCGGCCGGCGGTGAGCGGGAGGGCGCCGGCCTCGACCATTTCGCCCACGAGGCGATGGGGGCGGTCTTCGAGGTCTTCATTGCGGGCGACGAGCACGAGTACGCCCGCCAGGCGTCGGCGGCGGCGTTCGAGGAACTCGACCACCTTGAAGGCGAACTCAGCCGCTTCCGGACCACCAGCGACGTCTCGCAGGTGAACGCCTTGAAGGCGGGGCAGGGCGTCCGCGTCGGCCTCGCGACGTTCGAGTGCCTGAAGGTTGCGGCCCAGGTCCACGCCGACACGGGCGGCGCGTTCGACGTGACCATCGGGCGGCTATTTGAACTGTGGTGGCCGAAGGACGGCTCGAAGCCGAACCCGTCCGACGACGAGATTGCCGCGGCCCGAGCGCGGACCGGCATGCGCCTCCTGGCGCTTGACGAGGCCGAGCACGCCGTCGGCGTCCGCGCCGTCGGCGTTCGGATCGACCTCGGCGGCATCGGTAAAGGCTACGCCGTGGACCAGATGGTCGCGCTGCTTCGGGAATGGAGCATCGAGACGGCGCTTGTGCACGGCGGCCAGAGCACCGTGTTCGGGGCGGCAGCGCCGCCCGGCAAAGAGGGTTGGGCGGTGGCGATGAGCGATCCGAAGGGCAAGGCGCTCGGGTCGGTGTGCCTGAAGGACCGGGCGATGAGCGGTTCGGGTTCGCCGCCGGGTGGGCGGCACATCATCGATCCGCGGTCCGGGCGCCTGGCCGAAGGCAATCTCGGCGCCTGGGCCGTGACGCCGACGGCAACGGTGGCCGATGCCCTCTCCACGGCGTTCCTGGTGATGTCGCCGAAAGAGGTGGAGCAATATTGTAGGCGTCACCCGGAGGTTTCGGGTATGCTGTTGTCGGCGGACGGCAAGGTTGCCCGCTTCGGTAAGTGGTAGTTGAGCAGGTTAGCCGCCGGGCTTGCCCGGCGCGTTAGCAGGTTAGCCGCCCGTACGGGCGCGTGTCACGCGAATGCAGCAAAGGAGACCAGTCATGCTACGTACAATCGTGTTGATGATGCTGACGGGACTGCTGGCTGTCGGCCTGGCAGCCGTGCCGTCTCAGGCAGGCAAGCCCGAGAAACGGATCGAAGAACCCGACGACGGTATCATGGGCGAGTACGTCGGCCAATGGCGCCCTGCCGGGGGCACGGCCGCCGAGGCACTGGCAAGAGTCATCGGCGAGGGCGACGGCAAGTACCGCGTCCGCCTGTTCACCAGCCACGCGTGGTCGAGCAAGTTCGGGGAACTGGAGGGCACGGCCGCGGGCAAACGCGTCGAACTGGCCGGCAAGGTCGGCGATGCGGACGGCAAAGGCACGATCGAGGGCGGTGAGGTGCTCGTCGCCAAATCGAGCGCCGGCGAGTTCGAGGGCAAGTACACCCTGCGCAAGTCGCCAACCGAAGGCCAGAAACCGCCGGCGGGCGCCGTCGTCCTGCTGCCGTACGCGCCCGGCAAGAAGACGAACCTCCAGGAGTGGAACAACACGAACTGGGAAACCATGGACGACGGCAGCGCGCTGGTGAGCCGGGGCGGCAACGTCTCGAAACGCAACTTCGGCAGCATCAAACTGCACGTCGAGTTCCGGTGCCCGTATCAGCCGAAGGCGCGCGGCCAGGGGCGCGGCAACAGCGGCGTGTACCTGCACGGGAAGTACGAGATCCAGGTGCTCGATTCGTTCGGTTTGGAGGGCAGAGGCAACGAGGCCGGGGCGATCTACGGCGTAGCGGCGCCGAAGGTCAATCCCGCCCTGCCGCCCACGCGGTGGCAGACCTACGACGTCGTGTTCCATGCCCCCAAGTTGGGCGGCGACGGCGCCGTGACCAAGCCGCCGGTCTTCGAGAAGGTGCTGTTCAACGGTGTCCTGATTCAGGAAAACGCCGAGGTCACGAAGACGACCACTGCGGGCATGAAGGGCAAGGTCGGCGAGCAGGGGCCGCTCATGCTTCAGGATCACGGCAACCCCGCCCGGTTTCGCAACATCTGGTACGTGCCGCTCAAGGACTGACCGCGGACCCGGCCGGACGTTCGCCGCAGACCGATCCTCGGAAGGAGTGCATGAATGTATCGCAAGGTGATGGTGGTTCTGTCGGTCCTCCTGGCCTTTTCGATCCTGTTTGCAGGCACGGCGCGGGCGGCTGCTGCGCCGGAGGTCGGCAAGTCGCCGACACTCGGCAAGAAGCCTCCCGCCGGTGCCGTCGTGCTCCTGGCGTTTGAGCCCGGCAAGGCGCCGTCGCTTGCGAAGTGGAACAACAAGACGTGGCAGGCGTCGGCCGACGGCTACATCGTCAAGGGCAGCGGCAGTCAGTACACGGTGGATAAACTCGCCGACATGCACCTGCACCTGGAGTTCAACATCCCGCCGGGTGAAGGGGGCAAGCGGCCCAAGAGCGGCGGCAACAGCGGCCTCTACATCATGGACCGATACGAGATCCAGATCTTCGACTCCTTCGGTCAGCCCCCCAGGGCGAGCGGCTGCGGCGCCGTCTACCGCAGGATCGCACCGAAGGTCAACGCCAGCCTGCCGGCCGGCCAGTGGCAGACGTTCGACATCACATTTCATGCGCCGCGGTTCGACGCCTCCGGCAAGAAGGTCAAGGCGGCCCGCGTCACGGTGCTGCACAACGGCGTCAAGGTCCAGGATGACGTGGAAATCGTGCCGACGGGCCAGGCGTCGAACAAGCCGGAAATCCCGCAGGACCGCCTGCAGATCCAGGACCACGGCTGCCCCGTCAAGTTCCGCAATATCTGGCACACGAAGCCGAAGGACTGAGAGGGACGCGCGGGGCGAGGTGTGCCTTGCCGCTGTGGCGCCCGCGTCAGCGCGGGGGCCGGTACCAGAGCGACTGCCAGTAGGCGCGGTCCGTCTGGTACACGTCGATGGCGCCGGTCGTCGGATCGAACGATTCGGCCAGCAGGCCGTAGCGTTTCATCTCCCCCCCGCCGCGGCGCTCCCGCCAAGGCGTCTTTGCGAAGGATGGGCGAGGCATGCCTCGCCCCTACGACGCTTCTTCTTGAAGGTCGCGCTTGATCCGCCGCAGTTCCTTGAAGGTGTGGCCTGCGCCGCGGGCGGGCTTCAGGCGAGAATCCCGGTCGCACCGCCACTCGACCGGGAACTCGGTCACGCGGTACCCTTTCTGGAGGGCGCGCAGCAGGACCTCGAGGTCGAACATGAACCCGTCGGTCCGGCAGGCGGCGTACAGTTCTCGCCCCACGTCTCCGCGGTAGATCTTGAAGCCGCACTGCGTGTCGGTCAGGCGTCCCGGCACGCCCATCCAGGCGCCGGCGACCTTCCGGAACAGCCAGGACAGCATCCGCCGGTACAGGCGCTGGCGGCGGTCGAGGACGCTGTCGGGCAGTTTGCGTGACCCGTGTGCGATCTCGCACTCGCCGTTTCGGATCGCCTCGATGCCGCGAAGCGCGTTATCCAGCGGCACGCACCGGCCCACGTCGGCGAACATGATGACCTCACCGTGCGTCTGGCTCATGCCGGTGCGGAGGGCGTATCCCTTGCCGCGGTTGGGTGTGTAACGGATGACGTGGCGCTCGACACCGGGCGGGACCTCGGCTTGCAGGGCGGCTTCTTCCGTGTCGTCGGGGCTGCCGTCGTCCACGACGATGATTTCGCCCCGCAGATCATGTTCGACGAGGAACCTGGCGGCAGCCTCAACGTCGTGCGCAACCTTCTTGCCTTCGCGGAACGCCGGGATAATGATCGAGAGGTCCATGGAGGGGGATCAATCCGGCTGAGTTTCGGCGCGAGCCCGTTCGCCCTCACCGCTTCCCCAGATGGGGTGATAGCGCCGGGCCCAGGAGCGGCTGACGCGGCCGAACAGGATGGCGCTCAGGCCGCCCGGTTTGGCCGCCGTCGTGATGTACCCGTGCCAGATCGTGGTGATGACCAGGACCAGGGTGGCGTACCGGTGCACGTGATACATCAGGTGCTGGCCATACGTGTCCAGCACCGGGACCATGCTGAGGAGCATCGACAGCAGGGCGACAAGCGTCAGGAGCGCCGCCAGCCAGAAGTAAACCTTGTCGGAGCCGCTGAACCGTCCGGCGGGCAGGTCGTCCCTGGTGGAACAGCATCCGCCACGCCGGAACCAGCGGCCGTCGTAAGGGGCGAAGGCGTGGTCGGCCGCCCACGTAAGCAGGCTGACGGCAACGCACACGGCAAAGACCGCGCCGCACGTCGTGTGGATCATCAGGAGGTACCCGCTCATCGGCCCGTCCCAACCGATGGACGCCCAGAAACCGCTCACCGCCAGCACCAGGAACGTCAGGAGCAGAACCACGTGGACCAGACGCTCCCACAGGTTGTACCGCCGCACGCGGCGCTCCCCGTGACCGGGGTGCGGCTGCCGGTGCGCGACCAGAAGGTAATGCACCAGGCACGCTGCAAGGGTGCCACCGATGCCGAGAATCGAAAGAATCTGGAACAGGCTCATTCGTTCATCCCACCTACGCGGGCCCGGGAGGGGCCTTCTTGCCGGCCCAACGCGCGAGCGCGGCAAGGCCCAGGAAGAAATACAGCAACAGGACGGCCGCAATCACACCCGCCGTCGTGAAACCGACCACCTTAAACATCGGGCGGAACACGTATGACATGGCCCAGGCCTTGAGTTCCAAGGCGTCGCGGCCCTGGAACTCGTACATGGCCATCGTCACGCCCCGGCCGATCTTGGCCGGCGACGGCACCTCGACCTCGCCGAAGGCGACGGGCGCGTCGAATCCGTGGCAGTCGGTGCAGTCGGTCATGCCCAGCGACTGGGCCGCCGGCCGCACGTTGTGACCGATGGGCCAGGCGACGGGCTTGGCGTCCGGATGGTCTGCGGCGGTCAGGGCGCCGTCGGGGCCCGCCCGGTAGAGTTTGCCGGCGCAGACGTAGGCGAACTCGGCCTTCTTCTCGTCCTTCTCCGTGAGGATGGCGAGGACGGCCGCGATACGCTTGCTTGTCAGGCCGCCTTCCGCTTCGCCTTCGATGGCCTTGTCGAAGGCGTCCTTGGCGGTCTCGTACACGGTGTCGGGGCCGAGTGGCGTGACCTTCTCAGCCTGCTTGGCTGTCGGCGATTTCTCGAGCCGTGCCCAGAACGCAGGCCAGACCATCCGCCGAGGGCCGATTATACCGTCCTCTTTGCCGCGGACGAAGACCGGCTCAACGATGTGGGGCAGGGCGTCGGGGCCGCGGTGCGGGCCCTGGAACTCGATAAGGTGAGCCATCGACGTCTGAACGCGGCGCGTCCGCTGCTCGGGGTACGGGCCCGCGTGGCAGGTGGTGCACGCCAGGTTTTCGAGGTGGATCGTCGGCAGGCCGAGGTGCGTCGGGACGGGCGCCCCGAGGCGTCCGCCCATCGTGTTCGGACCGAAGGCGGCCGACTGCTCGCCGAGGTGGCAGCCGCGGCAGGTGAGCGACGCCAGTTCCGGATGGTCCTTCGCGGCCGGTTCGCCTTCGTAGTTGCGTGTCATCCTGTGGTCGAGACCGTTGCGGTGGCAGTCGGAGCACGTCAGGCCGGCGAGCAGATGGACGTCGGCATCGGTGGCCCAGGGTTCGGGCGCATCGGGTCCGACTTCCGTCTGGCTGTGACAGAAGTAGCATCGCTCTTCCAGCGACTGGGCCGGCAGGTCGAAGAAAACCTCCTTTTTCGCGTTGAACTTCGAGGCATCATACAGGACGGCCGGCGCCTTTGCGGCCTGCTTCTCGTCGTCGGGACCCATGAAGGGGTCGTAAGACGCCGGCATGCTCGCGACGGCGCCGGTGACGGCGGCCAGATCGGTGCTGGCGGCGGCGGCCCACATGAAGTTCTGCTTGGCGATCTGGAGGTACCACTCGACGTTATTGTAGGCCGGGCTGCCGTCGTGGCACGCGCCGCAGTTGATATCGAGTTTGCCCGCCACGAGCCACTTGGCGGCAGGGTCGTTGGCGTCGCTTTTCTCGCCGGGCCCGCCGCCCGGAAGGTGGTGCCCGAAGTTCAGACAGAACTTCCACGGCGACATGCCCACCTTGTCCGGCCGCCACGTGTTCGACCACTTCCGGTACGAGAGCGGCAGGACCGTGCCCGTCATGGGATCGCACCAGAACCACGGGTGCCCGGGGCGGCCGGGGTCCACCTCCGGATCGGTCGCGTTGAAGTGCCAGCCTTTGCGGATGTGGTCGTACTCGTGGCACTTGGTGCACGTGTTGCGGTAGGCGAAGGGCATGCAGGGGTCGTCGTCGGGCGCGACGGCGCCGTTTTCGGCGTCGAGCAGGGGCAGGCGATGGACAAACGTGGCCCGGCTGCCCGTGACGTGCGTGACTTTCTTCTCGGCCGCACCGAGAGGCGTGTTTGCAATCGTCGCCAGAACCAGCCCGACGACGCCCGTGAAAGCCGCCCCGACCGTCAGGCGTCGGCCGGGGACGGCGCCGCGAATGGGTTGACGGGTCATCCGGGTTTTCAAATCTTGAAGTCCTCTTCCGTGAAGTCCAGTGTCTTTCGGGCCTCGATGGCCTCGTTGGCCTTGAGGCACATGACGGCGGTCTCGTAGGCAACCTCGCCCGGGCAGTTCAACTTTCCCTTGCCTCGGACGGCGTCAAAGAAGTTCTCGATGTGGGCCTTGTGGTAGGCGTCCTCGACGTCGATGTTGAACATGAAGGCCACGGGCGGCTTGGATTTATACACGCTCATGATGGCGTCGGCGGCGGTCTTCGGCTCCTCTTCCTTCTCTTCCTCTTCCTCCACCTTGACGACGTAGCCCTTGTCCACCCACTTTTGCCAGGCGTGCTTGCCGTCCACCGAGGGCAGGTGACCCTCGGCGTACACGCGGCACTGGGCGGGCGATTCGGAAATCGTGAGCGTGCCCTCGTCGCCCATAAACGATTCGTAGTAGCCGCGGGCGCTGCTCGTGGTCAGCGTCTGGTAGAACGCCCGGACGATTCCCTGAGGCGTCTCGAACTCGTAGATGGCCAGGACGTTGTCGTACAGTTCGTATTCCTTCCAGTAGTCGGCGCCGCCGCTGGCCTGGACCGATTTGGGCTTGCCGTTGATGAACCAGGGGAAGATGTCCACCTGGTGGCTGCCGAGGTCCTCCATCGGTCCGCCACCGTACTTTTTGAAGAACCGCCAGTTGCGGAACTGGAACATGTCTTTGAAGCCGTACTTGTCGAGGATGGTCTGGTCGATCGGGTATTTCTTCGGGAATCCTCTTGGAGCGGCGGCGGCGGTGGAGCGGTTCCACTGGCCGTAGATGTGCGTGATGCGGCCTGGGAGTTTGGCTTCGTCGATCAGTTTCTGCTTCGCAAAGATGTACCGCGGGTTGGAGCGGCGCTGGTGCCCTATTTGAAGCAGTTTGCCCGTTTCCTTGGCCGCCTGCACCATCTGCCTGGCCTTCGCCAGGCTGTTCGACATCTCCTTCTCGCAGTAGACGTGCAGGCCGGCTTTCAGACACGCAATGGCTTGCTCGGCGTGCGCGAAATCGGGCGTGGCCACGATGCACGCCGCCAGGTCCTTCTCCTTGGCGAGCAACTCCTGGTAGTCCGAGTAGACGTTGACCTCGTGCCCGTAGGACTTGAGACGCCGGCTGGTGTAGCGCTGGCTGTAAGGCCAGATGTCGCAGACGGCCTTGAACTTGATGCCGGGGATCTTGACGGCCTGCTCCAGCAGGACGCGTCCCTGGGTGCCGGCGCCGATGATGCCGCAGTTGATGTCGGCGCCGGCCGCCTTTTCGGCGCCGAGGACGGTGGGCGCCATGGCCAGCCCTGCGCCAAGGGCGGCGGAGGATTTCAGGAAATCGCGCCGGTTCACGCCTGTCGTGGAACGTGCTCTTTCGGGATTGCTCATCTTCGGTTCTCGCCTCCTCTTGAACTCGATTCCGTGGCCTGGCCCTGAAGGCCCGGGCCTCTTGCTTGCCCCAATCTGGAGCGGCTATTGTAACGGTTTTGTGCCGAATGCCAAGCGCCAGTCCCGTGAATTTGACGGTTTGACCGGCGCTTTCGTCACTATGAACCCGCGTGGCGTGCGGGCGTAACGCGGTTTTCGCAGCAAACGACCGTTGTGACACTACCGGGTGGCGGGCTTCCCAGGGCGCCACCTTTGAGTCGTTTTCGCAGCGGCCTCGGAAGGCCGCCGCGCGGCGGTCGTGCTTCAGACCGTGAAGTCCTCCTCCTTGAAGTGCAGTTTCTCGCCGCCGGCGATGGCCTCGTTGACCTTCAGAACCTGGACGGCCGTCTCGTAGCCGACCTCGGCGGGGCAGTTCAGTTGGCACTTGCCGCGCACGGCGTCGAAGAAGTTCTTGAGGTGAGGCAGGTGGAAGGAGTCTTCCACGTCCTTGTTGAACACGAAGGCGGTGGGCGGGATGGACTTGTAGACGGCCAGCATCTCCTCGGCGCGAGTGGTCGGGCGCTTCGTCTTCTCCTTCTTCTTGGGCACCTCGACCAGATAGCCCTTCTCGACCCATGTCTGCCAAGGGTGCGCGCTCTCCCCGGCCTTCGGTGTCAGGTGCCCTTCGGCGAAGACGCGGCACTTGCCGACGCTCTCCGAGATCTGCAGCGTGCCCTGGTCGCCCATGAATCTCTCGAAGTAGCCCACGGCGCTGGTGGTGGTCAGTGTTTGGTAAAAAGCTCGGACGGTTCCCTGAGGCGTGTCGAATCGGTAGATCACGAGGGCGTTGTCGTACCACTCGTACTGCTTCCAGTAGTCGCGGCCGCCTTCGGCCACCAGCGACGCGGGACGCGCGTCCAGGAACCATCCGAAGATGTCGATCTGGTGGCTGCCGATGTCGGCGATCGGCCCCCCGCCGTACTTCCGGTAGAATCGCCAGTCGCGCAACTGGTTCATGTTCGCGTAGCCGTACTTCCGTAGCGTCGCCTCATCCATGAGATAGGCCTCGGGGCAACCTTTCGGGGCGCAGGCTGCGGGGGAGCGGTTCCACTGGCCGTAGATGTGCGTGATGCGGCCGAGCAGGTGGGCATCGTCCAGCAACTTCTCCTTGGCGTGCAGATAGCGCGGGTTGGAGCGGCGCTGGTGGCCGATCTGGAGCAGGTTGCCCGTCTCCCGGGCCGCCACGACCATCTCGCGGGCCTTCGCGAGGTCGTTCGACATCTCCTTCTCGCAGTAAACGTGCAGGCCGGCTTTGAGGCAGGCGATCGTGTGTTCGGCGTGCATCCAGTCGGGCGTGGCGACGATGACGGCCTGGAGGTCTTTCTCCTTCTGGAGCATGTCGCGGTAGTCGTCGTAGACGTTAATCGAGTAGCCGTAAGCCTTGAGGCGCCGCGAGGCATACCGCTTGCTGTAGGACCAGATGTCGCAGACGGCGGTGAAGTTGACGCTGGGGATCTTGCGGGCCTGCTCGACGAGTTCGCGCCCCTGGGTGCCGAGACCGATGACGGCAACGTTGATGGGAGCGGGCCCCGCCTTTTCGGCCCCAAGGATGGTCGGCGCCGCGACCAGGCCGGCGCCGACGGCGGCTGCGGACCTGAGAAAATCGCGCCTTTTCACGCCTGCCGGCAAATGGCCGGGTTCACCGTGGCTCGCTGACATTGTGGTCTCCTCCGACTGCTATGCCTGGCCTCTGTAAGGTTCTCGTGTGGAACGGAGAAAACACGCGGCTTTTCTGGGGCAGGGCAGCGCGCGGAGGGGCAGTACGGCATACAGGGAGGGTGGCATGAGCATGCTTGCGTGGCCATGACCACGAGCGCAGAAAGCCAACATGGCCACGCAAGCGTGGTACGCGTACGGGCTCGGCCGCCTACTTCTTCGCCCCGCCCGCTTTCTTCAGCAGGTCGTCGGCGTCCTTGCGGAGGCGTTTGTCTTTGCTGACCTCCAGCACCTTCTGCATGGCGGTGCGGATTGTCTCCTTGCCGTGCCCGCCGAGGTTGTTGGCGATCTTGACGGCGGCGGCGGCGGCTTCGCGTTGAAGCGCCTTATCGGCCAGGGCCGGGACGACCATCCGCAAGGCCTCGACGGATTTGACGTTCCCAAGGCCGCCCAGAACCTGCTTCTTCTCGTCCGGGCGCTTGGCGGCGGCCATGGCGGCGGTGTACATCTTCAACTTGTCGGTCGCGGGCACTTCCTTGAGACCCGCAATGCGGATGTAGCCGCGAAGCGCCAGCACCTGGTGCGTCGTCTTCTGAGACGTCTTGGCGATGTTCAGCAGGTTCGCGGCCGCACCGGCGTCGGCCCAGCCGGCCAGGGAGCGGATGGCGGCGTCCTGGACGCCTTCGTCGGAATCGCGGACGGCCCTGGCGACCGCGCCGAGCGCCTTGGCGCCGCCGGCCCGTCCGAGGGACCGGATCAGGGCGCACTTGGCCTTGGTCGGCGCGCCGCCGACGGCCGAAAGGATCGGCGTCACGACAGCGCTTTTGTTCTCGGCTCGACCGGCGAGCGTGCCGAGGGTCTTCTCGGCTGCGGCCAGGTCGCCGTCGTCCTTGGCCTTGACGACCAGGTTGACGATGGCCGGGGCCGATTTCTCGTCGGCCAGGACCTCGAGGGCCTTCATCGATTCGGAGCGGATGCTGCTGTCGGCGTCGCCGGCGGCCTTCAGCAGGACGGGAACCGCCTTGGCGACCCCGCGGGCGCCCAGGCTGCGGATCACCTCCTTGCGGACGTTCGTGTTGCCCTGCTCGGCCAGGCCGATCATGGCAGCGTTGACGTTGGCGCCGGGCAGGGCGTCGAGGCCCGCGCGGGCCTGGTCGGCCAGCGGCCCGCCGCCGGAGGCCAGCGCCGTCAGCATCGGCAAGGTCGAGGCGTCGCCGAGTTTGCCGATGGCCTTGACGGCGGCCTTCTTGACAGCCTCGTCGTTGCTCTTGGCGGCGGCCACGACGGTCGGCAGGGCCGAGGCGTCGCCGCGCGTGGCAAGGTCGTCGAGCAGCATGGCCTGGGATGCGGGTGGCAGTTTCGGCAGGAGGCCGGTCAGGGCCTTCGTCGTCTCGGGACCGGAGACCTCGCGGACAAACCGCAAGGCTGCGGCCTGCATCCCGGCGTCGTTGCCGGTCAGGATTTCCGTGAGCAAGGGCAGGGTTTTCTCGCCGCCGGCCGCCACGATGCCACGCAGGGCCGCCATCTGCACGTGCTTCGGTTCGGTGGGCTTGAACATCTCCTGGTAGATGGCGGCGGCCTGGGTGTTGTTCTTCCGGGCGAGCAGGCGGTCGGCACAAAGCAGATACGCGTCGGAGACGACGGGTTTGAGTTTGTCGCCGGCGCGGCCGCGGACCTCGGCCAGGGCCTTAACGGCTTCGGGCCCGCCGATCTTGCCAAGCGCGCCGGCGGCGGCAATGGCGATCGGTACGTCCTTGCCCTTCAGAAGGGGGAGGATCGCGGGCAGGACCGCGGTGTCCTGGCGCATTCCGAGCGAGTTGATGATGCCGATCTTCTCGTGGGGCTGAGCCTTCGGCAGGGCATCGCGCATGGCCTTCAGGGCCGCCTCGTCGGGAATCCGCTCCAAGGCGTACCGCGCGATGTCCGACAGTTCCTTGTCCAGGAGCAGAGCCGTCAGGACGGGGACTTCCTTCGCCGTGCCGACGATACTGAGTTGCCGGCACACGAACCGTTTGGCGTCGGGCGTGGCATTCGACCCGAGGACCGCCACCAGTTGCCCGCACAGCCGCGTTCGCGCGGCGCCCTTGGCGTCGCGGACGGCGTTGGCGATGCGGGTCAGGTGTTCGCGGCTCTGGCCGAACTTGTACTTGGGCAGGTCTTTCAGGTCCTGTCCGAGCGTCGGATCAGCGGCCCGGACGGGCACAACGGCAGCGAGCACGATGCACGCGACGATCAGACCGACAACCCATCTTCTGCAGCACCCCATGGTGGGCTCCTTCCATCTGTTACAAGTGCGGCGGGCGTTCCTCGGGCCCGCGTTCCGGCAAGTTCCGCTTGTTGAAAGCGGGGTCATTCTAGTTGGTTCAGGCGGCTGCTGCAACCATTTGCACGGCACGCGCGGGGCAAGCCCCGCGGCTAACTTCGCAATGCGCCGGCTAAGCCCCGCGGCTAACTTCGCAATGCGCCGGCTGAGCCCCGCGGTTAACTTCGCAGTGCGCGGGGCAAGCCCCGCGGCTAACTCAGGGGCGCCGTGCTTGGCGGCGCCTACAGGACCCAGGGGCTTCTCGGGGGACGGTGGACCAGGCTGTTGGCTTCGTCGTCCCCGATGAACTGCTCTTTCTCGAAGTCCCAGGTGAGTTTTCTCTCCAGCCGACATGCAATGATCGTCAGGTGGCAGAACGATGCCGTGCGGTGACCGTCCTCGGCCGGGGCGACCGTGGGCCCGCGTGTCTTGATGGCCTCGACCCAGTTGCGTCGGTGGTCGCGCGATCGGCCGAAGTGGATCTCGTTCGGGCCGATCTTTTCCTTGATCAGCGACGGCGGGTCGGACGCCAGCGCCCCGCCGTGGATCGCCACGAACAGGCGCCCGCTGTCGCCCTCGAACATGATGCCGCGGTGGGCGCGCGTGATGCTGCACTTGGCGTCGCCGGGCGCGTTGCTGCTGTCCACGATGAACCGGACGCCGTTGGCGTAGTTGAACTCGATGTGGTACTGGTAAGGGGTGTCCCAGAGCGGGTCGTCGATGAACCTGCCGTGGCCCTGGATGGTGGCCGGACCTTTCAGAAACGGCCCCGCCGCCAGCAGTGCAATGTCGTTGACGTGGGCGCCGCGGTCCGTCAGTTCGCCGTCCGAGTAGTCCTGGATCCACCGGAACGAGCCGTGACACCGCCTCGGGTGATACGGTTGCCACGGGGCGGGGCCGAGCCAGTTCTCGTAGTCGAAGCCGTCCGGAACGGGTACCGGGCCGGTGGCGCCGGAGTGCTTGTTGCCGGTCGGCAGGAACGTCCTGATGGTGTGGATCTTGCCGACGCGGCCGTTCTGGACGAGTTCGCAGGCGTAGCGGCAATTGTCGCGGGACCGTTCCTGGCTGCCGGTCTGAAAGACGCGGCCGTAGCGCCGGACGGCGTCGGCGGCGGCGCGGCCGTCGCCGATGGTCGAGGCCATCGGTTTCTCGCAGTAGATGTCTTTGCCGGCCTTGGCGGCCAGGACGGTTCCCAGGCCGTGCCAGTGGTCGGGCGTGCCGAGGACGACACCGTCGATGTCGGGGCGGTCCAGGAGTTCGCGGAAGTCGGCGTAATCGTCGCAGCCGGCGTAGGTCGTGCCGAGGGCCTTGGAGTAGTGCTGCTCGATGTACTGCTTGTTTTTGAGTCGGCGGTTCTTGTCCACGTCGGAGACGGCCAGAACCTGGACGTCGGGGAACTGGGCCTGTGCCCGCATGTGGCCTCCGCCGCGTCCGCCGACGCCGATGCCGCCCATGCCGATACGGTTGCTCGGCGATGGACGGACGTCGCGCCCGAGGGCGTCAGACGTGATGACGTACGGGCCGACCAGCGCGGCCGAGGCAGCGCTCTTAAGAAACGTGCGGCGGGTAAAGCAGTTCTTGGGATTCATCGTTTCTCCTCGACTATGCTTCAGGCAATGGTATCCAGGGAACGGCCCCCATCCTCCTGGCCGCCAGGATACTGAACCGCGCTGGCGACGCCAAGTGTCGGGCAGAACCAGGCCGTGGCCCGTCTTTTTCGACGGGCCACGACCCGATTTCGGTCTGTATCTGCAGTGCCTGAACGCTCGCTCAGGCTTGCTGCGGTGCTTCGGCCGCGGGCATCTGGAGGGTCCTCGACTGGAGGCCGACCTTTGCCAGGATCGCGTAGAGGACGAAGCCAACGATGAAGGCGGCCACAGGCGGGCAGGGGACCTTGCCCGCAAGGCTTTCCAGGCCCGGAATCTTGGCGACGAACTCGATCGCCCCGACGGCGAAGCCGACAACCCACGAGATCCAGCCGGCGGGGTTGAAGCCGGAGCGGGGCCCGGCCCACTTGCGGCCCGAGAGCAGATAGTCGGCCATCATCGCGCCGCACACCGGGCCGAATGAGGCACCGATGATCGAG